>JBDSTZ010000323.1:0-6494 GCA_039927975.1 Massilia sp. | reverse complement strand
GCGCCGGCGAGCCGCTGCGCATCCTGTTCGACAATCACGGCACCAGCAACAGCGCCGTGTTCACGGTGCTCGACCGAATCACCTCCAGCGGCGTGTTCAGCCACACGATCACGGTCGAGGCCGGCAGCAGTGCGCTGCTGCCTTGCATCGCGACGGATGGCTGGTATGACTTGCAGATCACCTTGGCGGGCAGCAGCAACTTCACCCAGTCGATGGTCGGCCATGTCGAAGGCGCGGCCGGCGTCACACGACCGGCGCTGCTGCGACGGTGAGCACGCAAGGTGCCGATGCGGACCAGCGGCAAGATTGCGAGGCACAAACTGCGGCAATCGCAGACCATGCGCTGATCTTCGCGTTGGTGCTTGCCTGCTTTCCGCCGGCGCCACGATCCCCTCGTTTCCTCCCTTTTCAAGTGCGCCCCGGATCGGCGGGCTGCGTCACGCAAGTGCGCCCGCAGCGCGCAAACGCTGTTCTCAAGCGTCATAGCCTCTGATTTCCAGAGTAGTCAGATTGGCACAAGGGTTGCTTATATGTATTCAATCTTGGATACAAGATTGCGTGCATCAATTAGAAAATTTAATTGTCCAATTCCTTGTGCTGTCGCTGTTTCTTAACCTCTGGAGATTATTCATGAATTCCCCCATCCGTTCCTTGTCCCTGGTTCTGGCATTCCTGGTGTGTTCGCACGCCGGGGCCGCCGACTGGAGCGACACCTCGATCAGCTGGCGCCATGGCAGCGAGTTCGCCGAGCCGTTCAACAACAAGGACATCAGTAAAAATATCTTCGCGCTGACCCATGTGAGCGGCTACAAGTACGGCGTCAATTTCTTCAATGTCGACATGCTGCTGTCGGACATGAACGATCCGGCCGCCGGACTGAAATCGGGCGCGCAGGAAGCGTATGTGGTCTATCGCAACACGCTGGACCTGGGCAAGGTGTCGGGCAGCGAGCTCGAGTTCGGGCCGGTCAAGGGCGTCGGCGCGACCCTCGGCTTCGACTGGAACACCAAGAACGATGTGGGCTACAGCTCGCGCAAGCGGATGATCGTGGCCGGCCCGACGCTGATGTGGGATGTGCCTGGCCACCTCAACAGCAGCCTCCTGCTGCTGCGCGAGAGCAACGCGCCAACCGGTATCGCGCGCTATACCTACAAGACGCACGCGATGCTGACCTTCGACTGGGGCATTCCACTCGGCTCGCTGCCGTTGTCGTTCGAGGGCTTTGCCAATTTTATCGAATCGAAAGGCAAGGATGAGTTCGGCGGCAACACGGCGGCCGAGACGAATATCGACATGCAGATCATGTGGGATGCCGGGGCCGGCTTGGGCATGGCGAAGAACACCTTCAAGCTGGGACTGGAGTATCAGTACTGGAAGAACAAGTTCGGCAATCCGGTCTCGGTCGCAGGGCCGGGGGCGTTTGCCAAGACGCCGATGGTGCGCGCCGAGTACCATTTCTAGGCAATGAGGGGTGGCCGGGCGCGATGGGGCCCGCGCCACATGCAAGCTGCTTGTCGTCGCGTGAATTAAAGGTGGCGCGTTTCTTCCGGCGGATTCCACCAGTTGTTGTCGCGGCCATTGGCGAAACGGACCGGCCCTTCTAGCAATTCTGTCGGTGAAACGTCGTCGAGTGTCGCGAGCTGGACCGAGACGAAGTCGCCGCCGATTTCTTCCACATGGCCTCGGGCGAAGGTGCGCACGCCGCAGTGCTTGCAGAACAGGTGGTGGCCGCTCCTGGTGGCAAATTGATAGTCGCTCAGGGCCGCTTCGCCGGCCGGCAGGCGGAAGGCGTCGGGTTTGATGACGACGTTCCAGTTGCGGGTCTTGGTGCAGATCGAGCAGTTGCACTTGCCCGAGCCTGCGCTCAAGTCGAGGTCGGCTTCGTAGCGGACGGCGCCACAATGGCAGCTTCCGTGGTAGGTCTTTGGCATGATGTGCTCTCCGTGGGGAAAGCAGGGATCTTATACCTCGGTACTGTCAGTTTTTGGCAGGAGTGAGTTCCAGCCGTTCGCGTGCATCGGGGACATTGACAGGTACCTCGATGCAGCCATAGAGCCGGGCGATACTTGCCGCCCTTGGCCTGCCTAAGAAAACGGCGCCATCGTTATCCGAGGCGCCGCGCCAGCATTATTTTCCGTCGTACGTGATCCGGTAGACGCGGCCACCGTAATCGTCGGACACCAGCATCGATCCATCGGCCAGCACGGCAACATCGGCCGGCCGTCCGACCACGGCCTCGCCGCGCAGGAAGCCTTCGAGGAAGGGCGTGTCGCTGACCACCTTGTCGCCGTACAGAGTGATCAGGGCGATGCGATAGCCGATCCGGTTCGGCCGGTTCCATGAGCCGTGTTCCGCGACAAACAGATTGCCTTGATAGGTGGTCGGGAATTGCGTGCCCGTATAAAAAGTCAGGCCCAGCGAGGCCACGTGCGGCCCCAGCTTGGCCACCGGCGCGACGAATTCATCGCAGCTGCGGCCCTTGGCAAATTCCGGATCGGGCACCGCGCCGCCGTGGCAATACGGGAAGCCGAAATGCAGGCCGGCCTTGGGCGCCACGTTCAGTTCGTCCGATGGTCCGTTGTCGCCCAGACTGTCAGGGCCGTTATCGGTGAACCACAGCGCCTTGGTCTGGGGATGGAAGGCGAAACCGACCACGTTGCGGATGCCGCGCGCGTACTCCTCGAAATGGCTGCCGTCAGGGTCCATGCGCCAGATCTTCGAGTGCGGCTCGTCTTCCTTGTTGCATCGGTTGCAGGGCGCGCCGACCGGCATGTAGAGCTTGCCGTCCGGGCCGAGTTTGAGCACCTTCTCGCCGTGCGCCGTTTCCTTGGGGATGTCGCCCTTCACCACCACGAACGAGGGCTTGCTGGCATAGCGCTTGTCGATGTCGTCGAAACGGATCACGCGGTGGATTTCGGCCACGTACAGCGCGCCGTTGACCAGGGTCAGGCCGATCGGGGCCGACAGCTTTTCGGCGATGACGACGACGCTGGCGCTGGCCTTGTCGGCGCTCGGCACCAAGGCATACACCTTGCCAGCGGCGCGTGAGCCCACATAGACGATGCCGCTGCCGGACACGGCCAGCGCGCGCGCAGCCGGCGCGCCGTCGGCGTACACGCTGATATGGAAACCCTTGGGCAACTTGAAACCGGCCAGGTCGGGGATCGGCGTGACCTGTGAGACGCCGTTGCGCGCCGCCGGGATGACGCTGGAGAACGAGGCGAGATGCTCCGCCAGCCGTTCAATCTCCGCCGGGCGCAGGACGGTCGACCAGGCAGGCATGCCCTTTTCCGGCACGCCATTGCCGATCACTTGTTGCAGGTTGGCCTTGGTCGGCTCGCCGTGCAGCCACTTGTGCTGGAGCAGCGTGGGGCCGACACCGCCCTCCATGTTCGCCCCATGGCAGGCGGCGCAATTGTTTTGGTAGAGCGCCTGCGCCGTCAGTTCAGGCGCGGCGTTGACGCCAGAGGCGGTCAGAATCAGAGCCAGCAGAGCGGCGCCACGTGCAAATGTCTTCATGTTTTAGTTTTTTTAAGAGTCGGGAACTTATTGTGACAGCTTCTATTTGCCAAAGCCACGGCCAGCAGGGATACGATCACAAGGTCGAGCAAGGTTGGCGCCAGCGAGCCGGGGTCGAGCCCGCTCTGGCCGCTGCGGGAACTGGCTGCTTTACCGACAAGGCTAAAAAATGCTCGTGTATGCTATGTAGCTCAATCGATAGGTTTTATTTTCCAATGCGTAAATTCTTTGGCATTCTCAGCCTGGTTGGCACAATCGGCTTCGGCGCGGCATTCCTCCTGTCCTACATACAACCGGCGTTTGTCGAATCGCTCGCCCGCAAGGTGGTGCTGATTGAGCTCGAACATCGGGTCGGCACACAGCTCGACAGTTTGCAGGACAGCCGCCTCGGCAGCGTGCTCGCCCGGATCAGCGGGCGTAATGCCGAGGAAATCGATGCGCTCAAACGTGGCCTCGCGAAGGATTTGCCGGCCAGGATAGGCGCCATCGCGGATCAGATGCGCGATCCGTCTTGTCCCTGCCGAAAGATGATCGAGGCGATTTCGCATGACAGGCTGGCGCAGCTCACGCATATGAACGAACGCATCGACACCCTGATCCGTACCAAATACATGGAAGTGGCGGCGGCGCTGACGCGGGAATTCCGGATTTTTACGGGCGTGAATGCGCTGGTGTTCGCGCTGCTCGGCATCGCCGTCGTGGTGCGCAAGCGGGCCGGTGTTCAGTTGTTGCTGCCGGCGCTGGTGCTGATCGGTTCGGCGCTGCTGGTGGGAGGCATGTATTTGTTCGAGCAAGACTGGCTGCACACGATCCTGTTCGGCAGGTATGTGGGCTTGGCGTACTTTGCCTGGATGGGGCTGGCGATTGCCTGTCTGTCGGATGTGGTTTTCAATCGCGGCCGTGTCGTCACGCGCTTGATGAATGGCACTTTGCACGCGGTGGGCAGCACGCTCAGCGTTGTACCCTGCTGACACCGAAACGTTCCTTCACTCCATCCATCCACGGAGTTCACATGCCGTTTGTACCAACCGTCGCGCTGGTGAAAAAGTTCGCTGCCTGGCTGCTGGCCTGTTGTTTCGTGCTGCCCTTGTCGACGTGCAGCCAGGAAGCTGGCGTCGACCAGCGATTGGCCGTCAAGGAGTCGACTCTGTACGGATTCGATAAAGCCCGGGAGGCGGTGGGAGAGATTGCCGCTGTGAATCCGGAAGGCGCCTTCACCCTGCTCGTGGTGCTGTGCGTCTTTTTCGTTCCCGCGCTGAGCTTGAGGCTGGGCGCAAAGGCGCAGTCCCTCATCTGTGCGATATGTGCGGGCCCGGCCTGCTACGTCCTGTTTTTCTGGGTGTTCGTGTTCGTGACCCGCCGGCGTTTCGGTGGCGTGCTGGCCATCGCGTGCTGGGCAATCGTGTCTATCGCCAGCCTGACCACACTTTGGAAGCTCTGGCGCGGTGGACAGCTGTTCCGTAAGAAGGCGTCGCGCTTGACGGGCGCAGCCCGCGGTTGATTCGTCAGCCTCTTCCCAGCAAGATCTAATATTGCATTGGGATTCGGTTGGTTTTTTCACGTCCTTTTTGCTGCGATGGTTCCTTGCGGTGACGCTTGGTGCTGGTGCCAATAATCCATCCAGATAGCCGGTTCGACGGCTGCAAGTTACTTTCCTGCTATCAGGCCCCACGCAACGTGCATCAATGTCTTGCATGAGCTTTCAGATTCGACCCATACAACGCAAGCGTCACTGTCGGTGTCCCCGAACTGAAGTTCATCCACAATTTCGGGATGATGTTTCGAAATAACACTGTGAAGGACGTTTGCCCATCCATATCCGTCGGGTTCAATCCCAAGAGCGACGACCGCTTTGTTTGGACCTTGAAATGCATCTTCTGCAGGTTCAAATTCGATCTGCCATGCCAATGGAATATCGCGTCCTTTGTAGGTAGTTCCGCCAATGACGGTGAGCAAAAACGGGGCCCAGCTTTCGTCCTCCCACATTTCGTTGGCATCAACGATTTCGCTGATGTTCGTCGGAATAGCCCATTCGGGTGTCTGGTGTGGCATCAGTTGCTCCTCTAAAGTTATCTGAACGGACGTTGTTCTAACGCTGGCATATGGAAGGAGGCAGTTGCGGATTATAGCTCGCCAGGTTGAGGACGCTGGGGCAGGGGCTATACGCGGGCCAATGCGCAGGGTGAGGTACCTTGACTTTTCGGACACTCTGGTTTCGTAAATTTCATCAACCGAAGAACTTATGACACGCGCAAAATCATACACGCCGGAGCTTCCCGAGACGGACCGCGCAGGCGATAAAAAGCCCGGTCGATGCCGGGCTTTCTATTGATTGAACCGCCGCGCGATCAGTGGAAATGCTCGCCGCCCTGCGGCGTATCGTCCGGCATTTCGGCATGCACCAGCTCGCCCGCTGGATCGGCGAACAGCGGCGCGCCGCAGTCGTCGCAATACTCGGCCACGAAGCGCTCGGCGTGCTTTTTGATGTGCGTGATGCCCGCTTCGTTCAGGTGGCCGACGATTTCTTCCAGCGGCGCCTTGTGCTCGACCATGTCGTCGGCGTCGACGTTGATCAAGCCTTCGATCGGCGTGCCGTCCTCGTCTTCCTGGCCGTACAGCGGCCAGACGATGCCGTAGATGACGTCGCTGGTCTGGCGCAGGGTGAAGCCGACGCGGTATTCGTCGACCTGGCCGTCGGCCGATTCCTCGCCGAACGCGGCGATGACGGCGCGCAGGTCGGACGGTTCGACCGACAGGGTGTTGGTCAGGTAGTGCACGGCGGCGCGGATCGAAACCGGACGGATCAGCTTGTCCGCTTCGCGGCAGGCCACGTAATACGCTTCCGGCAGCAACAGCTCAATGCCGCAACCCGGCAGCAGGCGCGCCACGCTCGGCGTCGCCTGGTTTTGCCATTGCTCCAGCGAATGCGCGCGCTCGGTGACGAAGTTGGACAGGTGCTGCGGCTCCTGCCAGCG
>JBDSTZ010000322.1:0-3812 GCA_039927975.1 Massilia sp. | reverse complement strand
TCGAAGCCAGGGAGGGCCGCGCCATGCGGCTTTCTTCGACGTCTCGCCGGCGCCGCGCCATCGACCGTGGGTCGCGTTCGCGTCAGGCGGGCCGGCCGGCGAGTTGGCGCGCCTGCCGCCGGCTATGCAACATCCACACCACAATCGGCCTGCCGATGCGGTCCGCATGATTGATATTTCACAGCTTGATCTGCGACAAGCCCGCGCGGCCGGTGGATTGCTACGATTATTTTCAGCAGGGAAAGAGGCCAAGCATGCACACAGATTACTCTTCCGATGACGACGGCATTGACCGTGGCGTGATACGCCGGGCCCATTCGACACCGGATCCCGATACCGATCCCCACGATCCGAAACCGACGCCGATGCCCGACGACGTGCCGCCGCCGACCAACGCGCCGGTGCAGGAGCCGCGCCAGCCGGAGCCGCCGATCAAGGCGAGCGCGGGATGAGGGTGAGCAGGGTGTAAATCGGCGCCTTGGAGTAAAGGCTCGCGGTAAGGAGGGGCACCGAGGTCGCCGCGCGGCTGTGTCGTGCGGCGATCAATACGCGCCGGCCCGCCGACGGAAGGGAGGGCGGGAGCAGGGAAGCCGGGAGCAGGGAAGCCGGGAGCAGGGAAGCGCAAGTAGGGAGGCCGCGAGCAAACGCGGTTGGATGCGGCGCAGCGGTGCATCGCGGCCTTCGGGCGGCGCCAGGCGTACCCGTGCATGGCGCCGGGCCTGAGCCCCGCAGCTGGCGACCGGCAAATCCAGCGTCGCCAACCTTGTTTGCAGGGACTTAGCGCTGGGCGGTACCCGCTCCCGCGTCGCTGTTGCCGGATGACTGGCCGGCATTGCCGCCGCCGGCGCCACCGGCAGGCGCTCCCCCGGCTGGCTGCGATGGCGGCAGTGGCGGTATTTGTTTGATCAGTTCGTCGGTTTCATGCTGGCCCGGCGAACGTTCTCCGCTGCCGATATCGGCTTCGTCGTGCAGGGGGGCGGCGGTGGCCGCGTTGCCTTCCGGGGTGCCCGGTGTGGGAGTTGTCGCACTCATGTTGTTCTCCTAATAGTATTGACTGAATTCGCTTGATGTGGCGCAGGAACGCTTGCCTTGATCCTAACAGGCCGTCCAGCGCCGGGGCGCGCAATAGCGAGACCGTCGAATGTTGCGTATCGATCACAAATATTTCTTTTTGTTCTGGTTGTCATACTCTTGTCGCAGTAAGAGTTTCATAATGAATCGTCGTTACACATTGTTCTGGGGAGAACATCATGGGAAGTTCCTTGCACAACAAGATTTACCTTGGCCGTGGTTCCGTGCTGGCCTCGAAGCGCCTGCAAGCGGGCCTGGTGATCGCCGCGTTCGCCGGCATCGGCCTGGTGTGGATGGCGATTCGGCTGTTGAAGTAGGGCGGGGCGGCGCATAAAGTTTGCGGTTGCGGTCGCGCGCGGTTACCATGGGCGCCGAATTGGTCACCATGGAACGCTGGAATGAAGAACGAGAAATTAACGACCGACGAATACGACGCGCTGGGCCATATCGAGCGCGGCGCCCGTCATGACCGGGTCAACGCCTGCGTCGGCCGCAACGCCAAGCGCCTGTCCGGCCTGAAAATGATCCAATACGGCAAGGACGGCTCGGTCGCCTTGACCGACAAAGGCAGCCAGGTGTTGTTCCTGCGCCGCTGCATCATCGGCCTGCGTGCGGTGGCGGCCGACCCTGCGGCCGCGCTCGACGCCGACGTCGCGCTGTTCCTGGGCAAAAAATCCCATGTGACGGCGCGCCCCGAAGGCGGCTTCACGGTCACCGACAAGGGCCTTGAATCGCTGGCCGATATCGCCGCGCAGGAAAAACAGACGCAATAATAAAAAAGCCCGGGGTCAAAAAAAAGCCCTGGGTCAGATTGAGCTGACCCCCATGCCATGGATTTGACCCCCATGCCATGCATGCGACCCCCATGCCATGCAATCGGACCCCCATGCCGTGTCGGCGCCCATGCGGTGAACAGCGCGCGACCGAGGCATCGCAAATTATTCGTGCCAGCTCTATTTGACCGCCAGCGCGTCAGCGTGCCCGCCATCCCATCCGCCCCCTAGCGCCCTGAACGCGGCCACCGCCGCGCGCGCCGATTCGGTCTGCGCCTGCGCCCGCGTATCGGCGGCGCGCAATACATTCTCGTCGGCCTGCAGCACCTCGACCAGGCTGAGCACGCCCTTCTGGTACGCCGCGAGCGACGCGCCCCGTGCGCGCGTCAGCGCATCGACTCCCTGGGTGAGAATGCCGGCCTGTTCCTCGCGCTTGACCAGCGCCGACATGGCGTTTTCCACGTCTTCGGCCGCGCGCAGCACGGCAAGCCGATAGGCCGCCACCGCTTCCGCTTCCTGGCCTTTGGCGACCTCGATCTGGGCGTTGATGCGGCCGAAGTCGAACAGCCGCCAGCGCAAGCCCAGCGCGCCCGAGGCTTGACTGGCGCCGCCGCTGAACAGATTGCCGGCTCCGTCCGAGGTCGCGCTGCCGATCAATCCGCTCAAGGACAGCTTCGGGTAATACTCGGCCACCGCCACGCCGATCCGGGCGTTCGAGGCCGCCAGCCGGCGTTCGGCCACGATCAGGTCGGGCCGGCGCCGCAGCAGGTCTCCAGGCGTGCCGGCCGCGACGATTCGCGGCGCGGCCGGAATCGCCCCGGCCTCGGCAAGTGCCGCGCGCTGGGAACCGGGCACCGTGCCCAGCATGACGTCGAGCGCGTTCATCGCCGTCTCGAGCCCCGTTTCAAGCACCGGCACCGACGCCCGCACCTGGGCCAGCGCGCCCTCGGCCTGCCGCACTTGCAGCTCGGCGGCCAGGCCCTTGCCATACAGGAGATTGACCGTCGCCAGCAGCTGCGACTGCGTATCGACCTGTTTGCGGGCCAGCGCGAGACGGGTTTGCAGTCCGCGGATGCCGATATAGATGTCGGCCGTCTGCGCCGCCACCGCCAGCCGCGCCGCCGCAGCGCCGGCCGTTGATGCCTGGTAGTCGGCCAGCGCGGCCTCGCGCCCGCGCCGCAGGCCGCCGAACAGATCGAGCTCCCAGCCCACCCCAAGGCCCGCCTCGTAGGCGTTGCCGTAACGATCGAAATTCGGCTGCGAATTCATTACCTGGCCCAGCGGCGTCTCGACCGACTGGTAGGCCCGCGCCGCCTGGGCCTGCACACTGCCGGCAGGCAGCAGGGCGGCATTGGCCGCGCCGATGCCCGCGCGCGCCTGGGCCACCCGGGCCGAGGCCTGGGTGAGATCGAGATTCTGCGCCAGCGCGCGCTGCACACAGCGGGTCAATTGTGGATCGCCAAAACGTTCCCACCACACCAGCAGGTTGGTGCCACGGTCAGCGCCAAAGTCAGCGCCAAGGTCAGCGCCAAGGTCGGCGTGGCGTTGGTCGAGCGCCGCCTGTCCGAGGTAACGCTCGGGCAGCGGTGTCGGGGGACGGTGGTAATCGGGACCGACCGCGCAGGCGCTGACCAGGCTGGCGATGGCGATCATCAAAAGTGGGCGTGTGAATGGCATGGGTTTTCCCGTCTTGTGGAATAGGATGAGGTGACTATATCATGACTTGGTCACTCGTTGTGCAAATCCTCAACAAGGGGTAAGCTGTCGGGCATGACTAAAGCAAGCAAGAATCCAAGCCCCGCGCGCGGCCCGATCGACCACGAAGTGCGCGATCAAATCGTCGCCGCAGCGACCGCGCATTTCCGTTTGTACGGCTATGAAAAGACCGCCGTGTCCGATCTGGCGAAGGCGATCGGCTTCTCCAAGGCGTATATCTATAAGTTCTTCGAGTCCAAGCAAGCCATTGGC
>JBDSTZ010000321.1:0-2371 GCA_039927975.1 Massilia sp. | reverse complement strand
GGCCCTCGGCGGTCTATCTCGCCCACCTTTGCGTGCCCGACGCGGCCCCATTTTCGCTCGCCCAAACCGACGCTGCGGCGCTGTTCGTCGTGCGCGGCAAGGCCCGCAGCGGCTTGCTCTACAAACTGCCGCTGGCCACCTACCACGCCTACAACTTCACCGGCGGCGGCTGCTTCTACTTCAACCAGCCGCGCTCGGACAATCCGCCTGGCACCCGGCTGTCTTTCCAGCGTCCCGGCGGTGGCATCGGCGGTGTCACCTGGGGGGCGCCCGACCATTACGACGCCAGTTCGCCGCGCCAGACCTTTGCGCACTGGGACGCGCGCTTCATCGGCTGGCTGACGCGCAACGGCTACTCCCCCGAATTCTGCACCGATCTCGACATTCACCACGATCCGGCCCTGTGCCAGCGCTACCGCTTGCTGCTCAGCGTCGGGCACGACGAATATTGGAGCGAAGCCATGCGCGACCACGTCGAAGCCTTCGTCGAGCAAGCCGGCAATGTCGCATTTTTCAGCGCCAATCTGTGCTGGTGGCGCGTGCACCTGGTCGACGGCGGCAGTGCGATGGTTTGTCACCAAGGTGGCAAGCAGGGCGCCCGCGACCATTGGTGGCCTGAAACTGGCGCGGCGCGTCCTGAGGATTCGCTGGGTGGCGTCAGCTACCGCCACGGCGGCGGCTGGTGGGACGGGGAGCGCAGCGCAACCGGCTATCGCGTGCAACAGGCCGACCACTGGGTATTCGCAGGTACCGGCTTGCAGCAGGGCGAGGAGTTCGGCGCCGATAGCTGGCCGCCGCTGGTCGGCTACGAATGCGACGGCGTGCCGCTATCGCACTTCGATGACGCGACCGGGACGGCGCGAGTTTCACCTTCGGCGCGCGAGAGCGGCACGCCGGCCGGATTTGTTCTACTGGCGGCTGGCTTGCTCGGCGAAGCTTGGCAGGAGCGGCCGCCGCGCGAGGGATGTCGCGCGGGTGAAGGGATCCATGCCGCAGCCATGGGCATTTTCTCACGAACGGGACATGGTGCGCGGCGAGGAGGCACCGTGTTCACCGCTGGTACAACCGACTGGGCGCAAGTGCTCGATGGCGGCAGTGACGAACGCGTCCAGGCGATCACGCGCAATGTAATCGATCGCCTGCTTGCGGGAGATATTGACACATGATCCTCCTCCCCTGCAGACCCGGATACCGACACATGAACCTCCTCCCCTGCACAGCCGGAGATACCGGCGCATGAACCTCCGGCCCCTGCTCAAACGCCTCACCGTGCGCAACGTTGTGATCTTCCGCGCATTGCAACTTGGCGACATGTTGTGCGCCGTCCCCGCCTTGCGCGCGCTGCGCGCGGCCCTGCCGTGCGCGCAAATCACACTCGTCGGCCTGCCATGGGCGCAGCAGTTTGCCGACCGCTTTTCCAGCTACATCGACGGCTTCATCGCCTTCCCCGGCCATGCCGCCTTGCCCGAACAACCAGTCCAGCGCGACCAGTTGATCGGGTTCTACCAATCCATGCACGCCCAGGAATTTTCCCTGGCCTTGCAGATGCATGGCGATGGCAGGGTGACCAACGGCATCGTCAAAGGCTTTCGTGCGCGCGCGAACGCCGGCTTCGCCGCGAGCGAGGCCACCGAGTGCGACCGGCTGTCCTACTTCCCCTATCCCGATCGCGGCGCAGAGCCATTGCGGCTCTTGAATCTCGTGTCGTTGCTGGGCGCGCCACCAGCGGGCGCGCAACTCGAGTTTCCCTTGCTTCCAGCCGACTGGGACGAGCTCAACGGTACCGGCCTGGCGGTGGGGCTCGTACCCGGCAGCTACATGTGCATCCATCCCGGCGCCAGCGTGCGCGACAAGTGCTGGCCGCCGGCGCGCTTCGCCCAGGTGGCGGACCAGCTTGCGTTCGAGTTCGGCCTGTCGACGGTGATCACCGGTTCCGGGAAGGAAGCCGAACTGGCGGGCGAGGTGGCGGCCCGCATGAGGTCGCCGGCCATCAATGCCGCAGCACCAATTTCGATCGGCGCGATGGCGGCGCTGATGAGCGGCGCGCGACTTCTGATCTGCAATGACACCGGGGTGTCCCACATCGCCGCCGGCTTGCGGTTGAAAAGCGTGGTGGTGTTCAGCAAGGCCGACATCCATCGCTGGGCGCCGCTGGACCGGCGCATGCACCGCTCCGTCTGGGACCCGAACGGCGACCATGCCGACGAAGTGGTTAAGCAGGCGCGCTTGTTGCTGGCGGGCGTTCCTTACTAGGGGGCTGTTTGGCAAGGGGCATCGTCCTGCGAAGCGATGAAGCGGGCACGCTTGTTCACGACAGTGCCGTGCCAAGGCACCATCTGCCATGGCTATCGACTTTGGAAGTGGTGAAGCG
>JBDSTZ010000320.1:0-6739 GCA_039927975.1 Massilia sp. | reverse complement strand
ATGGTGAGTTCGGAACCAATGTCTGCCGGTATCTGTTCTACTTTAAGTTTTTCGCCAGCGACAACTTTGTATTGTTTGCCACCGGTTTTTATGACCGCGTACATGATTTGAAACCTCATCAAATGTTGAAAGAATTTTCCTCAGCGACGTCACGTCGAGCTGCGAAGATGCTGGGGAACTCAGGATTATACACGGGATCGATTTTTTCGTCAAAAGGATGCACAGTGCCCGACTTTCGTGGTATGTGCAGTTCGACAACAGAAATTCCGGCGGCACGGACCGGCGGCGGTGCGCCCGGCGACGGGGCGGCGGCGCGAAGCCGCGCGGCCCTGCCATCCGGTAAGCCGGAGAATGCGGGCTTGTCGTATAATCCACGCACCCAACGTCCATAGCAGGTCAGCCTTGTCCGCCGCCATCTTACACGCACCACAGAATAATATCGCCCACGCCATCGGCGCCGACGTCGAGGCCGTGAACGCGGTGATCCGCCAGCGCCTGCATTCCGAGGTCAGCCTCGTCAACCAGATTGCCGAATACATCATCAGCGCCGGCGGCAAGCGTATCCGCCCCACCCTGGTGTTGCTGGTGGCGAACGCCTACGGCTATCGCGGCACCGCCCACCACGAACTGGCGGCGGTGGTCGAATTCATCCACACCGCCACTCTGTTGCACGACGACGTGGTCGACGAATCGTCGATGCGGCGCGGGCGCAAAACCGCCAACGCGCTGTTCGGCAACGCCGCCTCGGTGCTGGTGGGCGACTTCCTGTACTCGCGCTCGTTCCAGATGATGGTCGGCCTGAACAATATGCGGGTCATGCAGATCCTGTCGGACGCCACCAACGTGATCGCCGAGGGCGAGGTGCTGCAGCTGCTCAATATGCACGACCCCGACGTCAGCCAGGACAGCTACCTGGCGGTAATCCGCTCGAAGACGGCCAAGCTGTTCGAGGCGGCGGCCGAGCTCGGCGCGCTCATCTCCGGCGCCAGCGACGCCGAGATCGACGCGGCCGGCGAATACGGCCGCTCGCTCGGCACCGCGTTCCAGCTGATCGACGACGTGCTCGACTACGCCGGCGACGCCGCCGAGATCGGCAAGAATGTCGGCGACGACCTGCGCGAAGGCAAGCCCACGCTGCCGCTGATCTACCTGATGGAAAACGGCACGCCGGAGCAGCGCGAGCTGGTGCGCAACTGCATCGAGCAGGGCGACGAGCAGCATTTCGAGGCCATCCTGGCGGCCGTCACCAGCAGCGGCGCGCTCGACTACACCCGACGCGCGGCCGAAGTGGCCGCCCAGCGCGCCTCGGCCGCCATCGCCGGCCTGCCCGAGAGCGAGTACAAACAAAGCTTGCTGCAACTATGCGTGTTCGCGGTTGACAGGAACCACTGAGCGTTGTTTACTTAATGCCTGGGCGTGAGCAGGCCAGCGCCCGGTGATTCTTCTACCGTCGGGGTGTGGCTCAGCCTGGTAGAGCGCTGCGTTCGGGACGCAGAGGCCGGAGGTTCGAATCCTCTCACCCCGACCAGCCGCATCTCGCGCGCTCAGTATCTCAAAAGCCCCAGCCCTGGGGCTTTGTCATTCAGGCTTCCGAATATATCCTCAATAAGCAGTTCCATCACGCGCATGAGCCGGACTTCGGCGCCCTGATATTTCTGCGGCACGTCGGCAAGCGGAGCATGGCATTGTTCCTGCCGCCTCCTTTTCGCGCAGCGGAGCGGCGGGCATGCGTGCGAACATTTTCGCGAGGCTGGCTGTCGATGGACTAAAAATGTCTACGATCGTAGATATTTTCAAGATACTCCTGCCATAGCGACGAAAAAGATCTACGATCATGGACATAAATTGGTCCAGCAATACCTTGGGAGTTACCATCGACGCCATACCCGCTTGAACCTTGCTAGCGCCGGGACGAATAAGAAAGGATCCAATGAAGCTCACTTTGGTCGTGTTCGACGGCGTCCAGGCGCTTGATGTCGCCGGTCCGGCCGACGTCTTCAACGAGGCCAATCTGCTGCTGCCGAAAAAGGACCATTACACCGTCACCCTGGTCGGCGAACGGCCGGGCGGCGTGGTGTGTTCGAACGGGCTCGAATTCAAGGTCCACCACGCCTACGCCGACTACCACGCCGAGAGCGACCTGGTGCTGGTGGCCGGCGGCCCCCGCCTGCCCGACTACCAGCCCGATCCCGCGTTCATGTCATGGCTGCACCAGCACACCCGGGGCGCGCGCCGGTTCGGCGGCGTATGCAACGGCGTCTTCCTGCTGGCGCACGCCGGCCTCCTGGCCGGTCGCGAAGTGACCACCCACTGGGACCACGCCGAGCGGCTCGCGGCCCGGTTCCCGGACATGCTGGTCAGGCCCGACAAGATCTTCGTCAGGGACGGCAATCTGTTCACCTGCGGCGGCGTCACGGCCGGCATCGACCTGTGCCTGGCGCTGGTGGCCGAGGATTGGGGCCACGAACTGGCCATGAAGATCGCCAAGCGGCTGATCGTCTACATACGGCGCGACGGCGGACAATCACAGTACAGCCCTTACCTGGCGGTCGGTCCCGACGACACTTCGCTGGTCGCCCGGGTCATGAAGCATGTGCTTGACCATATCGGCGAGGCCTTGTCGATCGAGGACATCGCCGATGCGGTCGGGGTCAGCCGGCGCACCTTCTCGCGCGCCTTCGCCAGGCACGCACAGGTCACGCCTTCGGTCTTCGTCGAACAGCTGCGCATCGATGTCGCCCGCAAGCTGCTGGAAGAAACCGATGTGCCGCTCAAGACGGTCGCCTTCCGCTGTGGCTTTCAGAGCGCGACGCAGATGCGGATGATTTTCTCGCGCCGGCTGAGCACTACACCGAGGTTGTATCGGGAAGGTCTTCGCGCGAACGACGCGGGCCGCTGAGCGAGACAGCGTTAGCCGCGCAGAAGACGTCCCGAAAACAGCGCATGCAGCGTGCGCACCGACAGCACCGCTATCGACACCGTCAGCACCAGCAGCAGAAGCGCGGCGATAGTTCCCAGTCCCCTGCCTCCTACCGCACCGGCGTAGATAAAGGCCGCGTTGGACAATGCCGCCATCGGAAAGCCGATCCCCCACCACGACGCTGAAAACGGCACGGGATTTTTCAGCAGCCGGTAGAAGATGATCACGAACAGGAACAGGAACAAGGCGAAGTAAAACAGCAGCGCGGCGAACATGTCGACCTTCTGCACCAGGTTGACGTAGGCGATGAAGCCGACCGAGAACGGCGCCACCAGGATCATCTTCGACGGGCGCAGCGCGGCCGCCAGCGGTTCGTGATGCACCAGCCTGGAGAAGATCAGGACGAAGAAGACGACCGCGCTGACGGCGCCGACTGCCGCCGCCAGCAGGTTCACTTCGGTAGTCCATTCCGCCTTCAGGGCGGCGCCCGTCACGACGATGTCGAGACTGCCCACGCCGCCAATCAGCCATGCGGGCGCCACGCTTCCAGGGTCGGCGTTGCCGTCGAAAAGACGCGAGAACAGGATAACCGTCAGGCCCAGTGTGAGCAGCGCGCCGGCCGCCCACGTGAACAGCTGCACGGCGGCGCTGTAGCTGCTCACGACACTCGACAGCAGCAACACGCTGATCCCGATGGTGCCGAAAAAGCTGCCCAGCACCGGATGCGAGAACTCCTGCTTGACCACGTCGGGAAATACCGCGAGCTTGCGCAGATAGGACGCGGCCAGCACGACGAACATCGCCAGCGCGACCAGGCCAATGGTGTTGGAGACGGCGATGCTGGCGCCGTAAGCCTTGCTGGCCAGGCGCCAGGCCAGCGCCAGGCCGGCGACGCTCATGACCGCGCCGAACAAGCCAATCGGAAGATGGCGGACCGAGGGCGCGGCGCGCGGCGCAGGCGGGCGGTTTGAAAGGGCGGATTCCATACGTGCTCCATTGGTTGAGTCAAACATGTCGCCGCCCTCGCCTTCACGCGCGGAGGAAAAGCGCGGCGGGCGGCGGGAGCCGGCGGCCGCACGATGCGGCGGGAGCCGGCTTGACTTGCATTCTGCGCCGGGAAGGACTGTCTGTGAGTACCCGGCCACCCGCTTGACCCAAAAGCGGCATCGCTTGTCCCAAAACCGGCCAACAGGGATTCGGCGCGCCCAACTAAAAGGCCAGGACTCGCCTGGCCTTCCTGCTGTACTTTCACGCCTGCGGCGTTACCCTCAATTGAATGTGGACGTCACCGTGCAGGGCCCCGACACGTCCGATTAGTAAGTCGTCACCTGGATGATGAAGGTGCCGCTCATCCCCGCTGGAATGGTGAAGGTGCCCGACGCCGCCGGAATGCGCGAATGCCAGGTATCGCAGGCGGCCGCTTGCTGCACTTGCAGGCTGGCGCCGCCGACGCTCAAGGTAAGTTTGCGAAATGCGAAAACTTGTGCAAATCTCATCGAATTGCGCCCGTACATGCGCCTTTCGTCGACATAATGCCCGGCGACGCCAGGACGCAACTACAGCCAATGTTATCGCGTCAATAGGCAAATTCGCACCAAAATGAGACAAAAGTCAATGTGCCAGTTTGACCGGTAAACGATTTTCGCCGATACTCGCAGCCTCATCCGGACCGATGTGTCCGCTTGTTCAATGTTTATATTCTAATAAAGGTTTATACCATGTTCAAAAAGCTCGCTCTTGCCGCGTCGCTGGCCCTGATCGCTTCGACTTCCGCTATCGCCGCCACCCCTTACTACGCTGGCGTCGACCTGGGTCAGACCAAACTTGACGGCATCAGTGGCCGTAAAACCAGCTTCGGCGGTTTCGCAGGTTACAACTTCAACGAAAACATCGCTGCCGAATTCGGCTATCGCCGTCTGGCTTCGTTCAAATATTCGGGCGTCGACTTCGACGTCGACCAGATCGCCCTGTCGGCCGTGGGTTCGTTCCCAGTCGGCGAAGGCTTCAGCATTTTCGGCCGCCTCGGCTACAACCGTCTGAACGTCGACGGCAAGGCCAACGGCCTGAAAGCGTCGGAAAGCACTTCGGGCGCCCTGATCGGTATCGGCGCAAGCTACACTTTCGCACCGAACATCGCAGCACGCCTGGAATTCCAGCGTCCTTCGAGCGATTCGAACAACCTGAGCCTGGGCGTGTCGTTCGGTTTCTAATCGATCGCGACCATGCAGGCGCCGGCTCCGGCCGGCAATAAAAAACCGCCTTCGTGGCGGTTTTTTATTGCCCGTCCGCCATGTCCCGTCCCGACACAAGGCACGATTGGCGCTGTTTTTTGGTGCGCTGGAACGCACTTTGTTTGAAATTGCCCAGTACTCAGGCTTTTGATTATTGCGGCCGTGCGGGCAAGCGCGGCATCGCCATCAGCCGCTGCAATTCGGGCGCCATCGCCTCGGCCCACAAGGCATAGCCGGCCTGGTTCGGGTGCAGCAGGTCGGGCATGATGGACTTCGACAGCACGCCGTCCGCGTCGAGGAAGACCTTGTTGATATCGAGGAAAAACACCCGCTTGTTGTCGGCCAGCCGCGCGACAATCGCATTGACCTGCTGATTGCGCCGGCGCGCGGCGCCATCCGGTTTCTCATCGCGCGGGAAAATCGCCAGCAGCAGGATGCGGGTATGCGGCAGGCGTTTGCGCAGTTCGTCGATATCGCGCTTGATGCCGGCCGCCGTGGTGAGCGGATTTTCCTGGCGCGAGCCGGTGTTGTTCGTCCCCAGCATCAGCACCGCCACCTTCGGATCGATGCCGTCGACTTCACCATGCTGCAGGCGCCACAAGACGTTCTCGGTGCGGTCGCCGCCGAAGCCGAGCGCCAGGCCGTTGAACTGCTTGTAATTGGCGTCCCATACCTTGGCGCCGCTTTTTTCCCAGCCCTCGGTGATCGAATCGCCGATGAACACCACCCCGGTGCTTTCCTTGCCGGCCTTGCGGCGCGCGATTTCCTTCAGCTTGGCCTGATGGCGCGGCAGCCACCATTCGATCGACCAGGATTCGTCGAGCATGGCCGGCGTGACCGACTCGGTGCGGTAATCCGGGCAGGACGCATTCGGCTTGCCGCTGGTCTGCAACTTGACGTTGGCGATCGCCACATCGCCGCTGCCGTTGCCGTCGAGGGCAAACGGCTGCGGCACCGCGCTGAAATCGTCGCCCTCGCGCACGAAACAGCGCATTGGGAACACAAGGTGGCGCCAGCCCTTGCCGGCCAGCGCGCGGCCCTCCACCAGGAATGGCAGCTTGCGCTCGCAGTCCTTGCCGCAATTGAGCTTGAATCCCATGCCGCCCTTGGCCAGGTTGTCGACCTTGAGGTCGAGCGCAAGCACCCCTTGCCTGAGGTAGGGCCGCAAATCGACCGGCGTGCCGCCCTCGATGCGCAGATTGGCGTACCAGGCGTCCTTCCAGTGCAGCGTCAGGGCGTCGTCGCCCGCATCCTTGCCGGAGACGTGCACGCTGACGACACTGGCCGCCACCTGCGCATTGTCCGGCTTCGGCACCGTCGCGCTGTCGCCGCTTAACACCGCTTGCGATTCGAAATCGGCCACGCTGACGTGAAACGAGGCGAGCGGGCGCGCCGTATAGATAGCCAGCTCGCCCGGGGCGGCAGCGACGACGGGCGCCGTGGCCTTGGGCGCCGCACTCGCGATGGAGGCCAGCAGCGACAGTAAAAGCGCCGCGCGGCGCGAAGGGACCAGCATGTTCATGCATTTCTCCGTGATTGAATCGCGCTGACCGGGGAGTCCGATCGCGTTTATTTTGCCCCGCACATG
>JBDSTZ010000319.1:0-9395 GCA_039927975.1 Massilia sp. | reverse complement strand
GGCCGACCGCGCCGACGCCCGCTGGGGCCTGGCCGCGCGCGGCGCGACGGTGGAGGCCGGCTCGCCGCCGATCGCCTTCCGCCTCGACCGCCGCGACGAGGTCTGGGGCGAGCGTGCCGCCGACCTGTACGCGCAGGCCGCCGCCGCGCAATGGGACCCGCAAACGGCGATCGACTGGGCCGCGCCGTTCGAGCTGCCCGCCGAAGTCGAGCAGGCGGTGGTGCAGGTGTTCACCTACATGATCGAGAACGAGGCCGCCGCGCTGGTGGTGCCGGCGCGCTTTCTCGGCCAACTGCATCCGCATTTTCGCGAGGTGCAGGCGGTGCTGGCGATCCAGGTGGCCGACGAGGCGCGCCACATCGAGGTGTTCACGCGGCGCGTGCGCTTAAAGGGCAGCGAGCCGGCGCTGTCGACGGCGGGCGGACAAAGTTCGCTCAAGACCCTGCTCGACGAGGCCGACTATTCGATCGCCGCCTTCCTGCTGTCGGTGCTGGGCGAAGGCAGCTTTGTCAGCCTGCTGCATTTTCTCCACGCGCACGGCCCCGACCCGGTCACGCGCCAGATCGCCCGCCTGGCCGCGCGCGACGAGGCGCGCCATGTGGCGTTCGGCATGATGCACCTGGCGACCCGGCTCGAGGCCGAGCCGGCCTTCCGCACCCGGCTGGCCAACGCGGTGCAGTCGCGCAACGACGCGCTGGCCGCCACCTCGGGCTTGAACGAGGAAGTGTTCGACGCCCTGATCGTGCTGGCGGCGGGCGAATTCACGCCGGCGGCGATCGCCGCCGGTTACGCCAGGGTGCAGGAACTGATGCGCGACATGGCCGCCGGGCGCCAGGCGCGGCTGGAGAAGCTGGGCTTTGCGAAGCACGACGCGCTGCTGCTGTCGTCGCTGCACACCCGCAATTTCATGTGAGCCGGGCCGATGCGCGCTGTGCCGGCTCTGTGCCGGCTCTGTGCCGATGCGGCGCCGATGCTGGGCCGATGCCGGGCCGGCTCAGGCGCGCGCGGCGGCCAGCGGTGCGGCGGCGCGGCGCGCCACCAACTGCTGGTACAGAGCTGTGTAGTTGGCCGCCATTTTCTCGGCGGTGAACAATTCCCAATAACGCGCCTCGGCGCGCCGGCCCATGTCGGCCGCCAGCACCGGGTCGTTCCACAGCGTCTGCATGGCGTGCGCCAGCGCCTGGGGGTCGCTCGGCGGCACCACCAGGCCGGTGTCGCCGTCGACATTGATGTAGGTGGTGCCGGTGCCGATCTCGCTGGAAATCATCGGTTTGCCGTACATCGCCCCCTCCAGCAGCGAAATGCCGAACGCTTCCGAGCGCAGGTGCGAGGGGAAGCTGACCGCGTAGCAGAGCGTCAGCAGGGCGGCCTTGTCGTCCTCGTCGACGGCGCCGACAAACTGCAGGTTGCGCAAGCCGAGCCGCAGCGCGTGGGCCTTGAGTTCTGCCTCGATCGGCCCGGCGCCGACGATCACCAGTGGGAAATCCCTGCCGGCCAGCGCGTCGAGCAGGATGTGCAAGCCCTTGTAATAGCGCAGCACGCCGACAAACAGGAAGAACTTCGGCCCGACCCTGGTGCGCCAGTGCGCCAGGCGCCGCGGACTCGGGGCCGGATACAGGCTCTTGTCGAGACCGTAGGTGATGCTGACCGTCTTGTCGCGGTAGCGGTCCAGCACGGCCGACGAGGCCAGGTAGTTCGGCGAGGTGGCGACGATCGCGTCGACGCTGGCGAGGAAGCGGTGCTTGAGCGGCTGGTACAGGCGCAGCAGCATTTTCTGGCGCACGATGTCGGAGTGGTAGGTCAGCACGGTCGGCTTGTTCACGCGCGCGAGAAAGTGCGCCAGGTCCATGAAGGGCCAGGGAAAATGGTAGTGCACGACGTCGCACTCGGCGGCGCGGCGCGCCAGTTCGCCGACCGCCGCCAGCGACACCGCGTTCGAGGCGATTTCGACATTGAGCGGCACGCGCCGCACGGTGTGGCCTTCGAAGGCGCGCGGCGCGCGGTCAAGCCCGGGCTCGCGCGAGAGCGACAGCACTTCGTTGACCACGCCCAGGCGGCCGGTGCCGACGCACATCTGGCGGATCACCTGTTCGATGCCGCCGACCGAGTCGGGATAGTAGGTTTTGTAGAAATGTAGAACGCGCATGGGTGGCAGCTTTATCGTGAAAGCACTGCATGGTAGACCGCCGCGGTCAGCTCGGCGGTCGATTGCCAGCTCAGCCGGCGGGCGCGCGCCAGGCCGGCCGCCACGCAGCGCGCGCGCAGGTCGGCCTGGTTCACCAGCGCCAGCATTGCCGCGCCCAGTTCGGCGACGCTGTGCGGGTCGACCTCGAGCGCGGCGCCGCCGCTGACCTCGGGGATCGAGCTGGTGTTCGAGGCCACCACCGGCACGCCGGCGCCGAAGGCTTCGAGCAGCGGAATGCCGTAGCCCTCGTAGAGCGAGGGAAAGACGAACACCCCGGCGCCGGCGTACAGCTGGCGCAATTCGCCGGCCTCGCCCACGTCCTTGAGCCACAGCACCGCCGCGCCGTCGGCCTGGGCCTGGGCGATCTGCGCCAGCAAGGCGTCGCAGCGCCAGCCGGCGGCGCCGACGATGACCAGCTGGCGCTCGGCGCGCACGGCGGCCGGCAGAGCCAGGTAGGCGTCCAGCAGGCGGCCGATATTCTTGCGCGGCTGCAGCGTGCCGACCGTCAGGAAGTAGCCGGGGCGCAGCGCGCGGCGCGCCAGGGTCGCCGCCAGCGCGGCCGGATCGGGCGCGATCATCCAGCCGTCGTCGATGCCGCAGGGCACCACGCTGACGCGCCGCTCGTCGACCCCGAAGCAGTCGACCAGTTCGGCGATCGCAAAGTGCGACAGGGCGATCACATGGTCGGCCTTGCGCGCCGCCTTTTGCTGCAGCCAGTTCTTGACCCGCCGCAGGCGCGGGTTGCACCACTCGGGATACTTGATCGGCAGGGCGTCGTGCAGGGTCGCCACCACCGGGCAATCCATGCGCACCACGCGGTAATCGGTGACGTGAAAAATATCCTGCGGCATGTGGACCCGGTTCACCGGCGGCGTCAGCAGGTCGGCCAGCATGGCCGCCTCGAACGATTGCGGCATCGGTGCGCCGGCGCTGATGGCCGCCGCCGCGCCGCGCGGCGCCGGCCACGAATAGGCGCTCACGCCGCAGCCGGCGCGCGGCAGGTGGCGCAGCAAGGCGCGGGTGTAGACGCCGATGCCGTCGAGCCGCCCGCCGGTGCGGCCCGGCTCGATCATGGTGGTGCCCAGTCCGACCTGCAAGCGGCTCACGCCTGGTACATCCAGCGCAGGGTGTCGGCCAGCGGCGGCGGGTCGAGCGCGCCGATCACGCTGCACAGCTTGGCCGGGTCGCCGCTCAGTTCGAGCACGTAGGGCCGGTAGGCTTCCATGGCCAGCCGGTTCATGTCAGAACGAAAAGCCAAGTTCGTTACGGCGCATGTCGGCTTCGACCATCATCTGGCACAGCTGCTCGAGGGTGGTGTCGGGCGACCAGCCCAGCTCGCGGCGCGCCTTGGAAGCATCGCCGATCAGCAGCTGGACCTCGGCCGGCCGATAAAAGCGCGGACTGACCCGCACCAGCAGCTTGCCGCTGCTGGCGCAATGGCCGGTTTCGTGCTCGCCGGCGCCCTGCCATTCGATGCCGATGCCCGCGCCCTTGAAGGCCTGGGTGACGAAGTCGCGCACCGTCTCGGTCCGGTTGGTGGCGAGAATAAAAGTGTCGGCGTGGTCGGCTTGCAGGATGCGCCACATGCCGTCAACGTATTCCTTGGCGTAGCCCCAGTCGCGCTTGGCGTCGAGGTTGCCCAGTTCGAGCACATCGAGCTTGTTGAGCACGATCTTTGCGACCGAATCGGTGATCTTTCGGGTGACGAATTCGCGCCCGCGCAGCGGCGACTCGTGGTTGAACAGGATGCCGCTCGAGCCGAAGATGCCGTACGACTCGCGGTAGTTGACCGTCATCCAGTGGGCGTACAGCTTGGCCACGCCGTAGGGGCTGCGCGGATAGAAGGCGGTGTCCTCGACTTGCGGGATGGCTTGCACCTTGCCGAACATTTCGGAGGTGGAAGCCTGGTAGAAGCGCACCGCCGGATTGACGATGCGGATCGCCTCGAGCAGGTTGACGGCGCCCAGGCCGGTGATCGAGGCGGTCGCCACCGGCTGCTCGAAGGACACGCCGACAACGCTCTGGGCCGCCAGGTTGTAGATCTCGCTCGGCTCGGCCGATTCGACCAGCCGGATGCCGGAGGACAAGTCGGTGAGGTCATACTCGACCAGATTGAGGTGCGGGTGGTGCTCGATGCCGAGTTCCTGAATGCGCCAGAAATTGCCCGAACTGGAGCGCCGGTAGGTGCCGGTGACTTGATAGCCCTTGTCGAGCAGCAAATTTGCCAGGTAGGCGCCGTCCTGACCGGTGATACCGGTTATCAGAGCATTTTTGGTTGTTGTTTGCATATGATGTGATATCAAGAATTGGTATTACATTCCAGCAAATAAGGATGATGACAGCATAGAGTTGATGCAAAAACTGGCATCGCTAGTCATTTCCACCAGAAAACTCGTGTCGTTAATACAACATCTATCACTTTGCATTATGGGCTCTGACACGACGCGCACGATTGGCTGCTTACGGATTGTTACGCCTATTTTGACGTCACCGGGGGCTTGCGCGCATAGACGTTGAGCAAGATCAAACAGACGAGCAAAAACCGGAGGCGCCTCCGGTTTGCTTAGTGATGGGGATGTTGTCCCTGCGTGCGGGAAGCCGACGGGCAGCCGGCCTGCGGCTGCCCGCGCGCGTGCGGCTAGCGCTCGGAGACGGCGTCGACCACGCACAGCGCGGTCATGTTGACGATGCGGCGCACGGTGGCCGACGGGGTGAGG
This sequence comes from Massilia sp., assembly GCA_039927975.1. Classification (GTDB taxonomy): domain Bacteria; phylum Pseudomonadota; class Gammaproteobacteria; order Burkholderiales; family Burkholderiaceae_D; genus JBDSTZ01. Next base: position 4,493 of record JBDSTZ010000319.1, on the reverse strand, counting down.
ATGTGGACCGGACGCGCGCAGCCGAGCAGCACGGGGCCGATCGCGATGCCGTTGCCGGCGGCGGTCTTGAGCAGGTTGTAGGCGATGTTGGCGGTGTCCATGTTGGGCATCACCAGCAGGTTGGCGTCGCTCTTCAAGGTCGAGTTGGGCATGGTCTTGGCGCGCAGCTTGGAGTCGAGCGCGGCGTCGCCATGCATCTCGCCGTCGATTTCCAGCTCCGGCGCCTTCTGCTGCACCAGCGCGAGGGCGGCGCGCATCTTGCGCGCCGACTCGCTGTCGGCTGAACCGAAGTTCGAGTGCGACAGCAGGGCCGCGCGCGGGCAGATGCCGAAGCGGCTCATTTCCTCGGCCGCCAGGATGGTCATGTCGGCCAGTTGTTCGGCGCTCGGGTTCTCGTTGACGTGGGTGTCGACGATGGCCAGCTGGCGCTCGGGCAGGATCAGGAAGTTCATCGCCGCGTAGACGTTGGCGCCGGCGCGCTTGCCGAGCACCTGGTCGATATAGTGCAGGTGCAGCGGGGTGGTGCCGAAGGTGCCGCAGATCATGCCGTCGGCGTGGCCCTTGTGGATCATCATGGCGCCGATCAGGGTGTGGCGGCGGCGCATTTCAAGCTTGGCCCATTCCTCGGTGACGCCCTTGCGCATGCCCATCTGGTAATAGGTCTGCCAGTAGTCGCGGTAGCGGTCGTCGTGGTCCGGGTTGATGATGTCGAAGTGCTCGCCCAGTTTCAGGCGCAGGCCGAAGCGCTCGATGCGCTTTTCCAGCACCGCCGGGCGGCCCACCAGGATCGGCCGCGCCAGGCGCTCGTCGACCACCACCTGGACGGCGCGCAGCACGCGCTCTTCCTCGCCCTCGGCATACACGATGCGCTTGAGCTCGGCCGGGGCGGCCTTGGCGATCTGGAACAGCGGCTTCATGAAGGTGCCGCTGCGGTAGACGAATTGCTGCAGACTCTGGGCGTAGGCTTGCAAGTCCTCGATCGGACGGGCGGCCACGCCCGACTCGAAGGCGGCCTTGGCGACGGCCGGCGCGATGTGGGTGAGCAGGCGCGGGTCGAACGGCATCGGGATCAGGTATTCCGGACCGAACGAGAGGTTGTGGATGCCGTAGGTGGTGGCGACGACGTCGGACTGCTCGGCGTGGGCCAGTTCGGCGATCGCGTGGACCACCGCGATTTCCATCTCGCGCGTGATGGTGGTGGCGCCGCAATCGAGGGCGCCGCGGAAGATGTAGGGGAAGCACAGCACGTTGTTGACCTGGTTCGGATAATCCGAGCGGCCGGTCGCGATGACGGCGTCGCCGCGCACGGCCTTGACTTCCTCGGGCAGGATCTCCGGGGTCGGGTTGGCCAGCGCCAGGATCAGCGGCTTGGCGGCCATCGCGCGCACCATCTCGGGTTTCAACACGCCGCCGGCCGACAGGCCGAGGAAGATGTCGGCGCCCGGCATGACCTCGGCGAGGGTGCGGTGTTCGGTGTCTTGCGAATAGCGGATCTTGTCCGGGTCCATCAGTTCGGTGCGGCCGGTGTAGACCACGCCGGCCAGGTCGGTGACCCAGATGTTCTCGATCGGGAAGCCGAGGTCGACGATCAGTTCGAGGCAGGCCAGCGCGGCCGCGCCGGCGCCCGAGACGACCAGCTTGCACTCCTTGAAGTTCTTGCCGACCACCTTGACGCCGTTGAGGATGGCGGCGCCGACGATGATGGCGGTGCCGTGCTGGTCGTCGTGGAACACCGGAATCTTCATCTTCTCGCGCAGCTGGCGCTCGATGTAGAAGCACTCGGGCGCCTTGATGTCTTCGAGGTTGATGCCGCCGAAGGTCGGTTCGAGCGAGGCGATGATGTCGACCAGCTTGTCGGGGTCGGACTCGTTGATCTCGATGTCGAACACGTCGATGCCGGCGAACTTCTTGAACAGCACGCCCTTGCCTTCCATCACAGGCTTGGCGGCCAGCGGGCCGATATTGCCCAGGCCGAGGACGGCGGTGCCGTTGGTGATCACGCCGACCAGGTTGCCGCGCGCCGTGTACTTATAGGAGTTGGCCGGATCGACGACGATTTCCTCGCAGGGCGCGGCGACGCCGGGGCTGTAGGCCAGGGCCAGGTCGCGCTGGTTGAGCAACTGCTTGGTGGGGGTGACGCTGATCTTGCCGGGGCGGGGAATCTGGTGATACTCAAGCGCTGCAAGGCGCAGTTGCTGACGTAGTTCTTCTTTTTTTTCCGATGACGAATCCATATGCGCTGCAGCCTTCCGTGTACTGTCTTGGGGGGAGCCTAAGATTTTAGCAGAATGACAGTTTCGGCAAGCTACGTATTTTCACTGAGGGCCGGACTATCGCGATTTTCTATCACCTCATTCAAAGCAAATGGTAAAAACTATCGACGTGATGCAAACAATCAATTTTACCGCTTGATGGCTGATGACTATCATGAACTCCATACCGATTGCAAATAACAATCGCCGCTTAGCGCCCACCAGCACAGGAGAACAGCATGGCCAACCAGCCCCCCCAAGTCCGTCACCATCGAGAACCTCGAAGCCGCCTTTGCCGGCGAATCGATGGCGCATATCAAGTACCGCTACTTCGCCAAGCTGGCGCGGGCGGCCGGCGCGATCGAGGTCGCTGAAGCGTTTGAGGCCACCGCCGACCAGGAAGTTCAGCATGCCTTCGGCCACCTTGACCTGCTCTACCCGAAAGCCCAGCTGACCCCGGCGCGCGCGCTGGAAATCGCGATCGAGGGCGAAACCTACGAGTACACCGAGATGTATCCGCGCTTTCGCCACCTGGCCATCGAGGAAGGCAACAGCGCCGCGGTGGCCGAGTACGACGAGCAGATCGAAGAGTCGAAAGTCCACGCCGCGCAGTTCCGCCGCACCCTGGAAATCGCCGCCAAGCGCTTCGCCGCGCTGGCCAATGTCGAAGAGCGCCACGCCAATCACTACAAGGCCGCGCTCGACAAGCTCAACGCCGCCGCCTGAAGACGCAGCGCCCTCCCCTATCACCATAAAGGAATCACCATGAAAACCTATCAATGCATCGTTTGCGGCTTCATCTACGACGAGAGCGTCGGCATGCCGGAAGACGGCATCGCCGCCGGCACCGCCTGGGCCGACATTCCGGCCGACTGGGCCTGCCCGGACTGCGGCGTGGCCAAGGCCGATTTCGACATGGTCGAACTGTAATCGGCGCCGGCCGGCGGCGCCGGTCAATCACACGCAGGCAGGGAGCAGCACATGAGTGAGCAAATGAGTGAGCATACGACGGAGCACACGACGCACAGCGAGGACGCACCGATCATCATCGTCGGCGCCGGCATGGCGGCCTACAGCCTGGCGCGTGAATTTCGCAAGCTCGACCAGGTCACGCCGCTGATGCTGGTCTCGCGCGACGCCGCCGGCGCTTACGCCAAGCCGATGCTGTCGAACGCTTTCGCGCTCGGCAAGGCGGCGCCGCAGCTGGTCTCGCACAGCGCCGAACAGATGGCGGTGCAACTCAAGGCGAGCGTACTGGGCGGCGCGGCGGTGACGGCGATCGACACGGCGGCGCGCCGCATCGACACCGACGCCGGCAGCTTCGGCTACCGCCAGCTGGTGCTGGCGCTGGGGGCCGAGCCGATCCGCGTGCCACTGGCCGGTGACGGCGCCGACGAGGTACTGTCGGTCAACCACATCGACGACTACACAGCCCTGCGAGCGCGGCTGGCGACGGCCGGTCCCGGCGCGCGGGTGGCCATCCTGGGCGCCGGCCTGATCGGCTGCGAATTCGCCGACGACCTGGTCGCCGGCGGCCACCCGGTGACCCTGATCGATCCGAACCCGCGGCCGCTGGCGGCGCTGGCCGCGCCCAGCCTGTCGGCCGCGCTGACCGCCGCCTGGGCCGCCAGCCCGATCAGCCTGCGCCTCGGCACCAGCGCCGCCAGCGTCAGACGCAAAGGCGGCAAAGGCGGCAAAGGCGGGGTTCTGGTGGTCGCGCTGGCCGACGGCAGCGAGGTCGAGGCCGAGCTGGTGCTGTCGGCGGTCGGCCTGCGGCCCTCGATCGCGCTGGCGCGCGCGGCGGGCCTCTCGACCCGCTGCGGGATCGTGCTCGACGCCTTCGGCCAGACCAGCGCGGCCGGGGTGTACGCGCTGGGCGACTGCGCCGAGTACGCCCACGCCGAGGGCGGCGCGGTGCTGCCGTATGTGGCGCCGCTGCTGGCGGCGGCGCGCGCGATCGCCGCCACGCTGGCCGGGCGGCCCACCGCGCTGGCCTTGAAAACCGAGGCGGTGATCGTCAAGACGCCCAGCTGCCGGCTGGCGCTGGCGCCGCCGCCGCCGGGCGCGGCCGGCGAATGGCACAGCGTGACCGACGCCGAGCGCACGGTGGCGCGCTTTGTCGACGGCGCCGGCAAACTGCGCGGTTTCGGCCTGTCGGCGCCGAGCCCGGCGCTGCGCCAGGGCTTGCTGGCCGAACTGTTCATCTGACGCGACTTCCGGCCACGACCAAATTAGCGTTTT
>JBDSTZ010000318.1:0-12853 GCA_039927975.1 Massilia sp. | reverse complement strand
ATGAATCGCTATCCCGTCTGGAAATACATCGTCATCGTCATCGCGCTGCTGTTCGGCGTGATCTACACCTTGCCCAACTTCTTCGGCGAGTCGCCGGCCCTGCAGATCAGCAGCGCCAAGGCCACCGTCAAGGTCGATAACAGCGTGACCGGCCTGGTGGAAGGCGCGCTGCAGAAAGCCGGCGTGCCGGCGCAGGGCATCGTTTACGAAAATATCGGCAACCTCGGTTCGGTGCGGGTCCGCTTCGCCGACACCGACACCCAGTTCAAGGCCAAGGGCCTGCTGGAAAAAGAACTCAACCGCGACCCGACCGACCCGACCTATCTGGTCGCGTTCAACCTGCTGCCCAACACGCCGCGCTGGCTGCAAAGCCTGCATGCATTCCCGATGTACCTGGGCCTGGACCTGCGCGGCGGCGTCCACTTCCTGATGCAGGTCGATACCAGGGCGGTGATGAACAAGCGCCTGCAGGGTTTGCAGACCAGCGTGCGCAGCATCCTGGTCGACAAGAAGGTGCGCTACGCCGGCATCAACCGCCGCGGCGATGCGGTGGAAGTACGCTTCCGCGACGAAGCCACCCGCACTCTGGCGCGTGAAGCGCTGGCCTCGCAGCTGTCTGAACTGGCGCTGGCGGATGTCGGCGAAGGCGTCGACCTGTCGCTGGTCGGCACGCTGCGTCCGGAAGCGCTGAAGAACACCGTGGAAGACGCTGTCCAGCAAAACATCACCACGCTGTCCAAGCGGGTCAACGAACTGGGCGTGGCCGAGCCGCTGATCCAGCGCCAGGGCGCCGACCGCATCGTGGTCCAGCTGCCGGGCGTGCAGGACGTGGCGCGCGCCAAGGACATCATCGGCCGCACCGCCACGCTGGAAGTGCGGCTGGTCGATGAATCCGTCAGCCGCGGCACCGAGGAAACCGCTGCGATCCCGTTCGGCTCCGAGCTGTTCAAGGTGGGCCGCGGCGCGCCGGTGGTGCTGTACAAGGAGCCGATCATCACCGGTGACTATATTTCCAACGCCACCGCCAGCTTCGACTCCAACAAGCAGGCAGCGGTCGGCGTGGACCTGAACGGCGACGGCGGCCGCCGGATGCGCGAAGGCACCCGCAACAAGATCGGCAAACTGATGGCCATCGTGCTGTTCGAAAAGAACAAGGGCGAGGTGCTGACGGTCGCCACCATCCGCGACGAACTCGGCGCGCGCTTCCAGATTACCGGCATGGGCTCGGCCGAGGCATCGACCGAACTGGCGCTGCTGCTGCGCGCCGGCTCGCTGGCCGCGCCGATGGAAATCATCGAGGAACGCACGATCGGCCCGCAGCTGGGCGCTGAAAACATTTCCAAGGGTTTCAACTCGACGCTGTACGGCTTTGCCGCGATCGCCGTCTTCATGATGATCTACTACCTGCTGTTCGGCTTCTTCAGCGTCTTCGCGCTGGCGGTCAACCTGCTGCTGCTGATCTCGCTGCTGTCGCTGATGCAGGCAACGCTGACCTTGCCCGGCATCGCCGCGATCGCCTTCACACTGGGCATGGCGATCGACGCCAACGTGCTGATCAACGAGCGCATCCGCGAAGAGTTGCGCAACGGCAGCTCGCCGCAAACCGCGATCGCGACCGGCTTCGACCGCGCCTGGGCCACGATTCTCGACTCCAACGTCACCACGCTGATCGCCGGCCTGGCGCTGCTGATTTTCGGCTCCGGCCCGATCCGCGGCTTCGCGGTGGTGCACTGCCTGGGCATCCTGACGTCGATGTTCTCGGCGGTGTTCGTCTCGCGCGGCGTGGTCAACCTCTGGTACGGCCGCAAGAAGAAACTCGGCAAGATTGCCATCGGCACGGTCTGGACGCCAGGCGTGACCAGCATCCGCAAGTAAGCTCGACGTAACGCGGCCGGTATTTCCGGCTGCGCCACTCACCTGTACAGGATTTAAGATGGAATTTTTCAAGATCAAGAAGGACATTCCCTTCATGCGCCACGCGTTGATTTTCAACGTGATTTCGGCGCTGACGTTTGTCGCGGCAGTATTTTTCCTCGTCCACAACGGTTTGCATTATTCGGTCGAGTTCAAGGGCGGCACCAAGATGGAGCTGCAATATCCGCATGCGGCCGATCTGCCGAAGATCCGCGCCAACCTTGAAAAGCTCGGCTACGAACAGCCGGAAGTGACCACCTTCGGCACCGCCCAGGATGTCATGCTGCGCCTGCCGGTGATCAAGTCGGTGGCCGGCGCCAGCGGTTCGCAAAAAGTCTTCGACAGCTTGTGCGCGGCCGAAGGCGGCGCCCCGCAAAAGATCGACAAGGTGTCCGAAAAAGGCGAACACATCGTCAGGTGGGTGTGCGCCAATCCGGCCGGCGCCGATGTGCTGACCCAGCAGTCGGTCGACTTCGTCGGCCCGCAGGTGGGCGATGAACTGGCCGCCGACGGCCTGAACGCGCTGCTGATGGTGATCGTCGGCGTGGTGATCTACCTGGCGATCCGCTTCGAATGGAAGTTCGCCGTCGCGGCGATCGTCGCCAACATGCACGACGTGGTGATCATCCTCGGCTTCTTCGCCTTCTTCCAGTGGGAGTTCTCGCTCACCGTGCTGGCGGCGGTGCTGGCGGTGCTGGGCTACTCGGTCAACGAATCGGTGGTGATTTTCGACCGGATCCGCGACAACTTCCGCAAGCAGCGCAAGATGAGCGTGCATGAAGTGATCGACAACGCGATCACCAGCACCATCTCGCGGACCATCATCACCCACGGCTGCACCCAGATGATGGTGCTGTCGATGCTGTTCCTCGGTGGCCAGACCCTGCACTATTTCGCGATCGCCCTGACCATCGGTATATGCTTCGGCATCTACTCGTCGGTGTTCGTCGCCGCCGCCATCGCCATGTGGCTCGGCGTCAAGCGCGAAGACTTGATCAAGCCGGTCAAGGAAAAGGATGAAACCGACGGCGCGGTGGTGTAAGCGCTGGCGATAAACGCAGTCGGGGGCGGCGCAAGCTGCCTCCAGCATTCAGTTAAAACCGTCGATCCCGCTGCCGCGGGATGACGGTTTTTTAACGTTGAAGGATGGGAGTTGCGTTCCCGCGCAGGCGGAAATCCATACCATTTACGGAAATCAGGAACGCGGGCTCGCTTGCCTAGCCCAAGGTAACGACATAGTTTTGCCCCTCCGTCTGAGCAGTCAAGGCCACCCCATGACTGACGATCGCGCTGAATTTTCCGCTGATGCCGGCGGTCGAACGAATCAACACCAGCTTTTGCCCGGCCGCATAGGTGCCGCTCATATTCAGCGTTAAAGTCCCGTCCAGCACCACCGGCCCGACCGCCGTGATGCTGTCCTGGTCCACGCCGGCGACGCTGCCGGCTATCGCCAGGGTCAGGTTACCGCTCGCCGTTTGGGTGAAACCGCTCGCCAGCATCAAGCTGCGCTGACCGGCCGCCAACGCCAGGTTTGCGCTGTTGATCACCGCTCCGGTGCCAAAGGCATCTGCACTGCCGGCCAGCACAGTGCCCGTCTTGATGGTGCTGCTGCCGCTGTAGCTGTTGCTCCGCAAGGTAGTCGTCGCGCTTCCCTGCTGCACAAAACTGCCCGCGCCACTCATCTTCGACAAGATAATATTGGTCGCCGTATTCTGGACGATCAACTGGCCCGCATTGCTGATCGCATTGCTGGCTGCGCCGCCGACCGATTCGACCGTGAGAAGACTGGCGTCTCCTGTATAGCTCGCCTGCGTGAAGACGCTCTTGCCGGAAGTGGCATTCATCGTCACATAGTTCAATGGCACCGGCTTGCCCGTTCCCAGCCTTAAAATGGCGCCGGACTCGATGGTTGTCACGCCGTTGTAATTCTGCGGCTGTCCAAACGTCACATCGTTACCCGGTGTGCCCATCACCGTCACATTGCCTGCACCGATCGATTGGCTGCGATCCGGTCCGCCACCCCCACCGGTGATCCCGACATTGAGCGTGACCGGGCCATTGTAGTTAAAGGCTAACGTGCCGCCTCTGTGCAAATTGATATAGGCATTCTTCTTCCCCAATGCCGGCGAGACTTCGGCCGGCGACGGCGCGGACGGCAGGAAGAAACGGCTATGCGTGCCATCGCCCCATTGCACAGTGCCGCCGGCTTCAATGTTAATGCCGCGATAGCTGCCGTCATTGCCGTTGATGTCATTGGCGCCGCCGCGATAAATCACTTTGGCCAGATTAAGGCTCGGATCGCTCAGTGAAGGGTTGACCAGGTTCGGGCTGTTGTGCGGGCTGTTGTCGGTATGGCTGTAGATGCCCGACATGACGATCCGCGAATTACCGATGGGGTGAAAATTGATGTCGCCACCGAACGATGCTTCGTAGATGTTCTGCTTGATCTCGACGGTGCTTCCAGGCGGGCCCCACACGAGGAACGATCCCTCGTTCAGGATGGCTTTCGCATTGGGCAGCGATGCCGCGACATGATTGCTGCCGAAATTCTGGCCGACGCTGAGCGACAGGACGCCGTCGAAATTATTCGCGCCTCCCATCGCATTGTCGCCCCAGACATCCGGTGCCTGCAGCACGTTTCCGCTGCCGGAAATCTGACCGAGCAAAATGAATTGACTGCTGTTCAGGCTGATGGTGCCGTTGTTCAGAATGTGATTGAGGTTGATTTCATTGTTGATGACGCTCGCCAGATTCTTGCTGTCGACAGTGGCGATGATGTTGGGATGGTTATCCGCCACGCTGTTGGTACCGATCTGCAGCGTCACGCCCGCGTTCACGGTCAACACGGGCGGATTGCTGCCCGAGATATTCAAGGCATAGCCGGCGCCCGGATACACCACTTTCGTCACCGTTTGCACCTGGCGCGCCGGCGGCAAGGTGAAGGTACTGGCCTGGGTGATTACCAGGGTGCTCGCACTGGCGCTGGCGGCCGCGAGTGTCAGCGTACCGAGGCCGGAGATCACCCCGCTATAAGTCGTCACGCCCGCCGGCAATCGTATGATCGAATCGCCTGTCAGGGTGATATCTTGATTTTGGGTGATGGCCGCAGTGATATCGGTGGCGGAGTCAGCCGCAGCGACTGCGCTGCTCGGGCTCGATTCACTGGCGCCGCCGCCGCCACCGCTGCCGCCACCGCCGCAGGCGCTGAGCCCGGACAAGGCAGCGGACGACAGTAACAGCGCCAAGACGCGGCGCCGGGGCAGCCGCTGGTTATCGGAAGTTTCAACAGAATGTTTTTTCAAAGTGGCTTGGAAGTGGGGTAGCAGTGGATGGAGGGCACTAAAATAGTTGCCGCACATCAATTTTATCCCAGCTTGCCACAATGTGCTGCGCGTGCCTTCGCGGCCGAACGATGGTCGGCCGGCTTCAACCCTGGAGCCATGGCTGCCGCCCCGGCAACCTGACCGGGCTTACGCGCTTTCGCGCGCCATCAACATGAAGCCGAGGTCGACCTGGGTGATCGGCGGCTGTTCACCGCGAATGGTCGCCAGCAGCATCGAAGCGGCCTCGAAGCCGATCCGGTACAGCGGCGTGCTGACAGTGGTCACCGATGGCTTCATCCAGGCCGATGCCGGCAGGTCGTTGAAGCCGCAGATCGCCAGCTGCTCGGGCACCGCGATGCCGCGCCGCTGGCACTGGTAGATCGCGCCGTGCGCCAGGTTGTCGTTGGTGCAGAAGATGGCTTCGCAGTCGGGCACGCGGGCCAGCATGCGGCCCAGCAGTTCGGCGCCGAGCGCGATGCTGGACGGCTCGGCGACCAGGATTTCAAGGCGCGGATCGAACGCTTTCGCCTCGTGCATCGCGCGCCGGTAGCCTTCGGCGCGGCGCAGGGTGCGCTCGTCGAGCTGGGCGCCGACGAAGCCGATCTTGGTGTGGCCCTTGTCGAGCAGGTAGCGGGTCATCGTGTAGGCCGCCTCCAGCTGCGAGAAGCCGACGGACAGCGCGGCGCTGCCCTGCTGCGCCTGGTCGCGGTCGAAGTCCATCATCGACACCACCGGCACGCGCGCGTGGGCCAGCATCTGCTCGACGCGCGGGCTGTGCGACAGGCCGGCCAGCAGGATGCCGTCCGGGTTCGACTGCAGGTAGATGCCGAGCAGTTTTTCCTCTTCCGCGTCGGAGTAGCGGGTGTTGCCCATCAAGAGCTGGTAGTTGCTGGCGTCGACCACGCTCTGGATCCCGTCGAGCACCGAGGTGAACACGGCGTTCGACAGCGAGGGCACCAGCACCACGATGGTGTTCGACTTGGCCGAGGCCAGCGCGCGCGCGGCGCGGTTGGGCACGTAACCGAGATCGGCCACCGCCTGCGCCACCTTGGCCCGCAGCAGCGGCGAGACCAGCTCCGGCTGGTTGATCGCGCGCGAGGCGGTCATGCTGGCGACGCCCGCCAGTTGGGCGACGGCCGCCAGGGTGGCGCGGCCGCTGGCGCGGCTCTTGATGGTAGTTGGCTTGCTCATGTAGTCGTGTCGGTGCGCCAGTGGGCGGGCAGGGTTGCTGGTTCGGATCAGGTCGCGTCGATTATACTGGCTCCCGCACCCATCTAGTCAGCTTGGGTCGGTAATTACAACGCGGCGCCGGGCGGCGCCTGAAATCGATTGCGGGTGGGGGAACCATGAACATATCGCGGCAAGCGCGCCGGCGGGGCCGCCGATGAGCCGTACCGGACGGCTGTTCCAGCTGATGGACGCGCTGCGCGGCCACCGCCGCGCGGTGACGGCGGCGCGCCTGGCCGAGCTGCTCGGCGTGTCCGAGCGCACCATCTATCGCGACATCCAGACCCTGGCCGAACTGGGCGCGCCGATCGAAGGCGAGGCCGGCGTCGGCTATCTGCTCAAGGCCGGCTTCTTCCTGCCGCCGCTGATGTTCGGCGCCGACGAACTCGAAGCGCTGGTGCTCGGCGCGCGCTGGGTGCGGCGCCAGGGCGACGAGGCGCTGGCGCAGGCGGCCACCAACGCGCTGGCCAAGATCGCCAACGCCACCCCAAAGGACTTGCGCGACGAGATGGCCGACACCAGCCTGTGGGTGCCGGTCGGCCCTTGCGGGGACGAGCAAAACGCCTTCATCCGGCCGGCGCGCGAAGCGATCCGTCATCAGCATAAGCTGTCGATCGCCTACCGCACCGAGGCCGGCGCCGAGTCCGAGCGCTGCGTGTGGCCGTTCGCGCTGGCCTTCTTCGAGGGCCGCCGGGTGCTGGCCGCGTGGTGCGAGCTGCGCGCCGATTTCCGCCACTTCCGCATGGACCGCATCGGCGCGGCGCATTGCAGCGGCGAGCGCTATCCGGACCGGCGCCAGTCGCTGATCAAGCGCTGGCGCGCCGAGCACGGCATCGCCGACGACGCCTACTGACAGAAGTTGACAGGGGAGGTCGTTAAGATAGTGGCTCTTTTCCCAACAACGGAGTCCACGCCATGCGTCTTTTTCACGCCGCCATTTCTTCCAACGCCCGCCGGGTCACGCTGGTTGCTGAACACCTCGGCATTCCGCTCGACCTGGTCGACGTCAACCTGGGCAGCCCCGACGACCGCCGCCGTCTGGCCGAGGTGAACCCGAACGGCAAGATCCCGGTGCTGGCCGACGGCGACTTCGTGCTGTGGGAATCGTGCGCCATCATGCAGTACCTGGCCGACAAGGTGGACGGTCACGACCTCTATCCGCGCGACCCGCAGACCCGCGCCGACGTCAACCGCTGGATGTTCTGGGCTTGCCAGCACTGGTCGCCGGCGATCGGCATCCTGACTTGGGAAAACGTCTGGAAGGGCATGACCGGCAACGGTCCCGCCGATCAGGCCGAGCTGGCGCGCGGCGACGCCGAGATCGACGCCGCCGCCTCGGTGCTCGAACGCGAACTGGCCGAGCGCCGCTGGCTGCTGGGCGAGACGCTGACCCTGGCCGATTTCGCCATCGCACCTTCGCTCATGTACACCGTGCGGGCGCGCCTGCCGATGGACCGCTATCCGAACGTGATGGCCTGGTTCGCGCGCATCGAGGCCTTGCCGGCTTGGAAACATACCGAGCCGGTTTGGTAATTTGGCAAACTTGTTCAATTATTTGCACCCTTGTGTGAAGCAGCGCACAGAAGGGTTCCAAGGGCCGGAATAAAGTGGGGTCGTCTCTTTCAGGACATCCCTAGTTTTGGACTTCACCCGCTCAGCGATGAGCGGGTATTTTTTTGTGCGGAGGGTTTGCGCGCAAGCGGGCGAGCGCCTAGTCGAAGCGGATGAACTGCGGCGGCACGTTGGCGGTCAGCCAGACTTTATTTTCCGACAGGTAGAACAGGTGGCCGGCCGCGTGCATGGCGCCGGCCAGCACCGTCAGCACCACCGGTTTGCCATGGCGGGTGGCGACATTCACCGCGGTCTCGGTCTGCAAGGACAGGTGAACATGATTGCGGCTGCCCGGCCGCAGGCCGGTGGTTACGATCGATGCCAGGAAGCGGCTGGCGGTGCCGTGGTACAGGAATTCGGGCGGCGCCACCGGCGTTAGCGCCAGGTCGACCGCGGCGATCGAATGGCCCTGGTTGGCGCGGATGCGCTGGCCGTCCGGGCTCAGGGCGAAACGCTGCTTGTCGCTGTCGGCCACAACCGCAAGCAAGTCCGCCCGGGTAAGCGCCTTGCCGTGCAGGGCCGCCTTGGCCAGCAACTGATCGACTTCAGCCCAGCCATTCTCGTCCAGTCCCAGTCCGATTGTTTCGGGCGCGTGGCGCAGGACCAGCGACATGAATTTGCTGGCGCTAACGAGGTCGCGGTGTTGAGGATCAGTCATGATGGCAAACAAGAAGACAAGGCGCGCGCTCGCGCCGTGCCGAAGGAAAAGTTACATCAGCGCCGAGGTCAGCGTCCGCACTTCGTCGGCCGATTCCTCGAGAATGCTGGCGAGGGTGCCGTCGCCGGTGACGAAATCGATCGTCGCCGCCGACTGGGCGCTGGTGGCGCCCGGCCGCTCGAGCAGGGGCGAGGCCATCGGCGCCAGGTCGTTGGCCAAGAGCAGCGTGTCGCCCAAGGTTTCCGGCGGCAGGGCGCGCATGCCGCCCCACATGGCCTCGATCGCTTCCATGACGGCGGCCGGCACATTCAATTTCTGCAGCACGCCGCGGCCGATCATCATTTCGCCATGCTCGATCCAGTCCTCCGGATCGCCTTCCATGATGCCGGGATACTTCTCGGCCTGCGACAGCAGGTAGAAGCCGCCCACCTCGTGCACGATGCCGGCGAACATCGCCGTGTCAGGGTCGACGTGGGTCACGCGCCGCGCGATCACCTGCGACAGCGCGGCCACGTGGGCCGAGTGCTGCCACAGCTGGTTGGCCTTGGCGCGCAGGGTCGGATGGGTGATCTTGCCGTTGAGCTGGCGCACCATCACCGCCGCCGTCAGGGCGTTCAGGGTGCGAAAGCCGATCCGCTGGATCGCCGAGCGCACATTGGTAATTTCATTGCCGGAGCGGTTGTAGGCGACCGAGTTGGCGATCGCCACGGTGCGCGCGGCCAGCAGCGGTTCGGCCTGCACCAGCCGGGCCGCCGCGTCGGCGTGGCAGTCGGGCGCGTTGAGCGCGCGCTGCAGGCGCAGCGTGGCATCCACATTGGTGGGGAATGTCAGCTCGCCGCGCGATGCTTGGGCGGCGATGCTCTTGAATGCCTCGAGTCTGTCCATGGGAAAAATTATACCCCCAATATTCCAGGGAATATCATCGGCAACAGTTCTCTAGAGCATTTATTTGCGCTGCATCGACGCGCGATGGCTCAAGCTTCGCTGAAAATGGCGTCGCAACCGTCTTGCGGCGTCTCGGTATTTTGCAATTCGTCAACGAGGCCGAGGTCGAACAGTTCTTCGACCGCGTTCATGAAACTGTTGATCTTGGTCGCGCCGATTAGGCGGTAAATCTCGCCATCTTCATTGCGCACGCCGATGATCATCTTTTCCTGGCGCACTTCGTCCGCGCCGGCCACGTCCAGCAGCAGGTTGCCAATGATGTGCTTGTCGAATTTTGCGGGCTTCTTGCCGTCGAGTCGGGACGTTTTCAATCTTCTTCCTTTGGTTGGGGCGTTGCGGGGGAAGCGCCGAAGCGCGCTTCGGCGTCGGCGATGAGCTGTTTGAACTTGCGAAACGTCAGGTCCATGGCGTCGAATTCGGCCTCGCTGCACGCGGCAAACACTTGCTTGCCATGCGCGACGACGAGCGGAAAGGTGTCGGCGAACACTTGCTCGCCCTGCGCTGTCAGGATGACAAGGAATGAACGCTTGTCCTCCGCGCAGCGTTGACGCGCCACCAGGCCCTTCTGCTCGAGCCGGTCGATCACCCCGGTCAGCGTGCCCTTGGTGATCAGGGTCCGCTCGCCGAGCTGCTTGACCGTCATGCCGGGCGTGTTGCCGAGCGTGGCGACGATATCGAACTGGGCCGGCGTGAGGCCGCTCTGCCGCACCGCGACATTGGAAAAACGCTCGAACCCTTGCAGGCACTCCGCGAGCAAGCGCACACTTCTAAGAAAACGTTCCCCCATGCTTGTCATTATAGCTGGCCGGGCCGAACCCGGCGCGCCTCGCGCACGCGTTCGCGTTTTGGCGCTGAGGCGGGTACCATAGACACTTGCCAACCTGACTAGTCGCCGGGACACTCCATGACACAACAGCTGCGCGGCCTGCTGGCCTTGCTCGTCGTAACCCTGGTGTGGGGCAGCACCTTCCCCGCCATGAAAGACCTGAGCGCGTATTTCTCGCCGCTCTGGATCATCTTCCTGCGCTTCGCGCTGGCGGGCATCGTGTTGCTGCCCTTCCTGTGGCGCGGCAAGCGGCGCGACATCGTCGCCGGCGCCATGCTCGGCCTGCTGCTGTTCGCCTGCTACGTGCTGCAGGTCGAGGGCTTGAACCTGACCACCTCCAACCGCAACGCCTTCATCTCGGGCCTGGGCGTGCTGGTGGTGCCGCTGCTCGGCCTGGCCGCCGGCGCGCTGCCCGAGCGCCGCATCGTGGTCGCGCTGGTGCTCGCGCTCGGCGGCCTGGTCGCCCTGTGCTGGGACGGCGGCGGCTGGGGCCGCGGCGATTCGCTGGCGCTGGCCGGCGCCTTCACCTTTGGCTTCTACATCCGCACGCTGTCGGCCCGCACCCAGCAGGCCAGCCGCTTGATGACGCTCACCGCCGCGCAAATCCTCACCGTGGCCGTGTGCGCCGCCGTCTGGCTGCTGGCGCGCGAAGTGCCGCGCGGCGATATCGACGCCGGCCAGGACTTCGCCAATTACTGGTCCTACGTCAAGGCCGGCGTTGGCCACTACCTCCTCAACATCGCCTACCTGGGCCTGGTGGCGACCGCCGCCATCATTTCGCTGCAGAGCTGGGGCCAGGCCCGCGCCAGCGCCAACGAGGCCGCCGTGATCTACGCCTTCGAGCCGGCGGCGGCCGCCTTTTTCGCCTACTTCTGGCTCGGTGAAACGATGACCCCGCGCGCCTGGCTCGGCGCCGTCCTGCTCATCGCCGGCATGATCGTCAGCCAGTGGAACGCGCAGCCGTGTCCGGCCGGCGCCCTCGTGCCCGAGTGAGCCACAGCATGCCTTTGCCGGTCGCGCGCGATGCCGCTCGCTAAACTGTCCCGCCTGGCGCAGGAGGGGCCGCTGCGCGTGCTGCTGGTCAATGCCGGCGCGCCCGACGCGCTGACCTGGTCGGGCCTGGCGCAGGTGCTGCGGCTGGCCGCCGGCCTGCTCGGCGGCGAGCGCCTGCTGCTCGACGTGCGCCGGCCCGAGGCATTGTCCGCCGGCGGTGACTGGCACCTGGCGCTGCTGGTGGCCGACCAGGACGAGGCCGCGCAAAAGCCGCCCAACACCGCCTTCCTCGTCGAGCTGTGCCGCCGCGCGCCATACTGGGGCGGGGTCGGCGCCGGCGTGCTGTGGCTGGCCGACGCCGGCGTGCTCAACGGCGTGCGCACCGCGCTGCCGTGGGCCCTGTACGCCGACGCCGACAGCCTGGCCGACCACGCCCTGTTTAGCCCCAACCTGTATGAAATCGACGACCACCGGCTGACCTGCTGCGGCGGCGCGGCCAGCATCGATTTCGCCCTGACCCTGGTCGAAGGCGTGTTCGGCGCGGCGCTGCAGGCGCAGATCAAGGAGATGCTCTGCATCGACCGCGTGCGCGGCAGGGAAGAGCGCCAGCGGGTGGCCCTGCAGGCCCGCTTCGGCGCCTTGCAGCCGAAGCTGACCGAGGCGGTCAGCCTGATGGAAGCCAATATCGAGGAGCCGCTGTCGACCGACGACATCGCCGGCCTGGTCGGCATTTCGCGGCGCCAGCTCGAACGCTTGTTCAAGCAGTACCTGGGCAGCCTGCCGTCCCGTTACTACCTCGAATTGCGTCTGCAGCGTTCGCGCCAGTTGCTGCTGGAGACCAACTACTCGATCGTCCAGGTCGGGTTGATGTGCGGCTTCTCGAGCGGCTCGCACTTCTCCACCGCCTTCGGCGCCCTGTTCGGCAATACGCCGAGGCAGGAACGGCAGCGCAAGCTCAACGGTTAGGCTGCCCGGGCCGGGCTTGCCACGCCGACCCGGCTCCGCATGCCGCCATCGCGCCGACCCGGCGCGGGCCCGCTCGCGCAATCGATCCGGCTCAGGCGGGGCCGGCCATCCGCTCGCACTCGGCCGCGCAGGCGCGGCACGCTTGCGCGCATTGCTGGCAATGGTCCATCTGGTGCTTGCCGCACTCCTCGCCACACGCCTCGCACACCTCGGCGCACGCGCGACAGACGGCGGCCGCGCGCTCGCTGCCGCGCGCCATATAGGACGCGGCCAACCGGCATAGCTGCGCGCAGTCCATGTCGAGCGCAATGCAATGCGCCATCATGCCGACGTCCTGTTCCTGCAGGCAGGACGCCGCGCAACGGTCGCACGTGTCGGCGCAGGCATTGC
>JBDSTZ010000317.1:0-15399 GCA_039927975.1 Massilia sp. | reverse complement strand
CCTGCGCGGCAGCTTGAACAGCCGCGTCACGCTGCTGTTCATCCTGATGATCGGCGAAGGCGTCGGCCTGCTGTGGTTAGCCAAGGCCGACAGCGCCGCCTACGCCATCGCCGCGATACTGGTGTTCGGCCTCTTCACCCACATGGCTTGTGGCGCCACCTACGCCCTGGTGCCTTTCATCGACCGCAACGCCCTCGGCGGCGTGGCCGGCATCATCGGCGCCGGCGGCAATGTCGGCGCGGTCGCCGCCGGCTTCCTCATGAAGGGCACCGGCAGCATCCAGCAAACCCTCACGATCCTGAGCGGCGCCGTGGTGCTGGCAGCCCTGTGCGCCATCGCCGCCCGCTTCAAGACCGACACAGTTACATCGTCACACGCAGCCACCGTAAGCGCTTAAGGAGAATCGTATGAAAATCGTCGTCATCGGCCACGGAATGTTGGGCCACAAATTCCTCGAAAGCCTGGTCGCCAGCGGTACGCCCAACCTCGAAATGACCGTGCTGTGTGAAGAAGTGCGTCCGGCCTACGACCGCGTGCACCTGTCCGAATTCTTCTCCGGTAAAACCGCCGAAGACCTCTCGCTGGTCACGCCCGGCTTCTTCGAGCGCGACAACCTGCTGCTCAAGCTGAACGCCAAGGCCGTCGCCGTCGACCGCGCCGCCAAGACCGTCACCGTCAGCACCGGCGAAGTCCTGCCCTACGATAAACTGGTGTTCGCCACCGGCTCGACGCCTTTCGTGCCGCCGCTGCCAGGCAAGGACCGCAAGGACTGCTTCGTCTACCGCACCATCGAAGACCTGGAAGCGATGATGGAATGCGGCCAGCGCTCGAAGACCGGTGTGGTCATCGGCGGCGGCCTGCTGGGCCTCGAGTGCGCCAAGGCGCTGCGCGACCTCAAGCTCGACACCCACGTGGTCGAATTCGCCCCGCGCCTGATGTCGGTGCAGGTCGACGAAGGCGGCTCGCGCGTGCTGCGCCGGAAAATCGAACAACTCGGCGTCACGGTCCACACCGGCAAAAATACGCTGGAAATCGTCGACGGCGAAGACGGCACCCACCGCATGGTGTTCGCCGACGGCAGCCACCTCGACACCGACATGATCGTGTTCTCGGCCGGTATCCGTCCGCGCGACGAACTGGCGCGCGAGATCGGCCTGAAAATGGGCGCGCGCGGCGGCATCGAAATCGACGACAGCTGCCTGACCTCGGACCACGACATCTACGCCATCGGCGAATGCGCGCTGTGGGGCGGCCTGATTTTCGGCCTGGTCGCGCCAGGCTACGACATGGCTCGCACCGCCGCGCGCCACCTGCTGGGCGAAGCGGCCGCCTTCACCGGCGCCGACATGAGCACCAAGCTCAAACTGATGGGCGTGGACGTGGCCAGTATCGGCGACCCGCACGGCAAGCACGAAGGCAGCCGCTCCTACCAGTTCTCGGACGAGCGCAAGCAGATCTACAAGAAGATCGTGGTCTCCGAATGCGGCAAGTTCCTGCAAGGCGCGGTGCTGGTCGGCGACGCCGCCGAATACGGCACGCTGCTGCAGATGATGCTCAATAAAATCGAGCTACCAGAGTCGCCCGAATTCCTGATCCTGCCATCGTCCGACGGCGCCGCCCGTCCGGCGCTCGGCGTCGACGCGCTGCCCGACAGCGCCCAGATCTGCTCCTGCAACGATGTCTCGAAAGGCACCATCTGCTACGCCGTGCGCGACGGCGCCGTCACCATCGGCGATGTCAAGAGCTGCACCAGCGCCGGCACCAGCTGCGGCGGCTGCGTCGCGCTCGTCACGCAGGTGATGAAGGCCGAAATGAAGAAGCAGGGCATGGCCGTCAACAACCACATCTGCGAACACTTTGCCTACTCGCGCCAGGAGATCAACACCCTGGTGCGGGTCGAGAAAATCACCTCATGGAGCGAGCTGCTGCACCGCCACGGCAAGGGCCTCGGCTGCGACATCTGCAAACCGGTTGCCGCCAGCGTGCTGGCCTCGAACTTCAACGACTTCGTGCTGAAACCGGAACACGCCGGCCTGCAGGATTCGAACGACTACTTCCTCGGTAACATCCAGAAGGACGGCACTTACTCGGTGGTGCCGCGCATGGCCGGCGGCGAAGTGACCGCCGATGGCCTGATCGCGGTCGGCACGGTGGCCAAGAAGTACGGCCTGTACACCAAGATCACCGGCGGCCAGCGGGTCGACCTGTTCGGCGCCCGCGTCGAGCAGCTGCCGTCGATCTGGGAAGAGCTGATCGCCGCCGGCTTCGAGTCCGGCCACGCCTACGGCAAGTCGCTGCGCACCGTCAAATCCTGCGTCGGTTCGACCTGGTGCCGCTACGGCGTGGCCGACAGCGTCGGCTTCGCCATCGAACTGGAAAACCGCTACAAGGGCCTGCGCACGCCGCACAAGATCAAGTTCGGCGTGTCCGGCTGCACCCGCGAGTGCGCCGAAGCGCAGGGCAAGGACGTCGGCCTGATCGCCACCGAAAAAGGCTGGAACCTCTACGTGTGCGGCAACGGCGGCATGAAGCCACGTCACGCCGAACTCATTGCGACGGATCTTGACCAGGAAACTGCGGTCAAATACATAGATCGCTTCCTGATGTTCTACGTGCGCACCGCCGACCGGCTGCAGCGCACCAGCGTCTGGCGCGACAACATGGAGGGCGGCCTTGACTACCTCAAGCAGATCATCATCGACGACAAGCTGGGACTGGCGGCCGAACTCGAAGCCGACATGCAGCACGTGGTCAACACCTACGCCTGCGAATGGAAAGAAGCAGTCGAAGATCCGGCCACCCGCGCACGCTTCCGCAGCTTCGTCAACAGCGACGCCGGCGACCAGAACGTGGTCTTCGTGCCGGAACGCGGCCAGATCCGTCCGGCCACGCTGGAAGAGCGCAAGCACAAAGTCATCCCCATCGTCACCGCTTAAGTCTCACTGGAGAACACACATGAAACGCGACCTTCAACAAGCCAGCTGGGCTCCTGTCTGCAACCTCGACCAGATCGTGCCGAACACCGGCGTGGCAGCGCTGTTCGGTGAAGAGCAAGTAGCGGTGTTCCGCCTGGGCGACGACGCGGTGTACGCGATCAACAATTTCGACCCGAACTCCGGCGCCGCCGTCATCTCGCGCGGCCTGGTCGGTTCGCTCGGCGAACGCATCGTCGTCGCCTCGCCGATCTACAAGCAGCACTTCGACCTGACCACCGGCGAGTGCCTTGAAGAGCCTGAGCACTCGGTGCTCAGCTATCCGGCCAAGGTCGAGGCGGGAAAGGTCTGGGTAGCGCTATGAGTCCGGTCCCCGCCAGGCAATCGCTGGTTGTCGTCGGCAATGGCATGGCTGGCATGCGGACCGTCGAGGAACTGCTCAAGCTGGCGCCGGAGAAGTACGACATCACCGTGTTCGGCGCCGAGCCGCACGGGAATTACAACCGGATCCTGCTCTCGCCGGTGCTGGCCGGCGAAAAGACGATGGACGACATCATGCTGCACACCCGCGAGTGGTACGCCGAGAACGGCATCACCCTGCACGCGGGCGAGATGGTGATCAAGATCGACCGCAAGCGCCGCGTGGTGCACGCCAAGTCCGGCCTCGAAGTGCCGTACGACCGGCTGCTGCTGGCGACCGGCTCGAAGCCCTTCATCGTGCCGGTGCCCGGCCACCAGCTGCCGGGTGTGATCGGTTTTCGCGACATCCAGGACGTCGACACCATGCTTGAAGCGGCCAACCGAGGCGGCCATGCGGTGGTGATCGGCGGCGGTCTGCTTGGCCTGGAAGCTGCCAACGGCCTGCTGCGGCGCGGGATGGACGTGACCGTGGTGCACGTGACCGACAGCCTGATGAACCAGCAGCTCGACAAACCCGCTTCGCTGCTGCTCAAGCAGGCGCTCGAACAAAAGGGCTTGCGCTTCATGCTGGAAGCCCACACCGCTGAAATCGTCGGCGACGAGCGGGTGCGCGCGGTGCGCTTAAAGGACGGCAGCGAGATTCCGGCCGACCTGGTGGTGATGGCGGCCGGCGTACGGCCCAACATCGAGCTGGCCAAATCGGCCGGCCTGCATTGCGAACGCGCCATCGTGGTCGACGACACCCTGCAAACCTACGACCCGCGCGTCTACGCCGTTGGCGAATGCATCCAGCATCGCAGCGCCACCTTCGGGCTGGTCGCGCCGATCTGGGACCAAGCCAAAGTCTGTGGCGGCCATCTGGCCGGCGCCGGCCACCGGCGCTATGTGCAGCAGGCCACGCCGACCAAGCTGAAAGTGACCGGCGTCGACCTCTACTCGGTCGGTAACTTCATCGGTGGCGAAGGCAGCGAAGACCTGGTGCTGCGCGATCCGCGGCGCGGCGTCTACAAGCGGCTGGTCCTCTCCGGTAATCGGATCGCCGGCGCCGTGTTATATGGCGACGTGCAGGACGGACCGTGGTATTTTGGGCTGATTCAGAATCGTACCGACATCTCGTCGATGCGCAGTAAGCTATTATTTGGTGAGGCGCTGTGCGCCCGCGCAGCCTGACGAAAGCAGCAGTTTTATGGAACTTACACCTGTCCCCCTCGCAGTACGCACTACTTGTCCTTATTGCGGCGTCGGCTGCGGCGTGCGCGCCACACCGGGCGGCGACGGCACAGTCGCCATCGCCGGCGACACCGAGCACGTGGCCAATCGTGGCCGCCTGTGCGTCAAGGGCTCCGCGCTGGGCGACACGGTCGGCCTCGAAGGCCGCCTGCTGTACCCGAGCGTGCGCGAAGGCTTCGGCGCGCTCAAGCGCGTCTCGTGGGACACCGCGCTGAACCGCGTGGCCAAGGGATTCACCGACATCATCGCCGAGCACGGGCCGGACGCGGTGGCGCTGTACGTCTCGGGCCAGTTGCTGACCGAAGATTATTATGTCGCCAACAAGCTGATGAAGGGCTACGTCGGCAGCGCCAACATCGACACCAATTCGCGCCTGTGCATGTCGTCGGCGGTGGCCGGCCACAAGCGCGCGTTCGGCGAAGACCTGGTCCCCAACTGCTACGAAGACCTCGAACTGGCCGACATGGTGGTGCTGGTCGGCTCGAACACGGCGTGGTGCCATCCGATCCTGTTCCAGCGCATCTCGAAGATCAAGGAAGCGCGGCCGCAGATGCAGATCGTCGTCATCGATCCGCGCCGCACCGCCACTTGCGAATTGGCCGACCTGCACTTGCCGGTCAAACCCGGCACGGACGTCTGGCTGTTCAACGGCCTGCTGGCCTACCTGGCGCGCGAGGGCGCGGTGGACCAGTCCTTTGTGGCGGCCCATACCAATGGCTTCGAAGCCGCGCTGGTCACGGCCAGCATCGATTGCGCCGATCCGCTGCAAGTGGCGAAGATCTGCAAGGTCGATCCGGAAGACCTGCTGACGTTCTATCGCGGCTTTGCGGCCACCAAGAAGGTCGTCACCGGCTTTTCGCAGGGCGTGAACCAGTCGTCGGCGGGCACGGATAAAGTCAACAGCATCATCAACTGCCACCTGGCGGCCGGCAGCATCGGCAAGCCGGGCATGGGGCCGTTCTCGCTGACCGGGCAGCCGAACGCGATGGGCGGGCGCGAAGTGGGCGGGCTGGCCAACATGCTGGCAGCGCACATGGACCTCGACAATCCGGTCCAGCGCGACGCCGTGCAGGCGTTCTGGAATTCGCCGGCCATCGCCAGCAAGCCTGGCTTGAAGGCGGTCGACCTGTTCGAGGCGATCGAAGCGGGCAAGGTCAAGGCGGTGTGGATCATCGCGACCAATCCGCTGGTGAGCTTGCCGAATGCCGACCAGGTCCAGCGCGCGCTGGAAAAATGCGAGCTGGTGGTGGTGTCGGACATCATCGAGGCGACCGATACCAACGCCTTTGCGCACGTCATGCTGCCGGCACTGGGCTGGGGTGAAAAGGATGGCACGGTTACCAATTCAGAGCGCTGCATTTCGCGCCAGCGGGCGTTCCTGCCGGCGCCGGGCGAAGCGCGGGCCGACTGGCAGGTACTGGCGCAGGTCGCGCAGAAGATGGGTTTTGCCGGCTTCGATTTTGCCAATGCGGCTGCGGTGTTCGACGAACATGCGCGCCTGTCAGGCTTTCGCAATGCGGACGGCGGAGCCGACGGGAATACGCGGCGCGTGTTCGACATCAGCGCGATGGCCGGCATGAGCGAGCGCCAATTCGATGTGTTCGAGCCGATCCAGTGGCCGGTGACGCGCAGCGCCGACGGCACGCTCGCAGGCACGGCGCGTCTGTTCGGTGACGGCCGGTTCAGCCATTCCGATGGCCGCGCGAAGCTGGTGCCGACGGCGACGCGGGCGCCGAAATTCGCCACCGACGAAGACTATCCGCTGGTGCTTAACACCGGGCGTGTGCGCGACCAGTGGCACACCATGACGCGCACCGGACGTGCGGCGCGGCTGGCCGATCACGTACCGGAGTCGTTCATCGACATCCACCCGCAAGACGCGCTGCTGTACGGCGTGCGCGAAGGCGAGCTAGCGCGGGTGTCGAGCGCCTGGGGCGCGATGGTGGCGCGGGTGCAGCACGGCGGCGGCATCAAGCGCGGCGGAATCTTCATTCCGATTCACTGGAACGGCCAGACGGCGTCGGACGCGCGGGTAGGCGCGGTGGTCAATCCGGCGGTCGATCCGATTTCTGGTGAGCCGGAATTCAAGCACACGCCGGTGCGGGTGGAGCGCTTTGGCGTGTCGTGGCATGGTTTTATCCTGAGCCGCAGCGAACTGCCGCTCGAGAGCGTGGCGCACTGGACGCGGGTGACGGGCAAGAACTTCACGCGGTATGAACTGGCTGGGCGCAAGGCGATCGCCGATCCGCGCAGCTGGGCGCGCACGGTGCTGGGGGTGAACGACGCCGACGCCGACTGGCTCGAGTACGAGGACAACAGCGGCGGCATGTATCGCGCGGTGCACGTGGTGGACGACCGCATCGAGCAGTGCCTGTTCCTGTCGCAGCGCGCCGATTTGCCATCGCGAGCGTGGCTGGCCGGCCTGTTTGCCAAGGACTTGCTGGAGCAGTCGGACCGGATTGGCCTGCTGGTGGGCCAGCCGATCGAGAAAGGCGCCGATGTCGGGCCGACGGTGTGTTCGTGCTTTGGGGTGGGGCGCAATACGATCTGCGACGCGATTCGCGACAAGGATC
The DNA here is from genome assembly GCA_039927975.1 of Massilia sp. Classification (GTDB taxonomy): domain Bacteria; phylum Pseudomonadota; class Gammaproteobacteria; order Burkholderiales; family Burkholderiaceae_D; genus JBDSTZ01. Next base: position 8,243 of record JBDSTZ010000317.1, on the reverse strand, counting down.
TGTCGACGGTGGCGCAGGTGACCTCGTGCGTGAAAGCGGGCGGTAACTGCGGATCGTGCGTGCCGGAGATTAAGAAGCTGCTGGCCATTACGCGGCAGCCGGTGGCGGCCGAGTAAGCGCGGCGATTCGATCTGGCGCTCATCGCGAAAAGCCTCTTCGGTTGAAGGGGCTTTTCCGTTTTGGTCGCGAGGTGCCTTTGGAAGGCGCCGTCGCCCAGCAACGACTTGATGGCGATGTGTTACGCGTACAATTGGCGACCAGCGATTGATTGCGAAGTCACATCGTCAGGCTCATCGCCGCAAACTTGCCCGGGATATTTCATGTCGAAGCTCATCTTGTCGTTGTTGGCGGCGCTTGCCATTGCTGCCTGTTCCCGTGAATCCGTTCATCCGGAACCAGCGCAACAGCATCAGGCCCAGATGGACCAATCGCCTGATAGCGGAGAGGGGGCGCTGTACATCGAGGCGCTTGCCAGCGCCGTGCAGAAGTCGGATCGCATTGTCATCACCGAGCACTCCATCGGCTACGACGTGCTCGACGAAAAGACGCAACCGCAACTGCCGGTCGGGTATGTGCCGATCATTTATGCGGAACACGCACTGACCAATAGCGAGCGCTCCACTTTTCTTGTCATGATCCGCGCGACGGCGCCAAAACCCGAAGCTGCCGAGCCAGCATGCATTTTCGAGCCGCACCATACGATCAGCTTTTATAGCGGTAAAGTTAAAACCAGCACGATGCAGATCTGTTATCAATGCGGCCAAGTCGAATGGGACGGCACCAACAAGCAGCGGCCATGGGCGCTAATTTCTACTTTGAAGTGGCTGGCGGCGTCCGCGGGCATGAAGGCGGATCGTGATTGGATCGCTTTAGCTAAAGGTGGCGTGAAGTAGCGGCTGGGCAATTCGACGCGTTCGCGCGGCGATGTGTCGGACGATTTTCTTCGCGCGATCCGGCAATCGTAATGATTTCGGGTAGGCGTGAACGTGGGAAAGCCGAGTTGGCCAGGCTCGCCTGTTCACTCTTTCAACGACGCCATATCGATCACGAAGCGGTACTTCACGTCGCTGCGCAGCATGCGCTCGTAAGCGTTGTTGATGTCCTTGATCTTGATCATCTCGATATCCGACGTGATGCCATGTTCGCCACAGAAGTCGAGCATTTCCTGGGTTTCGGCGATGCCGCCGATGGCCGATCCGCTCACTGATTTGCGCCCGGTAATGAGCGGGACGGTATGGAGTGCCGGATCGAGCGGTCCGAGGTAGCCGACCAGGACCAGCGTGCCGTCGAGCTTGAGCGTAGGCAGGTAGGGATTGAGGTCGTGCGCCTCCGGCACCGTGTCGATGATGAGGTCGAACTGGTTTTCGGCGGCCTTCATGAGGGCCATGTCGGTGGACAGCACGATGCGGTGCGCGCCCAGCCTGCGCGCATCCTCTTCCTTGGCAACGGAACGCGTGAACAGCGATACATCGGCGCCCATCGCGCGCGCAAGCTTGAGGGTCATGTGGCCGAGGCCACCCAAACCGATCACGGCGACCCGGCTGTCCGCGCCGACATTCCAATGGCGCAAGGGCGACCAGGTGGTGATGCCGGCGCATAGCAAGGGCGCGGCGCCTTTCAGGTCCAGGCCAGCGGGAATTTTCAGGACGAACTTGTCGGACACCACGATCTTTGTCGAGTAGCCGCCATAGGTCGGCTTGTGGTCGTGGCGGTCAAGGTCGTTGTAGGTCAGGGTGGAATGCTCTTCGCAGTATTGTTCGAGCCCGCGCGCGCAGGCCGCGCAATGCCGGCATGAATCGACCATGCAGCCGACGCCGACTTGTTCGCCGGGCTGGAATCCGTTGACGGCGGGTCCGACGCTGGCGACCTTGCCGATAATCTCGTGACCCGGCACCATCGGGTAGATGCTGTTGCCCCAGTCGTTGCGCGCCTGGTGCAGATCGGAATGGCAGACGCCGCAGTAGAGAATGTCGATCACCACGTCGTCGGGGCGCGGTTCGCGCCGTTCGAAACGATGGGGGACGAGCGCATCCTCGGCAGAGCGGGCGGCGTAGCCGACGACATTGATGGTCATGGCGTTTCTCCTCGAATTCGTGGCGGCCTCTTTTCAAAGCCTCCGAGGTATGAGGGTGAAATGCGCCCGCAGTTCCCTGCGTGGCGGGAGTTAATCCGCGCGTGATGATTTGACGCGGAGTGACAGTGAGTTGTCTTATGTGGCGAGCGCAATCACGCCGATGGCGATCAGGGTGGCGCCGAGCAGCCGCTGCAGGCGGTCACCTTCGCGCAGAAAATGGCCGCCGATCAGCGCGGCGAACAGCATCGACACCTCGCGCGCCGGCGCCACGTGGCTCAAGGGCGCCAGTTGCAGAAGCATGGGGCAGAAGCATGGGGTCAGCTCAACCTGACCCCATGCCTTGTTGTGCCTGCGCCATGCCATTGCTATGCCATTGCGTTTAATCGGTGTTTTTCGGCGCGCTGGTGGTCGCGCCGGGAGCGGGCGCCGCGCTCGCGCCGGCAGTCGCAGCCAGCTCCGGATAATCCTCAGCGAGGGCGATGGGCACTTGCAGGCACACGCTTTGGGTCGGCAATACTTCGGTCCAGTCGCGAATCAGCTCGCAGTAGGCGTGGCCCACCGGCCGCAGGTTGCGGTCGAGGTCGGCCAGTCCAAGCGCGTTGGTCCGGCCATTGTTTTCGCGCAGGCCGCTGTCCCAGTCCACCTGGTCGGTCAGCGAATACCAGGTGAAACCGACGATCGGCACGCCGTTGTTGCGCACCCGTAGCACGTTGGCCCATTCCTTGCGCAGCCAGTTGACGGCTTCGTCGCCGCAGGGACCCTGGCACAGGTTGGTCTCGGTGTGCATCACGGGCAGCCGGTAGCGGTTGTAGTACTGGTGGGTGATGACGGCGTAACCGAAGATTTCACCCGAGGCGCTGGTGGCGCCGTCGGCCGTGACGCGGTGCTCGTTGGTCTGGTAATAGTCGTTCCCCATGATGCAGTGGTGCTTTAGATTATTGTCGAGGAAAAAATGGTATTCATCGCGCGTCATGCCGTTGTCGAGCAGGTATTCGTACATGGTCGAATCGACCCGGCGGCCATAGTTCAGGTCCAGCGACAGGAAGCGGCGCGCGTTCATGGTTTCGGCCGGGCCGATGGCGCGCGGCGAGGCGGCGTGGAAATATTCGGTCGATTCGCTCTGGATGAACAGCGCGTCGGGCCGCACTTCCAGAATCGCGCGCATCGCCAGCAGGTTGGCTTTGACCAGGTGCTTGAGCGCGGTGACGAAGGCGCAGTCGCTCTGCAATTGTTCGTTCCACCAGCCGTACAGACAGGAGAAGATCGCGCAGATCGACATTTCGTTGACCGGCGTGTAGAGCTGGATCCAGGGATAGCGCTGGGCGAAGGCGCGCGCGTAGTCGGCGAAGATGGCGGGAAAGTCGGGGTTCTGGAAGTTGCCGAGAAAATCGGGCAGGCCGAAATGGCAGAGGTCGACGATGGCCACCAAATTGCGTCGACGCAGCTCGCGGAAGGTGTCGTCGGCGAAGGACCAGTCGTAGGGGCGCGGACCGATCAGGCTGGTGTGCAGCGGCGGGCCGTAGCGCAGGAAGCGGATGCCGAGTTGCTGTACCAGCTCGAAGTCGCGGCGCCAGTGGCGGTAGTGGCCGCATTTCTCCATTTCGTCCATGCGCACTTTGCCGTGCTCGATGGTCGGGATGCTGTTTTCGATGCCGGTGGCAAAGATGAATCCAGGAAAAGTCGACGCCATTGCCATGTCTTGTCCCCGCAGCCAGGCGCGCGTTGGGATGCGCAAAGGCGCACTGTACGACGAAGGCGGGGCGCGTGCTGTGCGCCGCTGAACATAGCGTGAATCAAGTCACATTGCAGAGGAAGCGCTAGACACCAGCCATTTCAATCGTTACCTCCTCGAACTCGGAAAGCTGAGGCTTGCGCACAGACTTGACTCCGCACCCATGCATGAGAACAGCCGGGGTTTCGGGATCGCTTTGGGCGCGAAGGACAGGTACCGAAAATTTTATTGCGTTGACGCTGGCTGCCTGATGGGTGACCCTGTGAACTGCTTCACCTTTCGCGCCCGCCGCCTGTCAACGATAATGTATTCAGCAACTATTCAAATGCACAAACCCATACTGCTCTTTTGCTTGAAGTCTTCCGTCTTTACGATCATTTTTTGGCTCCTTTGGACCTTGGTTCTCAGCCCAATAGTTTCACACCTGGGCCCAAGTTCCGAATCCACCCAGAACGCCCAAGCCGCAGCGCAAGTTGCAGCGTATGACAGGCAGGTGGCACGCATCAATCATCAACTGGATGTGGTCGAGGCGCAGCAAATACGGATGGAAAAGTACCTTTCGGCTCAAGAGGAAAATACCAAGCGTTTCAATGCCATATTGAGCGTGTGGGAAAAACAAGGCTCTCTGAAGAAATAGCAATGGCCATAGAGCCAAAGCAAAAAGGACGACATCCTTTGATGTGGACCTTCGTATTCTGGCTCCCCGCAGCAGGACTCGAACGAGGTACCTGCGGGTTAACAATCCGCCGAGCACCGCTTTGATCAGGGCGAAATGAACGGCCGTCCCATCCGCCCATGATTATCGACCGGCGTCGCCGGCGCCTTCTGATTACGGCGCGGAGCCGCTGCGGCATGGCCGACAAACACATTGTCCGGCACGGGCGAGGAATCGGTGTTTCGCCGCAGCAGATCCGACAGGCGCGTCCGGCCGATGATGTCCGCGGTCTTCGGATCGAAGCCCTGGTTGCGCCAGAAGAAACGGTCGCCGTCTCGAAGCGCGATGAACTGGCGCTTGATGATGGCCTGGAAGGTCTCGCCCACCAGCGCGCCGCCGGCATGGCGCTCGGCCAGCCCGCCCATGAACAGTTCGACCTGGTCGATCGTGCCGTACAGGCTCTTGAACTGCGCCTGCAGGGTGGTGTCGTCGGTCAGTTCGACAAAGCTGGTGTAGGGTGCCAGCTTGAGCGCGGCGCGAGTCTGGTTGAGCGTGCCCAGCCCGACGTCGCGTCCGCGCTGGATGTCGATCGCGATCAGGTCGAACTGGTCGACGCTGCCGCCCGGCAGGGGGGCGAACAGCATGTTGCGCAGCACCGGCACGGTGTAGGCGTCGGTGGCCTGGGCGTACTCGCGCGTGACGTTGCGCATCAGCGCGTTCAAGCCGTTGGCGAGGGTCTCTTCCGGGGTGTTGAAAAACGCCTGCGCGAGCGACTGGCTGTAGGTCACGTTGCCCAGGTTGTCGACGCCCGACTGGGTTTCGGACACCTGGCTATGGCCGGCACGGAAGGCGGCGGTCGAGAATTCCTGGGTCACCTGCGGATTGATTTTGTCGTCGTAGGCGACCCAGGGGCCGATCACGGGGCCGATCAGGAGCGGCAGGAATTCGCCGTAGACGATGTTCTGGTATTCGGCGGTGGTGATCGCCTTGGCCATGTCGTAGAGCTGGCCGCCGCTCCAGCCGGGGTGCTGGCCGTGCAGGGTGCGTACCCAGTAGTTATGCTCGCGCATGAAGAGGGTGGTGACGGCGGTGATCTCGGGGTTTTCGCCGACCCGCGGGTCGCCGGCGACGAAGCGGCCGTCGATAATCTGCAGGGCTTCGCCGCCGTGCGAGCTTTTCAGGCTGCCGTCGTCTTCGCGCAGGGCGTTGGCCACGCTCGGGGTGGAACCATACAGCTGCGACAGGTCGAGGTAGCCGGCGGCGGTGTTGATGATGGTGCGGGTGACCGGGTTGCGGGTGTCGCGCGTCAGGTCGATCACGCTGCCGTCCTTGAAGAACGGGTCGCCGGGCGGCACCGGAATGGCGATGCTCTGGCCGGACGGCAGGGAAAATTCGAGGCTCAGATCATGGTCGACGAACTGGCCGAAGACGTAGACCCAGGCCGAGGCCAGCGGATCGGTGGTCTGGGCGTCGTCGCCGGAGGTGCTGACGCCGCCGGCGATGCGGTTGCTCACCGTGCGCGGGTTGGGCCCGTCCACCAGTTCCATGGTCTGCGGGTTGGCGAAGTTGAGCGGGGCGATCGCCAGTTCGGGCAGGTCCGGCACCGCGTTCAGTTCCGGGTAGTTCAAGTTGTTATTGACGCCGCCGATCGGGCGGAATTCCTCCAGGTAGCTCGCCATGTGCTTGCCCCTGGCCCAGGACACCAGCAGGAAGCAGCCGGCGAACAGCAGCAGCGCGATGGTCAAGCCGTAGACGAATTTGCGCATGACGGGTTCCAGGCGAAGTGGACAATCCCGTCATGCTGCAGTGTTTCCTATTGGCACATATTGAGCTAGGTAAATAATGCTGCTGATCAAGCGGACGGCGCCTGTTTGAGCGGCGCGGCCGGGCAGCCGGCCCAGTTGCTGCCGGCCGGGATGTGCTCGCCCTTCATCACCAGGGTCAGCGGCCCGAGGCGGGCGTTGTCGCCCACCTTGGCGCTGTAGAGCACCGCGCTGCGCGGTCCGAGATACACCCGTTCGCCGATCAGCACGTGGTCGATCTTCATCACGCGGTCTTCGAACAAATGGGTTTGCGGGCAGGCGAATGCGTTCAATTCGCTGTAGTCGCCGATGGTCACGCAGTCGAACTCGGTGATGTCGGTGGTGTCGAGGTAGACCCCGCGGCCGATCTTGCAACCGAGCAGATTGAAGGCCAGCGGAAGCCAGGGCGTGCCGCGCAGGTAGCGCATGAAGTTCGGCACCGCGATGCCCTCGTACATATTGGTGACGCCTTCGGACAGCCAGACGAACGGCGTCCACATCGGCGCGGCGTGCTTGCGGTAGCGGCCCAGCAGCAGCCATTTGAAGGCCAGCACGAACAGGTAGTTGCCGATGCCGTAGACCAGGCCGGCCAGCGCCAGGTCGAGCAGCACTTCGCCCCAGCGGCCGGCGCCGGCGACCGGCATCACGTCGAGCACCACGGTGTAGCCGACCGCGATGACCACCGCGTGCGGGGCGACGATGCGGAACGCTTCGATCAGGGTGCGTCCGAGCCGGCGCAGCGGCGACGGCCGGTAGGTCAGCGATTCGGGATAGCCGCTCACTTCCTCGCGCGCCGGCAGGTGGATGGGCGGTGAGCCGAGCCAGGTGTCGCCGCTGGCCATGCGCTCGTTGTCGGGGGCGTGGGTGTGCACGCCCACCAGCACCCGCTCCGGCAGCACGGTGCCGTCCGGGATGTAGCTGCCGTTGCCGACGAAGCTGCGGTGCGAGATGACGGTCGGCTGCATGGTCATCCAGCCGCCGTCGATCTGCTCGTCGCCGAGCATGACGGCGTCGGCGATGAAGGTTTCGTCGCCCAGGGTCAGCATGTCGGGCACCACGCCGAGCGCGGTGGAGATCTCGGCGTCGCGCCCGACTTTGGCGCCCAGCAGGCGGTACCAGTAGGGCGCGAAGACGGTGGCGTAAATCCCGTGCAGCACGTTCAGGCTCGATTCCTGGATGTGGCTGACGAGCCATTTGGCGCAGTAGGTGTTGCTGTGCACGGGCGAGCGGCCCGGCTGCAGGCGCGGCAGGGCGCCCCAACGGATCGCCGCCGACACCAGCGCGGTCAAGAGGATCAGTACCGCGCTGGCGGGGAAGGCCAGCACGAAATAGCGCGCCAGCTGGGTCGGAATGTCGGCGCCCATCAGCCACGGCATGACTTCGCGCTCGTCGAACCAGTCGATCAGCACGAAGCTGGGGAACACCGGCATGAAGAACAGGGTCGCGACGAGCACGATGCCGAACACGAAGAACAGCGCTTCGGCGCCGAGTCGGAACCGGGTGACGCGCGGGCGCGGCGGCAGCGTGGCGACGAAGGGACCGGCGTCGCGCGCGGGCGAACCGGCCCAGGTCCGGCCGGCCGGCACGCGGGCGCCGTCGGCCAGCGCGGACTGGCCTTCGAGGTGGCCGTTGGCGCCGATCGCGGTATTGCCTTCGAGGACGGCGAACGAGGCGACGCAGGTGTTCTCGCCCAGCGTGATGGGGCCGAGCAGCAGCTGGCCGCGTTCGACCCGCGCGTTTTCGAAGTTGACGGCGTTGCCAATGCTGGCGCCGTCGCCGATCTCGAGCAGGTCGGGCGCGCGCAGCGAGGCCGAGCCGATGATGACGTCGCGGCCGATGCGCGCGCCGAGTGCGCGCAGCCAGAGGTTGTACAGCGAGGAGCCGGCCAGCAGGTAGACTGGGGCCGCTTCGACCAGACGGTCGGCCAGCCACCAGCGGTAGTAGGCCAGGCCCCACAGGGGGTAGGCGCCGGCGCGCAGG
>JBDSTZ010000316.1:0-15751 GCA_039927975.1 Massilia sp. | reverse complement strand
AGCCGATCGGTGGACGTCCCGCGCCTTCAACCTTCGGATAAAACGGTTCGACGAGCTTGTGCAACTTGCCCCAAGGCGTCACGCTGTCGATCTCGGCGAGGAAGCGGTCGCGTCGCGTCAGCTTCTTTTTGGCGGCGTATTCGAGGTCGGAGAAACTCTTTTGCATGATCGATGGCAGGCGGTGAACGTACCGATATTGTCTCAGGTCGGCCCGCTGGCGGGAACTGAGGGGGCGAATAAATCAGTGTTTCCCTAGCAGCGCATGTGCTCCCGCAAACAGCGGCATAATGCGAGGCAAGAAATCCGATAGCGATTCAGCGCAAATACGGCGCACACCGAACCACCATTCAAGCGGGGAGAACAGATGCTCGAAATACTGGGAAAATCGACGTCCATCAATGTGCGCAAGGTGCTGTGGACCTGTGCCGAAATCGAGCTCGCCTACGACAACGAACAATGGGGCGCCGGCTTCCGGCCCACCGACGATCCCGCCTTCGCCGCGCTCAATCCGAACAAAATGGTGCCGGTCATCCGCGACGATGGCGTGGTGCTGTGGGAGTCGAACACGATCTGCCGCTACCTGGCGGCGAAACACGGCCGGCTCGACCTGCTGCCGCGCGACCCGGCCGCCCGCGCGCAGATCGAAAAATGGATGGACTGGCAGGCCACCGAACTCAATAACGCCTGGCGCTACGCCTTCATGGCGCTGGTGCGGCAGTCGGCCGCGCATACAGTGGCCGGCGAGATTGCCGCCAGCGTGGACCAGTGGAATGCGCGCATGGGCATCCTCGACGCCCAGCTCGAACGCACCGGCGCGTACGTGGCCGGGGCCGATTTTACCCTGGCCGACATTGTGCTCGGGCTGTCGATGAACCGTTGGCGCATGACGCCGATGGCGCGTCCCGCCTATGCCGCGCTGGATGCCTGGCGCGAACGGTTGCTGATGCGGCCGGGTTTCGTGCTGCACGGCGAAAACGGCATCGCCTGAGCGATCCTCATGGATGATGCTCGTCGGCGCGGCGCAGCCACAGGCTGCTCGCCCAGCCGTCGATTTCGCGTCCGTTGATTCTGGTGTGCACCTGCCACCAGTCGCCCTCGTGGCGGCCGGTCGCCGTCACCGTGGCGCCGACCGGCACCACCGTAATGCGCGGCGCGCTCACGCCGCTGCCGGCGCGCAGATTGAGCGCCTCGAACACCAGGTAGTCGCGCCCGGCCATCACCGGCGAAGGAAGAGGCGCCGGTGTGACCGCGGTCTCGGTCGAGGCCAGTGCCGGCGTCTGCATGAGCGGCAGGAACAGGCTGCCGATACCCCAGGTGCCGGCCACCAGCACCGCCAGCGCGCGCGCGTTGGGGCGGCGCCACCAGCGCGCCGGCGTCAGGAAGGACGCCAGCACCAGGGTCGCCAGCAGGCCGATGGCAAAGGCGATCACGCTCGTCATGGCGGCCTCTCAGGCGTCGAAGCGCAGCACGTAGTGGCCGGCCACCAGGTGATGGCCGGGCGGCAGCAGGTAATCGTCGCCGGTGATCGCCGCCACGAAGCCCAGTTCGGCGTCGAGGTGGTACAGCGCCTGGGTCTCGCTCAGGCGGCCGATCCGGTAGCCGGCGGCGCCGAGCTCGAAGCTGAAGGCCTTGCGCGACAGGCCGATGCGGTCGGCACTGGCGCCGTCCGCCGCGCCGGCCAGACGCAAATGTCGAGGCGCGTCGAGCACCCGCAGCTGCGCGAGCATCGGCGCGCCGCGTCCGAACACCAGGCGGGCGCCGCCGGCCACCGCCACGCTCACGCTGTGCGGCAGGCGCAGGAGGGCGCAATAGCGTTCGGCCATCTCGTGCGCGACGCCGAGCAGCTTGACTGTGCCGCCGTCGACCGGCGTGAAGCTGGCCGGCGCGCTGATCGGCTGGCGGCCGGCGCCGGTGATGGCGTGGAGCTGGTCGCTGGCGTCGACCGCGAAGCTGATGACGGGGGTTGCGCCTTCAGCGGCCATGCCGAGCGTGTGGTCGAAGCCGAATTCGAGCGCGCTGGCGCCGGTGTCGCGATAGCGCGACAGGCGCGGCAGGGCCAGCGCCACCAGGCTCACGCGCTGGCGCGCCAGCGGGGCGAAGGTGGCGTCGGCTTCGAAGCCTTGGGCGGCGGGACGATGGCTGAGCGGCACCGCCGTCTGTTCGGCTTCGCCGGGCGAGGGCAGGCGGCTTTTCCAGACGGCGGCCGGTTTGAGTGCGGCCTGCGCCGGCGCCGGCACGGGCGCCAGCGCCGGCTTGGCTCCCGGCGCGGCCGGCGCGGCCACCCGCGTCACCTTCATCAGCAGGCGCGCGGCGTCGGCGCCGGTGACGCGCTTCTGGCGGATCGTGTAATAGCCTTCGGCGGCGTCGAAGCTGCAGTCGAACGCATCCTTGGGCCGCACCTGCACTTCGATTGGTGCGTCCGGGCCGTCGTTGATCAGCAGGATCGCCCCTTCGGCGCCGAACGGCCAGGCCGGCGCCGCGTGGCTGGCGGTATCGCCGTCCTGGCCGATCAGGGCCAGGCGCTGGTTCGGATAGATCGGGCAGACCGGCTGCCAGATCGCGCTGTCGCGCGAGGTGCTCACCGTGTACAGGATTTTTTCGTCGGCCGCCGGCAGATACACCGCGTGGCCGAACTTGACTTCGATCTGGCCCGGCGCCAGCGCATCGGCGCCGACCACGTCGTAGCGCACTTCGTCGCTGCCGAGCAGGTCGCCGAAGTCCTTCTGGTGCAGCGCCTTGAGCGAGTCGGCCAGGTCGCGCACGCGGGCGCCGCGCGTGAGGTGGCGGTCGTCGTCGACTTCCTCCTGCGGCAGCATCAGCGTGACATGCGAAAAGCAGCGCGTGGCGGCGCGTCCGCGATGTTCGCGCGGCGAGCGTTCGAGCAGGTCGCGCAGCAGCGGGCGGCGCGCAAACAGCGCCAGGCCCGGCGCCTGCCAGATCGCCTCGGCATTGAACACATCGGGCACCTTGCCTAGCACTTCGTGTTGGACATAGACCGGCATGATTGACTCTCCTCGAAAGATTGGGCACACATCGCACTGAACGCTAGCAGGGGGCAGATGAAAAACAGCAGGTGGCTGCCGCCGGCCGACAAAAAGCTCATCGGTTGACCCATGATCGGAAAGATCGACAGGTTGCTGCCCCACGACAGCAGAAAATGGCCGAGCACGAAGGCGGCGCCGCCGCACAGCGCGAAGCAGCGGAAGCGGCCCAGCCAGGCCTGGCGGAAGTCGCGCGCGGCGACGCTGGCGGCGAACGAACGCGCCGCCGTTTGCAGCAGGCCGACCAGGAACAGCGCCTGCAGCGCCCACAGCGCCAGCGCGCCGAGCAGGCCGTGGCGGTTGATGAAGAAGGAGGGCGCAAAGTCGTCCTGCACGGCAGGGATGCGCAACGCCGCGGCCGCCGGCTGCCCGAGCGAGGACAGGCCGAGCATGCTGTCGGCGCCCCACCAGGCGCCTTCGGCGATGGCGCGCGCGCCGGACAGCAGCTGCTGGCCGGTGTGCGGATGGCCGGCCGGGTCGAGCCAGACCAGGAAACGGTCGGCGTAGAACCCCCACTGCGCCACCTCGGCCGCGCCGGCCCCGCGCAGGGCCGCGATGGCGGTCAGCGCCGCCACTCCGGTCGCCGCCAGCACCAGCGCAAGAACCAGGCGGCGCGCCGCCAGCGCAAACGCAAAACCCATGACCATGCTCCACACCAGCAGCAGCACCAGCGGCGAATAATCGTCGACCTGCACCAGCGCCAGGCCAAGCAGGCCAATGAACAGCAGCGCGGGCGCGGCCAGCCTGGCCACCCGCAGCAGCGTGCGCTCATGCTCGGGCAGCGCGCGGTGCCAGCCCATGCCGATGGCGATGCAGTGGGCGGTGAGGGCGGTCAGCGCCAGTTTGGCGAATTCGACCGGCTGCAGGTCGAACACGCCGGTTTCGTCGCCGAATACGACTTGCAGGAGCAGGGCGGCGAGGGCGCCGCCGGCCAGCAGGGCCAGCATCCATTCGAGGCTGTTCTGCTTGAGCGCGGCGCCGGCGCCGCGCCAGCGCAGCTGCGCGTAGCTGGCCACGCCGAGACCGATGGCCAGCAACGCGGTCGATTTCTGGTAGTGGCGCAGCCAAGAGGATTCCATCGCGCCGAAGCCCAGTTCGAGCTGCGCCAGCAGGCCGAGTGCCAGCAGCAGGATGCCGGCCGCCGACACCAGCGTCAGGCGCGCCGGCCGCAGCAGACAGCACCACAGCGCGGCGCAGCCGAGCAGCATCGACACGCCGACGCCGGGCGGCGTGCCGGCGCGCTGGGCGAGCAGGGCCGTCAGGCCGCCGATCGCCAGCAGCGCGCTGCCGATCGCCGCGCAGCGCAGTGCCAGGGTCTCGCGCTGCCAGCCGGCGATGGTGGCAATGCCGAGCAGGATGCACAGCGCGGCGCCTGTGATCGCCGCCGCGCCGCCCGGCAGCGCCCAGTTGGCGCGCTGGCGCCATTGCCATTGCACGCCGGGAGGCAGGGCGATACGGGTGTCGGCAAACAGGGCGGTATGCGTGCCGGGACGCAGCAGCAGCCGGTCGCCGTCGATGGTCAGCGCCAGGCGCGTGTGGCCGGCCACCAGCGCGCTCGCGCCGCTCAGGGCTTCTTCCGTGCTGGCCAGGTTCGACACGCCGGCAGCGGACGACAGTTGGACCGGCGCGTCGCCGCCGGCGGCGAGCATCAACTGGCGATCGACCCGGGTGAGTATGGCGCTGCCTGGCGTCGCGTGGGCGATGCCGATGCGGTTGCCGCAGTTCAGATTGCCGCCAAAGACGAGCGGACGCCTGAACGCCACGGACAAGGGCGCGGCGCGGTTCCACAGCGCGGCCAGGCGCGCGCCGACGCCGCTGTCGGCGCAGGCGCCTTGGGCCATGCCGTCGCGCAGCAGGGCGGCGCCGTCGTAGCGCCATGCGTGCCCGCCACCGGCAAAGGCAATGGCGTCCTGGTCGGCCGCCAGCACGTCGAAACGCGCCGCGCCGATGCGTAACTGCTGCCCGGCTGCCGGCGCCACGCTGCCGATCCTTTGTTCGCCGCGTTCACGCTGCAGCAGCAGGACATGGCCGGCACTGGCGTTGCCGGCCCACCAGCGGCCCGCGAGGTCGCGCCGCAACGACAGGTGTTCGGCGTCGGCCTGCGGCGCGGCCAGCGCGTGGCGGCCGAGCGTGAGCGATTGTCCCGGCGCCAGCGTCACGCTGATCACGGACGGGCTGAAGGCCGGTCCGGCGCGCCAGATGCAGAGCATCTGCAGCAGGCACGCCAGCGCGAGCAGCGATGCGGTGAGCGTGGCGCCGCTCATGCGCAGCACGCGCCTCATGCGGCCAGCCTGGTGTCGCGGCCGATGGCGGCCAGCAGCCGGCTGATGCCGATCGCGTGCGGCGGACGCTGCGCCGGTTCGGCGCCGAGCAGGGCGCGCAGCAGCAGCAGAGCGCCGGCGCCATCGCCTTCGCGCGCGACGCAGCGTGAAAAGTAGGCCGCTTCATCGTCGCCCAGCACAGGCGGCACCGCGCCCTGGTGGCGTGCGCGCAGCGCTGCCGCCGCCTGTTCCTGGTGCTGGCGATAGGCGTCGCCGCAATCGCAGCAAAAGCGCAGCGGCCGGCCGCCGGTGACCAGGTAAAACAAGAGCGCACCGAGCGCGAAATAATCGCTGCGGGCCTCGGTCAGATAGCCGTCCGCGGCCGGGAAAAACTGTTCCGGCGCCTGCCAGTTGGCGGTGCCGGTGTAGGTGTGCGCGGTGCAATCGGCCAGCGCGCGGCTGGTGCCGAAATCGGCCAGTTTCAGGTGGCGGCGGCTGGCGTCGAGCAGCAGGTTGGAGGGCTTGAGGTCGAGATAACGCCAGCCGTACTGGTGGACCTTGGCCAGCGCCTGGTTGACCTGGGCGATAAAATCGAGCACGCGCGCCAGCGCGATCGCGCGGCCTGCCTCGCGCTCGGCGGCGACGTGCCTGGCGAGGTCGGTGTCAAGCAGTTCGAGCGCCATCACCGGCAGGCCGGCCTGCACACCACTGTCGAGCAGGCGCACGATGTGGCGGCCGTCCCACGGAGCGAGCGCGCGCAGGAAGGCGATCTCCTGCTGCATGCTGCTGACCCAGCGTTCCTGCTGGTGCGGCTGGGCGCGCGCCATCTGTTCGTGGTTGATCAGCTTGAGGGCGACATCGGCGCCACCGTCTTGCGGGCTGGCGCGCCACAGCACTCCGTAGGCGGAGCCGGCCAGGCGCGCACGCAGCCGGTAGCGGCTGCGTTCAAGTGTGATGATTGCGTCGGCTTCGAGCATGCTTCCCCCGTCCTGTCCCTGGCAAACGGCGGAAAGCCGTCAGACAGCGCTAGCGGAGGGGGGGCGAAAAAAAACGCCGCCCAGGTTTCCCTGGACGGCGCCTGCCGCGTCAGACTTCGCTGACGGGCGGCTTAACGGTGGCCGCGATCGTAACCGCCGCGACCGTAGCCGTGGCCGCGGTCATAGCCGCGATGATGCTCGTAATAGCCGCGTGGCTGGACATACACCACTGCCGGACGGCTGTAATAGCGCGGGGCCGGCTCGTAATACACGGGGCGCGATTCGACATACACCGGGGCGGACTGGTAGTACGAGGTCTGCGCCGGATAGTAGTTGCTGCCCTGCGAATAATACGTGCTGCCATTGTCATAATAGCCGCTGCGATTGTCGTAATAGCGGTTGTCGTTGGTGGCGATCGAATTGCCGATCACCGCGCCGATCACGCCACCCACGGCGGCGCCGTTACGGTCGCCGGTACTGTGGCCGATGGCCGCGCCGAGCACCGCGCCAACGGCGGTATTGGTGCCACGATCACTAGCCATCGCCGTGGAGGAGAGGGCCGCAGCGGCCAACATCACCGCGCCTAAGCTAAATTTGTTCAACATGGCGTTTCCTTTTGCCTCGAGCGGGATCGGGATGATCGTTAAATAGCGCTGGGCATGAGTGAACTATATATTCTCCAGCGGCACGCGCCATTCTTAATACAGACTCTTACATCTCGGCCAGAGTATGTAACATTTGTCGCCACACGATTGGCCCTTGCGGATCGCGCAGGCCGCCCCATCTAGATAGGATTAATCCGCACCCTCGGAAAGTTGTCCCATGCCTCGACGCGCCGTCCTGAGTTTCCTGGCTTTGCTTGCGATGTTGCATTTATACATCGGCTTTCGCCTGTTGCCGGCGCTCGCGCCCACGCCGGCCGGCATGGCGCTCGGCGTGGCGCTGCTGTTGCTGTCGATCGTGCTGGTGTTTGTCGGCCTTGGCGCGCCGCGCATGAAGCACGGGCGCTGGTCCGATCAGCTTGCCTGGGCCGGCGTGCTGGCGATGGGATTTTTCTCCTCGCTGCTGGTGTTGACCGTGGCGCGCGACATCGTGCTGCTTGTGGTAACGCTGGCCGGCGCCGGCAGCGCCGCCTTGCTGCGCAACAGCGCTGCCGCGGTGCCGCTCGGCGCGCTGGTGGTCACCCTCATCGGGCTGGTCAACGCGCGGCGCGTGGCCCGCGTGGTCGAGGTCGAGGTGCCGATTGCCGGCTTGCCGCCCGCTTTTGATGGTTACGCCATCGCCCAGATTTCCGACGTCCACGTTGGCCCCACCATCAAGCGTGGTTATCTGAATGCCATCGTCACCAAAGTCAACGGCTTGCGGCCGGACGCGATCGCCATCACCGGCGACCTGGTCGACGGCAGCGTGCGCCGGCTGGGCCTGCACACCGCGCCGCTCGAACGCTTGAGCGCGCCGGACGGCACCTTCTTCGTGACCGGCAACCACGAATATTATTCCGGCGCCGACGAGTGGATCGCCGAGATGCGGCGCCTGGGACTGACCGTGCTCATCAATCAGCACGTGGTGCGCCGGCGCGGCGGCGACGCGCTGATGATCGCCGGCGTGCCCGATTTCACCGCCCATCATTTCAATCCGGATCACCGCAGCGATCCGGCCGCCGCCGCCGCTGGCGCGCCGCCCGACGTCAAGGTAATGGTTTTGCTGGCGCACCAGCCGCGCACGGCCGAGGCGGCCGCCGACGCCGGCTTCGATTTGCAGCTGTCGGGCCACACCCACGGCGGCCAGTTCTTCCCGTGGAATTTGTTTGTGCCCTTGCAACAGCCATTTACCGCCGGCCTCAACCGCCTGCGCTCGCTGTGGGTCTACACCAGCCGCGGCACAGGTTACTGGGGGCCACCGAAACGCTTCGGCGCGCCGTCCGAAATCACCTTGGTGCGACTGGTGGCGGCGCCCGCCTGACATACGGCGAGCAAAATAGTTGCAGATGGGTTATCGTTTAACTCCTCCTGCCACTTCGAAGGAATTGCCGCATGAATCGCCGTGCCTCGCCGTTGCCGCGCTCGTCCTGTATCGCCCCATCCGTTTCCAGCTTCTCCTTGTCGCGCTTGCCCCTGTCCCGCTTGTCCCGTGCACGTTTGCCGCTCGCCGCGATGATCGCCGCCAGCCTGTTGAGCGCGGGGGCGCTGGCCGCCACGCCAGGCAACGATCCGCAAGCCCTGGCTCGGGTGCGCGACGGCGCGCTGGCCGGCGGCTGGGCCTACGAGCGCCTGGGCGACATGACCGACCTGATCGGCCCACGCCTGTCCGGTTCGGCCGGCGCGGCGGCCGCCGTGACGCAGGTGGCCGATGCGATGCGCAAGCTGGGCGCGAAGGTCACGCTGCAAGCGGTGAAGGTGCCGCACTGGGTGCGCGGCCAGGAGACGGCCGAGCTGGTTGCCTACGCCGGCCGTCCGGCCGGCATCACCCAGCGCGTCGTGCTGAGCGCGCTGGGCGGCTCCGGCGCGACACCGGCGGCCGGGCTCACCGCCGAGGTGATGGTGGTGCACGATTTCGATGAGCTGCAAGCGCGCAAGGGCGAGGTGAAAGGGCGCATCGTCCTGTTCGACGTGCCCTTCGACCAGCGCATGGCCGAGGGCGGCCAGGCCAGCCAGGCTTACCGCCAGGCCGGGCGCTACCGCTACGGCGGGCCGCCAGCCGCCGCCGCGCTCGGGGCGGCCGCCGTGCTGATCCGTTCGGTCGGCGGCGCCGATTTCCGCCTGCCGCACACGGGCACATCCGGCCTGGCCGAGGGCGCGCGCATTCCGGCGGCCGCCGTCTCGAGCGAGGATGCGATGCTGATGGCGCGCCTGCTCAAACGCGGTCCGCTGTCGCTGCATCTGACCTTGACCCCGCAGATCCTGCCCGACGCCGACAGCTTCAACGTCATCGCCGACTGGCCTGGCACCGACCTGGCCGACGAAGTCGTGATCGTTTCCGGCCACCTCGATTCGTGGGACCTGGGCACCGGCGCCAACGACGACGGCACCGGCGTGGCCAGCGCGATGGGGGTGATCGAAACGCTCAAGCGGCTCGATTATCGGCCGCGCCGCACGATCCGCGTGATCGCCTGGATGAACGAGGAAAACGGCGGGCGCGGCGCGAAGGCGTATTTCGAAGCCAACAAGGCGCTGGCCGGCAAGCATTTCGCCGCGATCGAGAACGATGGCGGTTCCGGCTATATGCTGGGCATCCGGGCCAGCGTCGGGCCGCAAGCGGCGCCTTTGTTCGATCCGCTGCGCACGGCCTTGCAGGCGATCGGCGCGGGCGCGTTTCAACGCCACGACGTGCTCGGCAGTGGCGACCTGACCGAGATCGAGGAGGCCGGCGTGCCAGTGTTTGAACCGCTGATCAACGCCACGGCCTACTTCAATTACCATCACACCGCCGCCGACACGCTCGACAAGGTCAACCGCGAGGACTTCCAGCGCCACGTCGCCTGGATGAGCACGACTGCGTGGTACCTGGCCAATATGGCGCAGCCGATCGGCCGCAGCGCGGTGCCGGCGAAGTAGGGCGGCGCAGACGTAAAAAAGCCGGCCCAGGCGGATAGCCCGGGCCGGCTTTTTTGCGTGTGCTCGCTGACTACAAGTGCAGCTTCGGCAGGTAGGTGCCCGGAATGATGCCGAACACTGACAGCACGATCAGGATAAGCAAGATAACGAACAGCACGCGGACGATCTGCGCGACTGGCGCCGGCAGTGGCAGCATGCTGACCAGCCACCAGATGAGCCCGAAGATGACGAGGTAGACGATAAGGCTGATGATGATGTTCATAGTGTTCCCCTGCGGCGGTTTGAATGGCGGTTTGTCGGAATAGACAAACGAACAATATGGGAAAGACCATGGTCTATCTGTGCGGCAGGGCACATAAGATGGCTTGAGCGGGGAGGGTGACGAACCTCGTCCCCCGCCGCGATGTGCGCAAGCAATGGCGGTCCGTCGCGCCGAGCTTGCCAGGGAACCGCGCTTTACTAACGGCCGCGACAGCGGGGCGCCGCGCCGCAAACGATGGTGAATGCGCGCCGACACGATCATCGCCGCGACCCTAGCGCCTCTCAGTCACTCGCAGCGCGCGGCACATCCACCGGCCGTCGGCGTGCGCCTATCCCACCGGCAAGCGTCTCACCGCGCGCGCATGGCCGCGAAAGGGCCGTCCGTACATCGTTTGAATTCCACTCGAAAAATTTTGCCCCCACACCAGTTGCGATCTGGCTTCCGATTGCTCGTTCGACCAATACCACACACGCCCGAACTGCTCGCGCAAATTGGCGAACAGCAGCGCCAGTTCACGCCGCGTGGGCAGTTCGCCGCCGCTGTCGGTGGCCCAGGTGCGCGCGGACGACCAGGTCACATCGTCCGCATTGCCAGGCAACAGCACCAGGTGGTGATGTGGCGCCCCTTCCTTGCCCAGAATCAGCCCGGCATACAGCTCGCCTTCGCCCAGCGGCTCTGAATACGGTTCAATGAGTTCAGTCACACGTCCTCCCATGGCGTCGCCGGAGCAGATATGACCGCGCCCGGGCCGTTTTGGTTGCCACTCTCGGCCGCAAAGCTGGTTACATTTTTCGTATAAATTTCCTTTGCGCCTTCGATTGGCTAAAGAAATGAAAGAAAGTTGGGCGTTTGCCCGTCGTGACAGCAAAAAAGCAAAAGCCGCCCGGAACGACTTGGCGGCTTTTTTGCGTAGCGCCGCGATCCGGCGCCGCCAACAGTTCAGATCTTCGATTTTTCGCCGCGCAAGAGCACATTGCGCGCGCCGCACATCGTGCACTGCATCCTCACACTGTTCGGAAAGAGCACGCGCATCCACCAGGCACGGCCGATACGCCGCCTCAGTTCGACCCCGCATTCTCTACAGACGTTCATTGTGACTCCAGGCAATAATATTTGCCGGGATTGTAGCGGAGATTGTCAAAGCGAGTAGCCCGTTTGCGGCGCGAAAATCCTTGTGAATACGTCGCTAGTGTGCACGCCCCGGGTCTGTTCAGGACGCTGGCGTGACGCGCGAAAAACCGGGCCGGGCTAAGATGCGGCTTCGTCAACCATTCCGCCCGGAGCGCCGCCATGAAATCCGCCATCCTGCTTGCCGCGCTGTGCCTGCCGACGCTGTCTGCCATGGCCGCCGAGCCGGCCCCGGTGACGCCGATCGCCTCGCTCGACGTGCCGCGCTACATGGGCACCTGGTACGAGATCGCCAAGTATCCCAACCGCTTTCAAAAACAATGCGCGGGCTTCACCGTGGCCAATTACAGCGTGCAGCCAGACCGCAGCGTGAAGGTCGTCAACCGCTGCAAGACCGCAAGCGGCGCCACCGAGGAGGCAATCGGCACCGCCTTGCAGCAGGGCGGCCCGAGCTCGCCGATGCTCAAGGTGCGTTTCGCCCCGGCGTGGTTATCCATACTGCCGTTCGTGTGGGGCGACTATTGGGTGATCGATCTGGACGACAAGTACCAGCTGGCAGCCGTCAGCGACCGCAAGCGCGAGTACCTGTGGGTGTTGTCGCGCGCGCCGACAGTCGAGCGGAAAGCCTATGCGGATCTGCTCGTGCGCCTGGGCGCGCAGGGGTTTGACGTGAACAAGCTGGTGTCGACGAAGCAGGTGGACTGACGGGCGAGGGCGCTGGCGCGGCCTTTCGGTGACCTGTTGCGGCTATTGCAAGTGATAAATTAATAAGATAAGCTCGGCAGTGGATTTGTTGACATACGGATGGCAGCGGCGCGGCCTGATCAAGGGTGTCGGGTTCCGCGCGACATCGTTCCGCAGCGCGTCGCCTCCGCACATTTTGCCCGCGCCTTCTGATAGCGCGATGAAGCGGCATTGACGGACCACCCAACCGAATAAGGGAGCAACTCGACATGATGGCTGGACTTTTAATCGTGCCTCTAGTTCTGGTACTTGTCTTTCTCGGGTGCGGCCTGGCCACGACTGCGGGAATTCTTTTTTGCATGCAGTTTCAAAAGCCCAAATTTCTTAGCGCGACAGTTTTCAACGCCATGTCTTCTATCGCGGTGTCCTGCGTCGTGGCCTCCCTGGCGATCTACGCGATGCTGGCCGCAGCGGAAGCACGCACCCCGGCCGGTGAAAAATTTGAGTGCTGCGGCATGATGCAGGGCGGCCTCTTTATACTGATAATCTGGTTATTCATCTACAGCGTCGCCTACATCCCAACCTCGGTGATAGTCGGAAGATATCAAAGGAAGCAGCGGCAAAAGGCGCTGGCCGCCTAGCGTTGGCGTGGAAAGCAAAGGCAAAGAGGGTGGCGCGGATTCCCAGCGATTAAGTGGCCAAACGGTATTGTCATACTGGCGCCGGGCTGGACACTTAGCGAGATAGGACATCGGGCTGCGCCGGTGGCTGGACAGCGTGGCGTATGTTAGAATCTGGGCCGTTGCCCGGGTGGTGAAACTGGTAGACACCCGAGACTTAAAATCTCGTGTCAGAAATGGCGTACCGGTTCGATTCCGGTCCCGGGCACCATTAGGTCGTATCGCACCATCTCGCGACATCGCAAAATTCCCATTCTCCCCTATGACAACGGCCGGAACTTTGGCTCAGCTTGTCTCATGAAAAATCAGTGAAGCGCGCACGTATACCGTCATCTTTGGCGGTATACCGTCGTTGCCTCAAAGAATATACCGTCACGGCATGGGAGAATTTGTCATGTCACTCACCGACACTTTCGTACGCAACCCCAAGTCCAGCAAGCCTGAAGGTCAAAAGCACGCAGACGGCAACGCGATGTACCTGCTCGTGACCACTTCCGGAAAGTACTGGCGGCTCGATTACCGCCATTTGGGCAAGCGCAAGCCATTGGCACTCGGCGTGTACCCCACCTTCACGCTGGCCAAGGCCCGTGCGCGCTGCGTCAATGCCAGACGCCTGATCGCGGAAGGACTGGACCCGGTGCAGGCCAGGTATGAAGCAAAGCAGGACGAGATCTTCGCCGCCGCGCAGACCTTCGAAGTGATCGCGCGCCTGTAGATGGAGAAGACCGCTGCAAGCCGCGCTGAGACCACGCGCCAGAAAGTCACCGGGTGGCTCGAGAATGACGTCTTCCCGCACATCGGAAAGACTCCTGTCTCCACACTCAAGCCACGCGACGTGCTGGTGTGCTTGCAGCACATGGAAGCGCGTGGCGGGCACGAATCGGCACATCGCGTCAAACAGATTTGCGGCCAGGTGCTGCGCTTCGCCGTGGCCACGGGCCTAGCCGAGCGCGATGTCACGGCGGATCTCAAAGGCGCACTTACCGTTCCTGCCAGAGGCAACTACGCTGCGATCGCTGACCCCAAGCCGGCGGCGGAGTTAATGCGCGTGATTTACGACTATCGCGGCCACCCCTACGCCACCGCAGCACTCAAGCTGTCCGCCCTTCTGTTCGTGCGTCCTGGCGAACTGCGTGCAGCAGAATGGCGAGAAATCGATATGGAGGACGCGCTCTGGCGCATACCCGGCGCAAAAATGAAAATGCGGCACGATCACCTCGTTCCGCTCCCAACTCAAGCCGTCGAAATTTTGCGGGGATTAGAGCGCATGACAGGCGATGGCAAATACGTCTTCCCCAGCATCCGCTCGGACAATCGCTGTATGAGCGAGAACACGGTCAGCGCGGCACTGCGCAGCCTGGGGTATGCCAAGGAGATGATGACTGCGCACGGATTCCGCGCAATGGCCCGCACGATGCTTGACGAGATCCTCGAAGAGCGCGTTGACCTCATTGAACACCAACTAGCCCACGCGGTGATCGATCCAAATGGCCGCGCGTAGAACCGCACCGCACACTTGCCCGGTCGCCGACACATGATGCAACGATGGGCGGACTATCTCGACCGACTTCGCGACAATCTCAAACTTTAGCCTTTGAAGCGGCATCCGCGTTGAATTGCGTGACGGCGGGATCCGGACGGCCGAAATCCAAAGCGATCCAGTCATCGTCGCGGTCTCCCCCACTAACGATCTCCGCCTTAGATATCATACGTCCTTCGCGAAGTTTATATTCGAAAGGATTCCATTTTTCGTCCCATCCATGCGCCGCATTAAATTCTTCAACTGTTATTTGTCCGGCTAACAGGTGCTGCAACGCCCGCACCGAAAAGGCAACCCTGTCGTTATTCATTTTGAGCGCTCCAATTATGTCAGGACCAAAATCAAAGTTCTTTGCCAAATGAGCAGCTTTTCTCGGAGACCTGACCGGTGTGGGCATCAGCGTGACGAGCTTCTCGCAGACATCTTCGAGATTTTTAAGCACATGTGGGCTAAGTCGAGCGCTCCGGTTTTCAGGAGGTGCGAAAACCAAACTTAAACGCAATTCGAATCCAGAAATATCGCCTAAAAATTCAATAGTCCTCTCCCCATCAACCGTGACAAGAATGACCGCGTCGATGCTGCTGTTCTGCCGCAAAAAATCCGTTGCAATTTCGGTACAGTTAAAAGTGCCCATCGACCGTAATGTTTGATTTCGGAAGATTGAACTACTTCCGTCGCAAACAATAATCAAGCGCGTAGCCTCTGGCGGAGCGCTCCTGAGCTGAGCTACTTTACTCTTCAGACTAGTAGACAGGGTGTTTTTTGTTGGCGACGTAACCGTATCATAACTTGAAGAACTTCCACTTTGATACCTCTGCGTGACATCGTAGGAAATCGAAAATTTTGCAGTCGTGCCCACGTAATCAAAAATATCGTGCTGCAATAAATTATGGCGAAGTTTTCGCATCCAAGGAGGCAACTCCTTTCCTAACAGTTCTAAGAGTTTGCCACGCGGCGGCAAAAAGAGTTTTGATCGTTTTCGAACCAAATGGCTCGATAGACGATAGCCGAAGTGATTAGGGTTTAGACCATATTTACGCGCAAGGCGACTCAGCTCAAGGCTGAGTGCCCACTCAGGGTTGTTTTCGATTAGCGCCGCGTCTGAAATAGTTGTAATATCACCAATGAGAAGAAATTCGCTACCGTCTAGATTCTCAATGATTAATTCAAAATCCGGACGGCGGCCATCTGGCAGCTCAACTTCATGTTTCAAACGCGCCATCCGTCCCAACGAATCCAGCACGACCAATTCCCACATTGCGGGTATGCGCCCCTCACCGCGCCTATTCAGCCGTGCCACAATTGAACCTAATTGATCTGACTGCAAATGTTTAGACATTCGAAGAATTATGGTTTGCAGAGCACGCCGTGAAAATACGAAGTTCGACATGAAGTATACTTTCGGTCCGGATACGAAGCTGGCAGCTGAACCAAGTTTTGCTAACCCCGTAAGTCCCGTCGATTAATATGTTTGTTGAGTTCGCAATTAAACGGACTCGGCGTTCTCAAAGACCAAGTGCAACACCTTCTGCTGTAAGGTGCCGCCATGGCGAAAATATACAAACATCTGACAACCCAAGAGCGCGCCGTCGTCATGACCATGCGCGCCGACCTTTGCTCCATC
>JBDSTZ010000315.1:0-15041 GCA_039927975.1 Massilia sp. | reverse complement strand
TTTACTGTTTCGCATTGTCTATCTCCATTTTTTGTGAACATCTGTTTTTGCACCTGCGTGACGCCAAATGCGTGCACGCGATGGCGGCGGTGAGCGCCGGCCGCAATGTCGTTTCTGCGGCATTTCGCGGCGTTCTCCAGGACCGTCTTAAAATTATTTTTGCTTGCCCGGGCGGCAAATCGCAATTATGAAAAATGCTAAAGGTGGGTTTTTTTTCAACAGTGCAAACGCCTTCGCGCAGCTCCAACGGCGGCCTTGTGAAGCTGCGCCAGCAATGGAAACGCTCGCTTTGGCCGGCGAAAATCCAGGCCGCATGACGGCGGTCTTTGCGGCGCGCCGATATGTTGTTTTCGCGACAAAAAAGTAAGCGATTAACCTTCACTTGTGCGCGGATGGCCATGCGTGCACGGCGCGCAGCGGAAGGTTGCCGTGGCACGCGCGCATTGAACATCGCGGCATCCGCGCCGTGGCGCCAGGATGGTCGCCGAACTGGTCGGCCGGCGCTGGCGAGCGTGCGTGTCAATACAGCGTGGCCTTTGTAGTGGCGGGGTGCGCATCGAAAGCGCGACTTGTGAAAATAGTTGTTCCGATGATGCTTTTCGCAATTGCCTCGGCTTCTACGGACAAGCAGAATTGGCGCGAGGCCGGCTTCGTCGACGGCCATGCGCACCCACAGGAGACTTATGACCGCTACCGCCCACCGGCCCGCGCGCACCCGCGCGCCGGCTAACCGTTTTCCTTTTGCGCCAATGGCCCATGCCACGCTGGCCATTCCGCTCGCCTGCGCGCTGATGCTGGCGGCGGCCGACAGCCGCGCCGAGGCGGCGCCGGCGGCGGCGTTCCGTGACAAGTCTCAAAGCGCCGAGGCGCGCGCCAGGGACATGGTCGCGCGCATGACGCTGGCCGAAAAAGCCGAACAGATGCAGGACAGCGCGCCGGCCATCGAGCGCCTCGGCCTGAAGTATTACGGCTGGTGGAACGAAGTGCTGCACGGTGTCGCGCGGGCCGGCAACGCCACCGTCTTTCCGCAGGCGATAGGCCTGGCGGCCAGCTGGGACACCGCGCTGATGGACACGATCGGCGACACCATCGCGCTTGAAGGCCGGGCCAACTACAACGCCGCGCTGGGGCGCGATCCCAAGGGCACCGGGCGCTACTTCGGCATCAACTACTGGACCCCGAACATCAATATCTTCCGCGATCCGCGCTGGGGCCGGGGCCAGGAAACCTACGGTGAAGACCCGCTGCTGACGGGCCGCATGGGCATGGCCTTCATTCACGGCATCCAGGGCGACGACCCGAAGCTGTTCAAGGGCATCGCCACGCCCAAGCACTTCGTGGTCCATTCCGGCCCCGAGCCGGCGCGCCACAGCTTCAACGTCGACGTCGCGCCGTTCGACCTCGAAGACACCTATCTACCGGCGTTTCGCAACGCGATCGTCGACGCCAAGGCCTATTCGCTCATGTGCGCCTATAACGCGATCGACGGCGCGCCGGCCTGCGTCAGCCCGCTGCTGCAAAACCGCCTGCGTGGCGACTGGGGCTTCAAGGGCTTCGTGGTGTCCGATTGCGACTCGGTCGGCGACCTGGTCACCGGCCACAAGACGTCGCCCGACATCGCGCACGCGGCGGCGATGGCGGTCAAGGCCGGCACCGACCTCGATTGCGGCAAGACCTACCTGGGCTTGCCGGCGGCGGTGGCCAAGGGCTACATCACCGAAGCCGAGATCGACGCCGCGCTGGTGCGCCTGATGGTCGCGCGCATCCGCATGGGCATGGTGGACGGCAGCGCCTTCGACGCCCTGCCGGCCAGTGTGATCAACTCGGGCGCGAACCGCGCACTGGCCCAGCGCGCCGCCGAGGAGGCGATGGTCCTGCTCAAGAACCAGGGCAATCTGCTGCCGCTCGGCGACAAGGCGAAGATCGCCGTCATCGGTCCCAACGCGGCGCTGCTGCAAAGCCTCGAAGGCAATTACAACGGCACCATCGTCAACGCCTCGTTGCCGGTGGACGGCTTGCGCGCCACCTTTGGCGCGCCGCGCGTGCGCTACGCCGCCGGCGCCCCGCTGACCGATGGCATGCGCATGCCGATTCCGGAAACCTATCTGCGCGTGGCGGCCGGCAGCGAGGAGCATGGCCTCAAGGGCGAGTATTTCGACAACCTGAATTTCGCCGGCGCGCCGCGCATGACGCGCACCGATCCGGTCATCAACTTCAACTTCCAGCAGAGCGCACCAAACGGCTTCGCGCCGCGCCGCTTCTCGGTGCGCTGGACCGGCGTGATCACGCCGCCCAAGCCGGGCACCTATGAAATAGGCTTTCGCATGACTGCCAGGAAGGACCGGCCGATCCCCGACATCAAGGTGTGGATCGACGGCGCTCTGGTGGTCACCCCCGAACTGGCCGGCATCAACGCCTCCAACACGGCGGTGTGCTCGGCCGGTAACTGCGACCAGGCCAGCAAGAAGATCGAATTCGACTTTGCCGATACCAAACCGCACAGCGTCAAGATCGAGTACGTGCGTTCGATGGACGACCGCGCCAGCGCGCTCGAGTGGGTGACGCCGAAAGACGCCCTGATCGACGCCGCCGTCGCCGCCGCCAGCGGCAGCGACGCGGTCGTCGCCTTTGTGGGCCTCTCGCCCGATCTCGAAGGCGAATCGATGAAGGTCGATTACACCGGCTTCAAGGGCGGCGACCGCATCACCCTGACCCTGCCCGAGGCCCAGCGCCGCATGCTCGAAGCCGTCAAGACGGCCGGCAAGCCGCTGGTGGTGGTGTACGTGACCGGCGGGGCGATTTCCGATCCGTGGGTCGAGGCCAACGCCGACGCCATCGTGCAGGCCTGGTATCCGGGTGAAGCTGGCGGCAGCGCGATCGCGCGGGTGCTGAGCGGGCAGGTGAGTCCGGCCGGCCGCCTGCCGTACACCATCTACCGTTCGGAGGCGGACTTGCCGCCGTTCGCCGACTACAGCATGAAGAACCGCACCTACCGCTATTTCAAGGGCCCGGTGCTGCATCCCTTTGGCCAGGGCCTGAGCTACACCAGCTTCGCCTACGGCAAGCTGGCGCTGTCGTCGGCGAGTGTGAAAGCGGGGGCGGCGGTGAATGCGACGGTCACCCTGCGTAACACCGGCGCGCGCGACAGCGATGAGGTGGTGCAGCTGTATCTGGCCAAGCCGGGCGACAGCGCCAATCCGGTGCTGGCGGGGTTTCGCCGGGTGCACCTGAAGGCCGGCGCCAGCGCCACGGTGACGATCGGGCTGGACGCCCGCGCCCAGTCGCAGGTCGATGCGAAGGGTGTGCGCAAGGTGCTTGCCGGTCTCTACACGCTGCATGCCGGCGGAGGCCAGCCGGCGTATGCGAAGGCCGCCAGCGCGACCCTGAAGGTGACGGGCGAGGCGCTGCTGCCCAAGTAGACGCTGCGCGCGCCCGGCACCGCCTGGGCGCTCGGCCTGCTATTTGAAGCGGCGCAGGACTTCCTTGGCGGCCTTCTTGGCGGCATGCCGTTGAAAGATGTCGCGGACCAGCATGGGAACCAGGCGCCACGCGAGGGCGCCGTCCAATCCTTCCGCCGGCATCAGATTGAGTATGACCACCGACAGACTGAAATAGCCGAATACCACCAGCAGTATGCCGAAGCAGGCGTTGGCGGCCAGTGGCGCGATTTCGCCCAGCAGCAGGAGCGGCATCGCGACGGCGAGCTGCGCAAGCACACCGCCCCATGCGAGCATGGCATGTTCCCTGAGACTATCCGGCAAATCGCATTCGCAATGGCCGTGGATGAAGGTCAGGTATATATGCGAAGGGCGGCAGCCCAGTCGCCTGGCGACGAACGCATGCCCCGCTTCGTGCAGAAGCATGACGCCGAAATAAGAGCAGACGAACAGCGCCGCGTGTAGCGGCTGCTTGATCATGGCCCCGAACAGGATGCCGCCGGCGACCAGCACCGCCCAGTGAATATGGAGGGCCGCGCCAAAAATTCTTGGCTTGTGTAGTGTGATGCATCCGCGCATGTCCGGTCCTTGGCCTAGCGGTCTTCAGGCGCGATGTGTCTGAGCGTCGTTGAAAACGCCGCGTGCGCTGCGGGATCGACCGGGCGGTGCTTCGCCTCGGTGCGCGCCGGATCGTGGCCCAGATAGTTATTACCCTTCCAGTGGCGCGCCGGCCGCACCGGCCTGGCTGTGAAGCCGCCGCCGCAATTCGGGCAGACATTGCCCAGCACCTGATCGACGCAGTTCGCACAGAAGGTGCATTCATAGCTGCAGATGCGCGCGTCAAGCGACGCCGGCGGCAAGGCGCGGTTGCAGTGTTCGCAGGTCGGTCTCAATTCAAGCATGGGGGCCTTTTCAAGTGGCGGTGAATGCGGCGGGTCTGCGTCATTGTCCACCAAGCGGCGAGCGGCGGCAACGGCCCACTTGCCGGCTCAATGGCGATAGCCGAAATGGAGCCCCCCGGGCGCCCCGGTCTCCTCCGTGCCGCCCAGCAGTTGGGAGGTCGCGAAACAATCAGCCTCGTGAGCATGATTGGCACACGAGAATGGCATAATTTGAGGCCTCGCCAAGCGTCGCTGGCGCGGCAACTGGCGATGAATGGCGAGATCACGGTGTGCAATGCGATCGCGGCGGCCACCGGCGCGCGCGTGGGCGTCCTGCCGATGTCGAAAGCCGGTTTCACGATCGCCTGGCCGGCGCATTCTCCACTTTCATAGCGAGGCTTCATGAACCCTTCCTTCCGTCTGTGCGGCGCCCTGATGGCATTGACCTTGTCCGGCTGCGCGACGACCACCAACCAGGCCGGCGTGCCGCACGACGGCGTGTTCGCGCCGGCCTATATCGCCGACACCATGCGCAAAGTGGCCGACTGGCAGATCGGTAACTGGACCAGCGAAGGCTTCAAGAAGCCGAAGTACAACTGGACTTATTGCGCCGCCTACGTCGGCATCTTCGCCGCCGGCGACGTGACGGGCGACGGCAAGTACCACGCCTTCCTGCGCAAGATCGGCGACGAGCTGGAATGGAAGACCGGAACCCGGCGCTATTTCGCCGACGACTATTGCGTCGGCCAGGTCTATGCGCAGATGTACGCGCGCTACCGCGAGCCGAAAATGCTGAAGAACTGGCAGGCGCAGGCCGACGAGATCGTGGCGCAGCCGCACACGGAGTCGCTGTCGTTGAGCAGCAAGGGCATCATGGACCGCGAGTGGGCCTGGTGCGACGCCTTGTTCATGGGGCCGACCGGCCTCAGTTATCTGAGCACGGCCACCGGCGAGCGGAAGTACCTCGAGGCGGCCACCAGGCTGTGGTGGAAGACCAGCGATTTCCTGTACAGCCCGAAGGACCGGCTGTTCTATCGCGATGAGAGCTATTTCGACAAGCGCGAGAAGAATGGCGAAAAGGTATTCTGGTCGCGCGGGAATGGCTGGGTGATGGGCGCTCTGGTGCGCGTACTGTCGAACATGAAGCAGGACGATCCCGAACGCCCACGCCTGGTCGCGATGTACCGCGAAATGGCCCAGCGCATCGTCTCGCTGCAGACGGCCGACGGCAGCTGGCATTCCTCGCTGCTCGACCCGGCCAGCTATCCGGCCAGGGAGACCAGCGGCACCTCGTTCTACACTTATGCGATCCTGTGGGGTTTGAATAACGGCGTGCTCGATCATGCGCGCTACTGGCCGGCGGTCGCCAGGGCGTGGCCGGTGCTGGTCGACTCGGTTCAGCCGGACGGCATGCTCGGCTTCGTGCAGCCGGTCGGCGCCGCGCCCGCACGGTCGACGCGCACAGCACCGAAACTTACGGTCCGGGCAACTTCCTGCTCGCCGCCGCTGAGCTGAGCCGCTACGTGCAGAAATAATGCTGGCGCTTCCCGGCCGCGCGCGACGCGGCAGGGAGGCGCCAATGGCCTCGATTGGCGCGCAGGCTGTCCAGCGCAAAAAAAAGCGGCCCCCGGAGTGCGGGGGCCGCCTTGCTCGGCGCGTCGCGAAGGCGGTCCCCATTGCGGGGACCGCCTCGCCACTGCTTAGTACGAGTAGCGCATCGCCAGGCGATAGCTGCGGCCTGGTTCGAACCAGGCGCGCGTGGTGAAGCCGATCGTCTGCTGCTGCGACTGCTTGATCACGGTGTCCGTCAGGTTGCTCGCCGAGAAGCTGGTCGAGAGACGGTCGGTGATCTTGTAGTCGACACCGAAGTCGAGCTGTCCGGTCGCTTCCTGCCAGGTTGGCAAGCCCCAGGCGACGTCATGCGTACCGAATGGCCGGGTCGGATCGGCGCTGGTGCCGTCGGTGCCGTTGGTGCCGTTGGTGGCCAGGCCCTGCAGGAAGCGCGAGCGCCAGCTGTACGCCAGGCGTGCCGACAGCGGGCCCTTGTCGTAGAGGAAAGTCAGGTTGTAGGCGTTCGGCGACAGGTACTGCAGCGGCATCGAGTTGAACGGCAAGCCGTTGGTGTCGCAACCGAAGTTGTTCAAGGCGCTGTTGTTGAACGAACCGTTGGCCGGGCAGTACTTCAGGTTGAACGGGTGATACAGTTCCTGCTTGCTCTTGAGGTAGGTGTAGTTCGCGGTGATGCCGAACCCCTTGGCCCACTCCGGCAGCCAGCCCTTGAACATCGGCACGTGGTCAAAGTAGGTCTGGCCGGCCAGCTCGAGACCGGTCACCGAACCCTTGGCCACATTGTCCGGCTGCGTGACGACGAAGTCCTGGTCGTTGCCGGCGATGTCCTTGTAGGTGACATTGAAGGCCGATTTCAGGATGATGTCGCGCACCTTCTTGTGGAACACCGCTGCCGTCAGCGAAGCGCCGTTGCCCGGATTCCACTCAAGCGACAAGTCGAAATTGTCCGAGCGAATCGGCTTGAGCTTGACATTGCCGGTATTGTTGCCCGTGTAGTTGACATTTTGCTGGCCGGCGGTGGCGTTCGGGACGTCCTGGGTCAAGGTGATGTATTCGCCCAGGTCGGCGAAGCTCGGCCGGTACATCGATTTGGCGAAGGCGAAGCGCACTTGCAGTTCGTGCGACAGTTCCAGCTTCAAGTTCAAGCTTGGCAGCACGTTGACATAGCTGTTGCTGTTGTCGATCGGCGAGTCGATCGGGGCGAACCGCGGCACCGACGGCGGGGTGGTGCTGCTGTAGCTCGGCTTGAAGACCGTGTAGCCGTGCGACACGCCGTCGGTGTGAACCACGCGCACGCCGACATTGCCTTCGAGCGGGAAGCGCCATTCCTCGAAACCGAAACGCAGGGCGGCGTAGGCGGCGCGGGTCTTCTCGTCCTGCAGACGGTTTTTGGACGCGTCGTCAAAGCCCTCCGGCTTCCAGCCCGCCGCCAAGGTCGTGCAGTCGTTGGTCAGGCCGTAGAGCTTGTTGCCGTCGGCGCACTGCAGCGCGAGGATTTGATTGTTCGCCGCGAAGCTGTTCATATCCTTGACGTAGGCCATCGACGGCATGACCAGGCCGGCCGGAACATCGACCTTGCCGTTGAAGAAGTTGCTGAAATCGGCAGTGGTGGTCGGCACCAGCGCGGCGTAGCGCGGATCGCTGAGGTAGCCGAAGCTGCCGCGGCCCTGCCAGCCTTGCGGATCGGTCGCCGACGGCAGCTTGCCCGGCGTGCTGGTGGTCCTGACGTTCCATGGCTGGGCCAGGCTCCACCAGCCGGTGCCGCTGGAGGTCAGCTTGGCCGAGTCGCGCTTGGTCAGGCGCACGCCGAAGGTCAGGTCGCGCAGCACGTCATGGTCGAACTTGAACTTGACGTCGGTCTTCCAGGCGTACAGGTTGGCGTCGGCCTTGCCCAGCTGCGGCATCTGGTGGTCGAGGTAGTAGTGGGCCGGATCGGACAGGAAGGTGCGCGCGGCGTCGTCGAAGGTGATGCGCGCCGGGTTGGTGGTCAGGTCCACGTTCATGCTTGGCACGAAGGTGTTCAGGGACACGTTGGCGCCGACGTTGTCGTTGGTCGCATGCACCCATTGCAGGTCGTTCTGCACCGACCAGCTCTGGTTGATGTTCCACTTGGCGTTCCAGGCGATCTCGCGCGATTTCGAGTGGCCGTCGCTCCAGCCGGTGTTCGAGCTGTAGCCCAGGCCGCCGGCGGCGAAGTTGTTGGCGCCGTTGCCGCCGATGGGGTAGGTGTAGGTGGCCGACTGCAGCACGTTGTTGCTGTCGTAGACCGGGTTCTTGAGCACCACTTTGTAGGTGTCCTCGATGCCGGTGAACAGCGCGTGCTCTTCGTCATGCGTGGTGTATTGCGACTGGAAGAAGGTCAGGGCCGATTCCATCGACTTGTTCTTCCATTGCAGCGCGCCATAGATGCCGACCCGGTCGCTGGTGCCGTTGTTGCTGCGCCACGAGGCCGATTTCGGCGACCAGAACACCGGACTGGTGGCGCTGGCCTGGTGCGGGAAGTAGGCGTCCAGCTGCACCGTGTCGTTGCGGAATTTCGAGCGGTTGGCCGACAAGTCGATCAGCGCGCCCCACTGGCCGAAATCGCTGTCCCAGCGCTTCGAATACAGGCCGGAGACGGCCGGCGATTTGGAGTTGCCCAGTTCGGTGAAGTTGCCCGACGCCGACAGCGCCAGCTTCTCGCTCTTGTAGTCGAACGGCAGCGCGGTGCGCAGGTCGACCTGGCCGCTGACGCCGCCTTCGATCAATTGCGCCGGCGGATTCTTGTGCACGATCACGGCCGACATCAGTTCCGGCGGCACATCGCCCCAGCTCAGTTCGCGGCCCGGCCAGCCGGCCGAGAACGATTCGCGACCGTTCAGGGTCGACGAACCCCAAGTCAAACCGCGCACCGAGATGCCCGAGCCTTCGACCGAGAAGTGTTCAGGATCGCCGCGCGAGCGGTTGCGGTCGATCGTCACGCCGACCACCCGCTGCAGCACCTCGGTGATCGAGCGGTCCGGCAGCTTGCCGGCTTCCTCGGCGACGACGCCGTCGATGATCTCTTCGGCGTTCTGCTTGAGCTTTTGCGCCGACTGCATCGCCGCGCGCTGGCCCGTCACGATGATGGTCTGCACGGCGTCGGCTTCCTTGGCCGGCGCGGCCGTCTGGGCGAAGGCGTGGCCGCAGATCAGTACGGCTTGTGCCACCGCGATCGACAGTGTGGTCTTTTTCAATTGTCTCTTCATGTCGTTAACTCTCTTTTAAAACGTGTCTCGAATGCCCAGTCGTCTTGGCGATCGGGCAACTTGGTCCAGCGCCGCGGCCGGGGCAGCGCCAACGCCGTGCGGGCGTTGCGCTGTCATGCCGGCGAGCGGACGTCCGCTGTCATTGGAAGGTGATGGGGCCGGTGAGGGTGTACTCGGTCTTCGCCGCGTACGGCGTCACCGCCGAGAACCTGATCGCGGTGACCGCGTAGTCCTGCACCTCGTTCCAAAGGACCAGTCCGCTCAAGCCGCACGTTTCGCTGATCGTGAACTTGTCCGCCAGGCCGACACTGTAGTTCGTGGCGGCGGCCGCGGTTGGCGTCACCGTGGCCTTGAGCGTCACGTTGCAGGCTTTGCCTGCTTTCAAATTGAAGTGGCCGAGCAATAGTTCGACGACGACCCCGTTTTTCCCCGTGGCGAACCATTCGGCGTTCTGCGTGAGCTTAAACTTGAGCGCCGCCTGGGCGTCGATCCGCGTACCGCGCAATTCGTTGCCGACCTTGCTAGGTAAAAACGCGTCACCATTGGCTTCCTTCATGCCGCCACCGTACAAGGTGAAACTGGCATGGTCCGGTGCCCAGTCGGGCGGCGTCGAGGTAAACGTGAAGTAGCTGCCGCTGCCGTCCTTGGGACCGGACGGGGTGCAATCCCAGCACCACCACTCGTTGCCCGGCGTATGCCCGAACAGCAATGGGAAGTCGCCCAAGGACTTGAAGTCGCTCAAGAAGGTCAATTCGGGCGCCTTTGCGGTGCCGATGGGAATGCTCTTATCGACTGTTTGCACGGCATAGAAATCATCGCCGGCCTGGGTGGCCGTGACGGTGCACAGTCCGTTGGCGAGCTTGGAGACCGAGGTCCCGGTCACCGAGCACACCGTCGGCGTGCTGGTCGTAAAGACGACGCTCTTGCCGGTGCTGGCCGTCGCGACCAGCGGAAGCAGCGTCGTATCGAGCGCTTGGGATCCCGGGTTGCGGAAGACGATTTGCTGCGGCTGCTTGGGAATGACGAAGAGTTGGCGCGCGCTCGCCGCGGCGTAGCCATTTGCGCCGGCCTGGCTGGCAGTGATCGAGCACTCGCCCCCCTTCAACAGCGTCACCGTGGCGCCGCTGACGGTGCATACGCTGGTCGTGTTCGACTCGTAGGTGACGGGTCCGCCGGAGCTGGCCGTCGCTTTCAACGCAATGGTCGCGACTGCGGGCGGTGCCGCCACCAGCGTGCCGCCCGGGAACGGGAATGAAACCGATTGCACCAATCCGCCATCGCTACTGTCGCCGCCGCCACCGCCGCAGCCGCTCAGCAGCGTGACGCAGGCGAGACTAATCGCCGTGACCTGGAATCGCATTTGTTGTCTCCTCATGATTATTTTTCCTCTCTGATGCGGTTGCTTACAAAATTACTTGCCACGGCGTCGCCGATGACAAGGGATCCTTCGTTCATGCCGCGCTCCTCGCGGCAGGGACGATGTCGGTAGCGCCTGGCGACGGCGAGCTGCCGTGATGGTATGCCGGGTGCATAAAAAGGCGCGGCGCACTCATCGATTGGGACGGGAGCACCCGACAGGCCGGCGTCCATACAGGCGCAGCCGGAGTTTTCGTGTGTTCAACACACTTGTGATTTTTATTGAAATTAAGCAATTAAAGTGTCCGCCGAATGACATGCAGCTGCAATTCCAAAATTCACCAATACAACAGACAAAAACCGCCGAGTGAAAAACAAGCTTGTCACCTATCCAACAAACAAACGGCACTGCCGCTTCGCCGGGTTTTGCGCCCTGCCGAGGGGCTTGGGCCACACGACTGCACTAGTGAAACAGGGTACTCGGAAGTTAGTGATTTCTGGAATCTTTTTTTATCCAAAATCCTTATTTGTACCAAAAATACATCCAAATCTATTATTTTCCTTTGGGCAACACGCATGCCGGAATGGTGACGGCGAGGGGGCGAAACGGTGTTTCTGAGGGGCGGCAACGAGTCAGTGGAAGGCTGCGCGGCGGGCAAGGATGGCAAATCAAGTTCTCCTGGCGGCAACAAAAACCGCGCTTGTCGTCATCACGAGTACAACAAACCCATCCCGGGTAGGCGTGGAAATAAAACCACGTAGCTTGGCGATCTTGCAAGAAATGGCGGCGGCCTTGGGCGCCGGCGGCTCGTCCGACGGCGGATGATCATGGATGCCGGCCGACAAGCGGGCCGGCTCGGACGTAAAAGCGGCCGGACCGGTGCGCAGGGCGGCGCGGGAGAGAGGGGAGGTGGCTGGCTGCGGCAAGGCGCGCGCAAGCAGGATGTTCGCGCAGCCGGAAGGGGGCGGCTGGCGGGAGGGAGGGCTACGGCGAGACGGTTCAGCCGATCGTCGGCCGGCGCCGGAACCTGACCGCGCCACGGGGCTGCCCGCGCGGCGGCCCCGTTGGCAAGGCGCCCGGCGGCGCCTTACTTCTTCGGTTTGCCGTCGGCCGCGACGGCGTCGGCCCATGGCCGCCAGTTGTCGCTGCCGCCGAGGATGGCCGTCAGCGTGAGCGCATCGGCCTCGGCCTTGCTCAACTGTTTCGACCAGCCCACGCGCTGGGGCGGATTGGCGCCCGGACCGCGGCTGTTGTATTCGGCGTAACGGGCGGTCTTTTCATTTTCCTCCTTGCCCCAGTTGTGCCAACCTTCCGGCCGGATATGCTCGCCCATCTCGCAATTGATAAAGGCGACCGAGGCGTACTGGCGCCATGGCCGGCCGAGGTAGGCCTGCGGCGGTTTGACCTGCGGCTTGCTGACCACCTCGCCAGTCGGATCGATCCACGGCGCCGGATCGGCGCTCAAGCGGGAATTGAGGAACACGAAGCCGACCGGCTTGTCGGCCGGGGTGTTGGCGGCCGTCACGTAGCCGCCGTTCTTGCTCTTGATTTCGCACTGGTCGAACACGCTCGTGCCGCTGCCGTAGATGAAGTCGACGCGGCCCTCGATATAGCAATTCTTGAAGTAGTGCCTGCCGTTGTTGACCATCAGCGTGTCCTGCCAGCCCAGCAGGCGGCTGTTGGTGACGATCGCGCGGTCGCCGTCGATGCGCAGCGCCAGCGCCTGGCCGTGGTCACCCGAGGTGTTGCGGAAGGTGAGCTTGTCGGCGGTGAAGTCGTCGCTCTGGATCAGCACGCCGATGCCCTTGAACTTGGGGTCGGCGCCGCCGCCGTCTTCCTTGACGTTGAATTCGAAGCTGAGGATCGTGGTCTCGGCGTTTTCGCCCTGCAGGGTGACCTTGTTCCGGTTCTTGGCCAGCAGTTTCTGGCCCTGGTAGACGCCCGGCTTGACCAGGATGATGGTGCGCTCGGCGCTGTTTTCCGGTACGGCCGCAAACGCCTCCTGGATGGTCTTGAAGTTGCCGCTGCCGTCAGCCGCCACGGTGATGCGTTTCTCGGCCGCCAAGGCGGACAAGGGTTGGACCAGCAGCAGGGCGGCAGCGGCGGCGCAGGCGGTCAGCAACGGCCGGCGTTGAAGGGGCAGGGAGAAGTTGGGCATGGTCGGGGCGTCGGTAGTGAAAGGAGACAACGATCGAATATAGCCGAAAAAATCGGCTGAAAAAATCGGCTGAAAAAAGCGGCTGAAAAAAGCGGCGCCACAAGGGCGCCGCAAAGGGAGACGCTCGTTTCCGAACGTGCATTTGAAACAGGTGCGTCGCATCGGCGCCTGGCGCGACGACTGCTGTCAGCCATGCGCTTGGCGGCGAATACCTATTCTACGGCCGCAATTTCGCGCGGGCACAACGAAAAGAATCAAACCACAGTATGAAATTTCGGATTGATCGAATCGGCGACGAATTGGCCACCACGCGGTCAAGGGTAGCGACTGATCGCGCCGGCCGTCCATCGCCGGCCCCATAAAAAAAGGCCGGGCATCTCGCCCGGCCCCTGGCCGTTTACCGCGCTCGCGCGCCCGTCACTCCAGCCGCACCACGTTATTGAGCGAAGTGATTTCCTCCACCCCCGCGCCGGCGTCGATTTCCACCCGGGCGCCGGCGGTGCTGGCGCCGGCCGGCAGACGCAGTACCACGTCGGCCGTTTTCGGCAGCATGTCGTCGGGCGCGGCGAGGGCGGCAATGGCGGCGCTGGCGATCACCTTGCCGTCGCGCGCGCGCAGCATCAGCGTGGCCGGCTTGCTGGCCACCGCGCCGAGACTATGCACCTTCACCTTCAGCGCGCCGGCGCTGCGCACCACGTCCTCCGGGTCGATGCCGAGGTCGGCGCGCGACCAGTACGGCGTGCCCGGTTTTTTCAGCTTGAGCGTGAGCACGGTCGCGCTGCGCGGCGCCAGCGTGATCGACAGCGAGCGGCTGCGCTCGAAGGTTTCCTCGCGCGTGACCAGACCCTGATCAGCGACATCGTCGTTGTTGCTGTCGACGCCCTGGGTGATTTCCCACACGCCCGGATCGATGTTCCAGCCGGTCAGGGTCGCCTGCACCGGCCGCTGCTCCAGATTGTAGGCAAGCACCTTGAAGCCGGTCGGCGTCGCGTCCGGCACCAGGATCGCCACGCTCTGGTCATTGGCCGGCGCGGCGAACTGCCAGCTCACCACGTGGCCCGGATACAGCGAATTGCGCACCAGCGCCACGCCGCCCAGGCGGGCACGCTGCAGTTCGGTGGTCGGCACCGCCACCCGGTCGATCCACAGGCTGCCTTCGGTGTTGATGTAGGCCAGCTTGTCGGTCTCCTCGATCTGCGCCGCGTACAGGCTCTCGAGATGGCGCTTGTCGCCGGTGAGCTGCCACATCAGGTGGCTGCTGGACGCCGGGCGCATGCCGCCGCGCAATTCGCGTGGTGCGCGGCCGTCGTTGCGGCGCGTCTCGGTCGGTCCGCCGCGCTCGCCGGCCAGCATGCGGCCGCCCAGGCTGTCGCGCAGCGCGAGCGTGTCGAGCACATTCGCGCTGAGCACCGACAGCATGCTGAGGCCGGTGTCGGCCAGCGGCGCCAGGTAGCGCTTGTCGCCCGACCACTTGTACGCACCCCAGTACACATGCCATGGGAAGTAGCCGCGCGAGGTTTCGATCTCGCGGTCGTCGCTAAAGCGGATCGCCAGCGGACCGTTGGCCCGGCCGCTGCTGTCGGTGTGGCGATGCGCCAGCAGACCATCGGCCATCTCGGTCATGTACTTGCGCGCGGCGGGGCTGCCGTTGTAATCGACCAGCAGCTGGCCCGGTTGCATCACCAGGTAGGAGTAGGGCTTGACCCGGCCCCACGGTTCTTCCTCGGCGATCTTGCTGCCGCTGTAGTAGGACGAGCGCATGTGGCGATGGCCGGCGGCGTTGATGCCGGTGACGCCGAACACGCCGCGCGCCGTTTCCATCGCGCGCTCGTATTGGCGCGGGCTGCCGTAGTTGAGGATCATGTTCTGCGCCAGCGCATTGATGCCTTCCTCGTAGCTGTGCAGCTCGTCGGTCTGGATGG
Source organism: Massilia sp. (assembly GCA_039927975.1). Classification (GTDB taxonomy): domain Bacteria; phylum Pseudomonadota; class Gammaproteobacteria; order Burkholderiales; family Burkholderiaceae_D; genus JBDSTZ01. The sequence goes on along the minus strand of JBDSTZ010000315.1, from coordinate 490 downwards.
TCGACAGGCCGTTGGTGAACATGCCGTTGCGGTAGGCCGCTTCGAGCAGCGCGTGGTCGGAGCGGCGGATCTTCTCCGGCTCGCTGCCCATCAGCGCGACACCCGGCCAGGTGTTGAGCAGGTCGGTGTCGTCCGAAATGCCGCCGCCGAAGTCGCCGTACGGCGCCTGGCGCTGGTCGATATAAAAGTTGACGAAGGCTTTCACCTTGCCCAGCAGCTCGGTCTGGCGGTAGGCCCACAGCGGCACCCCGGCCGGCGGCTGGGACGGCGTCATCGCCAGCTTGCCCTCGGCCGCGACGCCGGCGGCGGCGGCGTATTCGAGCCCGCGCTGGTGCTGCGGATTCACCCGCAGCAAATCGGTCAGGTCGTTCTCGAAGCGCACCCACAGCGCCAGCTTGGGCGACTTGGGATGTTCCTCGACCAGCATCGCGTAACTGTCGCGCGCCTGGGTGAAGCGGTCCAGCTCATGCTCGGCGATGGCTTGCTGGCG
>JBDSTZ010000314.1:0-3500 GCA_039927975.1 Massilia sp. | reverse complement strand
GTTGTGCCGTTACCCAGGTTCTTGATGTGCAGGACGTTCTGGTCGGACAGCACGGCAATATCGTTCCCCAAGGAATAGAGGTAGACCATCGACCCATCAGGCAGAACCCTTGACTCGACCTGGTCCGACGGCATCGGCCACATTGAGATCGCCTCCCCATTGCCATCGCGATCGATGCGCGCGTAGGCGTTCCCGCGCAGATCGTGGTTCATCACCAGGGCGCGCCAGAACTCGAACGGCGTCATCCGGCTATTCGGCGAATCGTGCAGCAGCTGATAGAGGCGATTCGTGCGGTCGATCTTCTTCTCGCCGTCGACCTCCTGGTAAGCGAAGAACGGCAGGCTCGCGATCGTGGAAGCCCTGCGATCGATGCATGCCCAAACGGTCGATATCTGCAGGGCGCCATCAACACCGACGTTGGCGGTATCGGCGACCATCGCGGCGCCGGGAACTGGATTTTGCTTTCCGATCACTTCGGCGATTGCCCCGCCTCGGCCCCACCAGGTGCGGAAGGAATTAATCAGGCTCATGAGCTAACCGGGTTGTAAATTGCGTCATCAATATCTCCTTGATCTTCGTGAGAGGCCGCGCGGCTCAAGGCCATCACGGTTGCGACGATGCCGTCGATTCGGCCGTTGGCGTTCGACTTCTTCTTGTCGGGCCGATAGTTACCGTTCGTATCGAATAGCAGCGCGGTGTTGGCGGCGCACCACCGCAACACCGGGTTCCCGCCATGCCTGAGCAGTAGCCCGTAGACCAGCTCCTCAAGACGCTTGCTACCAGGGTGCATGCCGCCGGTGTTCTGAGGCACCTCGACCAACGGCACCTCTTGTTCGAGCAGTTCATTCGCCAACTGCAGCGCGTTCCAGCGATCGAAGCCGATCTCGATTACGTTGTAATCCTTCATCGACTGCAGGATGCGCAAGCGCACCGGGTTGTAGTCGGTGACATTGCCCTCGGTGCCGACGATCCAACCGGCCTCCGCCCATGCCTTGTACGGCGCGGCGTCGTCATGCTCACCGGCGTCGATCTTCGCTTTAGGACACCAGAACCACACAAGCACATACCACTCGCCGCCGTCCTCGTCGGGCGGGAACACCAAAGAGAAGGCGGTAAGATCGCGCGTCGATCCCAGGTCGAGGCCACCGAAGCAACGCCGGCCCTTGAGCATCTCAGGGTCGACCTTCTTGCCACCTTTGTCCCAGACGCTGATATCGAACCAGCCCTCGGCGCTGTTGCACCAAATGTTCAAGTCCTTGGTCAGGAAGTTGGCCCTGGCGCCGGGCAGTGCCGCCGCTTTACGCGCCATGCCGCGCATATACTCCAGCGTCTTCGACTTGCCCAGGCCGGGATTCGCCTTGTACCAAACTCGCTCATCGAACGGGTCGTCACCTTCGTCGAGCGTGTACACGTAGCCGAAGAAGGCATCGTCGACGCGCTTCCCTTCGAGGACCGAAATCAGGTAGGAGCGAACCTCGGTACAGATGCCGTCCAGGATGAAGCCGGCCGTGGTGATGGCCGATAGCAGCGGTTGTGTCCTGGCGCCGAGCGCCGACTCCATTACGTCCCACACATCGCGGTTGCGTTGCGCGTGCAGCTCGTCGAACAGAATGGCCGATGGGTTCAGACCGTCGAGGTTTTCCGCATTCGCCGGCAGCGGCGCAAACACCGAACTATCGAGCTCGACCTTCTCCTGGTTGAGCCCGCCGAAGACCTTGAACGACCGGGCCACGCCGGCCGACCGCCGCACCCACCGTTTGATGTTGTCGAAAGCCGGCTTGAAGACCGTCATGGCCTGGGCGCGGGTGGTGGCCACGGCGTAAACCTCGGCGCCGATTTCGCCATCCATCGAAAACAGGTACGCGCCTTGCGGCCCCTTCCACGTGGACTTGCCGTTCTTGCGTGCCACTTCTTCATAGCCGCGATTGAAGCGCCGGCCGCCATCGACTTCCCGGCGCCAGCCGTACAGCACGGCGGTCCAGAACTTTTGCCAGGGGTCGAGCAAGATCGGCTTGCCGGCCAGCGGCCCCTTGATGTGGACGAAAAACTTTTCGATATAGCTGATGATGTGCCAGCCATGCGCCGGCACGAACACCAGGCCGCGCTTTGATCCCTTGATCAGATCCTCGTAGTGCCGCCTGACGGCGAGGTAGACGATGCGGCAGGAAAGGATGTCGCCGCGCAGCACAGGCAAACCATACGCCTCGTCCCACTCGTGCAGGACGGGCGGTGTTAGTTCAAGGACCTTCTTGCGGGTGAGCTGGTGGCGTGGCCGACCAGGTCGCCGAACAGATCGTCCTGTCCGCCCTTCTCGCCGGTGTCCTTGCGCACTCGCGCCAGGGACGGAATCGTTAAACATGCTTTTGGCAACCATTGTCCTAACTCCATCTTGAGCCGCTTCTCGTCGTCAGCCCATGGAGTCGGGGTCGCCCATCCAGTTTTCGAAGTTTGCGATCGCCCCTTTTCGGCGCACTCCTTGGAGGCGGCGATCCAGTCGACGAAGGTCCGCACGATCACTGCCAGCGGCATGCCGGCGGTGAGGTGTTCGATGCCGGCTGCGCGGAGCGATTCACAAATGTAGCGGTACACCTCCAGCTCGTCATCTGTCAGCCCAATGATGGGCGGCGGATCGGGCGATACCGTGTCGGCCGCCGAGCTGGAGACACCCGACCCGCCGACGGCCGGCAGCGATGTGGTGAAGTTCGGTTTTGTACTCATTCTTTGCCTCGCGAATTCGTGATCTGGCTAGACGGACAAACCCAAATTTGAACATTTCACCTGATCGAATCAAACCCCAGGGGGGTAGTTTTCGCTTCCCATAAAAGCGAAGGTAAGCTATCGGTTTCCGCTGAAACGACTCTCGACTTTCGACCCGCCTACCCCGTTGCTGGTCGGAACTATTTCGTATTTGCAACTGCTCGCCGCGATGCCCGCCGACGTCCGCGCTGCGCCTCGGCCTGGCTCTTGCTGGCGTGGCACTGCGCGCACAGCGCTTGCTCATTCGTCTGGTCGTCAGGCCCGCCCTCTTCAAGGGATACGATGTGGTCGCGCTCTGTGGCCGCAACAGCACGGCCGGCCTCTAGACAAATGACGCACAGCGGATGTTCCTTGAACAGCCGCGCGCGCATGGCCTGCAATCGGCGCCCGGTGATGCGCTTGGTCAGTGAGGTCTTGACCCATGTCTCGCGCGGGTGCTTGGGACATCGCCCGGAACCATCGCGGACCAGCGTGTTGCAGCCGCGCTGCGAGCACGGTCTCGGTGCCGAAACTGGCATGGATGTTCCTTTGTGCAGACGCGTGCACAAACGCGCTGCTGTGTGGGTGTAGCCGCCCGCGCCTGAACTGCACACGACCAGAAGGATGGCTTTTGTTCGTCGGCTACTGCGCCCGTTATTAGCCACTGGAGCGCGCTGGCTGGATTGCCCGCTTTATTTCCACAACTACGCAGCGATTCCCGCCCGGCGTCCGCTTGAGTTAAGCAGTGCGCGGGCCTATCATTG
>JBDSTZ010000313.1:0-1734 GCA_039927975.1 Massilia sp. | reverse complement strand
CCGGCGCCCTGCTCCTGCTGGCCGGCCGCTTCGCCGGCGGCGTGAATGAAGCCGCCGCCGACCGAGTAGAAGACTTTTTCGGTGATGGCGCCGCCCGCGCGCGTGAGCGTGAAGCGCATGCCGTTGGGATGCTCGGGCAGCGAGTCGCCGCGATGCCACACCAGCGCGGTGCGGGCGCTGAACGGCACCGGCTTGTCGCCCAGGAGTTTGAGGCTGCCGCCTCGCTCCACATCGGCCAGCAGATTCTCGACCTGCGCCGGATCGACGGTCTGCGGGGTGAAGCCCATCAGGCCGAGGATGATGGCCTTGTCGGTCGCGTGGCCGACGCCGGTGAGCGCCAGCGAACCGTACAAATCGGCTTGGATGGCCACCGCGTCGTCGAGCGCGCCACAGTCGAGCAGGAAACGGCGCGCGGCAACCATCGGGCCGACCGTGTGCGAGCTCGATGGCCCGATGCCAATCTTGAAGAGGTCGAACACGCTCATGTCCATGAGTGTCTCCTTAATCAGGCCGGCTGGCCGGCGTCGACCGAGACGTTGGCCAGCATGTCGGCCACCAGCTGGTCCATGCCGATGCGCGCGTGCCAGCCCCAGTCGGCGGCGGCCTGGCTGTCGTCGATGCTGTGCGGCCAGGTGGCGGCGATCTGCTGGCGGGCGTCGGGCGCGTAGGCGATCTCGAAGTCTGGCAGCGCGCGGGCGATCGCGGCGGCCAGCTGGGCGGGATTGAACGACAGGCCGGCGACGTTGTAGGCCGAGCGCACCTTGAGGGCGGCGGCCGGCGCGTCCATCAGTTCGAGCGTGGCGCGAATCGCGTCGGGCATGTAGATCATCGGCAGCGTGGTGTCGGCGGCCAGGAAGCAGTCGTAGCGCTCGCCGCGCAGCGCCGCGTGAAAGATCGCGATGGCGTAGTCGGTGGTGCCGCCGCCGGGCGGCGACTTGTAGCTGATGATGCCGGGATAGCGGATGCTGCGCACGTCGACCTCGTACTTCTGGAAGTAGTATTCGCACAGGCGTTCGCCCGCCAATTTGCTGATGCCGTAGATGCTGGACGGGTCCATGACGCCGTATTGGGGCGTGGCGTCAGCCGGAGTGTGCGGGCCGAAGGCGGCGATCGACGAGGGCCAGAACACCCGCAGCGGCCGGCCGGCCTGCTTGCGCTCGCGGGCGATCTCCAGCACGCCGAGCAAACCGTCCATGTTCAGCTGCCAGGCTTTAAGCGGGGCTTGTTCGGCCGTGGCCGACAGCAGCGCGGCAAGCTGGTAGACCTGGGTGATGTTTTCGTCGACGATCAGGCGCGCCAGGCGCGGTTTGTCGAGCACGTCGAGCTGGAGGTAACGCGCGGCGCCGTAGCGGTTGTCGGCGCCGATGTCGGCGGCGATGACCTGGGCGGCGCCGTGGCGCTCGGCCAGCGCGGCGACCAGTTCACTGCCGATCTGGCCGTTGGCGCCGATGATGAGTAGTCGTTCCATGGCGTGTCCAATCAGGCGGGGGCGATGATGCCGAGTTCGCGCCCGGCCAGGGCGAAGGCGGCCAGCACGGTGTCGAGCTGTTCGCGGGTGTGGGCGGCCGACAGCTGGACCCGCACCCGCGCCTGCCCCATCGGCACGACCGGGTAGAAGAAGCCACTCAAAAGGACTCCAAGCTCGTACATGCGGGCGGCGAAGCGTTGCGCCAGGGGCGCCTCGAACAGCATCACCGGCACCACCGGATGGGTGCCCGGCTTGATGGTGAAGCC
>JBDSTZ010000312.1:0-18028 GCA_039927975.1 Massilia sp. | reverse complement strand
CCATGATCAGCACCAGCGCGGCCAGTTGCTCGCGGCGCTGCACGTAGTCGCCCAGCAGCTTTTGCCAGTGCAGCTTGGCCGAGCCCGACACTTCGGCGTAGCCGTAGCCGGGCAGGTCGACCAGCAGCGCTTCGATCTCGTCGACGATGGTCGGGTCCTTGCGGTGCTGGCCGACGTGGGCGCCGCCGATCGAGAAGTAATTGATGTGCTGGGTGCGGCCCGGCGTTTTCGAGGCGAACGCGAGGCCCTTCTGATTGGTCAGAATGTTGATCGCGGTCGATTTGCCGGCGTTCGAGCGGCCGGCAAAGGCGATCTCGGGCGCCTTGGTGTCGGGCAGATCGCGCAGTTGATTGACGGTCGTGAAGAAGCGGGCTTGCCAGAGTTTGGACATGGAATGGGCAGAAATTGCAACAAAAGGGGGCGATAACGCGAGAAAGCTATTGTACAATAAGGGGTTACGAATTGTTGCAACGCAAAAGGTTATAGCGTGCAGACAAGTTCTCCGCCCAGCGCGGCTGTTGCTTGCCCTGCCCGGAATTCCTATAAAACTAACTTACTAATCGTCTCAGGGTGTTTGAATGAATCGTGCGTTTTTGAAGTCCGTGTTGGTAGCAACCCTGGCCTTGACCAGACTGGTATCGGCAGCTGTAGAAAAACCGGCCGAGCATGGCGCCGCCGCGCCCGCCCACGGCGCCGCTCCCGCCCCCGTCAAGGCCGATGCGGCCAAAGGCGGCACCCTGTACGACGCCGGCGACGCCGCGCGCGGCGTTCCCGCCTGCGCCTCCTGCCACGGCGCGGCCGGCAATTCGACCATCGCCACCAACCCCAAGCTGGCCGCCCAGATCGAAGGTTACGTCTACAAGCAGCTGGTCGACTTCACCACGCCGAACCGCGTCAACCCGGTCATGACGCCGTACGCCAAGGCGCTCAGCGACGAGGAAAAGAAAAACATCGCCGCCTACGTGTCGGCCCAGAAGCAAAAGCCCGGCGCCGCCAAGAACAAGGACACCATCGCGCTCGGCAAGGCGATTTATCGCGGCGGCGTGCGCGACCGTGGCGTGGCGGCCTGCGCCGGCTGCCATGGCGCCACCGGCGCCGGCATTCCTGCCCAGTATCCACGCCTGGCCGGACAACACTACGATTACACCTACGCCCAGCTGACCGCCTTCAACAAGGGCGCGCGCAAGAACAGCGTGCAGATGACCGCCTTGGCCAAGCGCATGACCGACGAGGAAATGCAGGCCGTGGCCGATTACATCGCCGGCCTCAAGTAAGACGGCGGCGCGCGCGCCCGCACCGGCGCGCAGCGGCAATACCAGAAGGGCGGCAGCGTAAGCGGGCTGCCCTTTTTGTTGGTATGCTCGCCGATGGCCCGCCGTGGCGCGAGCCGCACACAGGAATTGACAAGCATGAGCACCACCGGAATTGAACTGAAGACCCAGCGGCGCGGCCTGGCCGACGCCGTCGAGCTGGTGTCGTCGATGCGTTTTGCCATCAGCATGCTGGTCATCATCGCGATCGCCGCGATGATCGGCACCGTGATGAAGCAGGGCGAGCCGATGCCGAACTACATCAACCAGTTCGGGCCGTTCTGGTATGAAGTGTTCCAGAAGATGGGCTTGTATTCGCTGTACACGGCCTGGTGGTTTCTGCTGATCCTCGCCTTCCTGATCCTCTCGACCGGCCTGTGCATCGTGCGCAACGGCCCGCGCATGATCCGCGACATGCGCAGCTGGCGCGAGAGCGTGCGCGAGGAATCGCTGCGCAACTTCCACCACAAGACCGTGTGGTCGGCGCCGCTCTCGCGCGCCGACCTGGCCGAGCAGAGCGCGCGGCGCCTGCGCGACGCCGGCTACCAGGTCAAGCTGGTCGACAAGGAGCGCGCCATCCTGGTCGCCGCCAAAAAGGGCGCGGCCAACAAGTTCGGCTATATCTTCGCGCACAGCGCGATCATCATCATCCTGCTCGGCGGCATGCTCGATTCGCCGCTGCCGATCCGCTTCCAGCTGTGGTTCATGGGCAAGACGCCCGTCTCGGCCAACAGTGGCGACGTGATTGCCGACATTCCCCAGCAGCACCGCCTGGGACTGGGCAATCCCACCTATCGAGGCAACACCACCATCCCCGAGGGCCAGTCCAGCAGCGCGGCCATCATTCCGGAAGGCGATGGCGTGCTGGTGCAGGACTTGCCGTTCACGATTTTCCTGAAAAAATTCAACGTCGATTTCTATTCGACCGGCATGCCCAAGCTGTTCGCCAGCGAAGTGATCGTCAAGGACCACGAGACCGGCCGCAGCTTTCCCGCCACCATCAAGGTCAACGAACCGCTGATCTACAAGGGCGTGGCGGTCTACCAGTCGGGCATCGAGGACGGCGGCAGCAAGCTCAAGCTGACCGCCTTTCCGATGGCCGGCAAGAGCGCGGCGGCCGGGCCGCTCAATGGCGTGGTCGGCACCGCCACCGAACTCAAGAGCGGGAACGAGGCCTACACCGTCGAATGGAGCAATCTGCGCGTCTTCAACGTCGAGAACACCGGCGCCGGCGAGGACCTGCGCGCCGTCGCCAAGAAGCAGAGCCTGGGCGAGCAGTTCGCCGTCACGCTCGACAAGCATTCGGGTTCGGCCGCCAAGAACGCCAACAACAAGGACTTGAAGAACGTCGGCCCGAGCGTGCAGTACAAGCTGCGCGACAAGACCGGCCAGGCGCGTGAATTCGACAATTACATGCAGCCGGTGATGATCGACGGCGCCCAGATGTACCTGGCCGGCGTGCGCGCCTCGCCCGCCGATCCGTTCAGCTATCTGCGCATTCCGGCCGACGACGAGCACAGCGTGCGCGAATGGATGCGCCTGCGCGCGGCCTTGGCCGACCCGGCCCTGCGCGCCCGGGCCGCCGAACAGTACGCCCGCCGCGCCATGCCGGCCGCGGCCGATGGCCAGCTCGGCCGCCAGTTGCGCGACTCGGCCGAGAAGATGCTGACCCTGTTCGCCGGCGATGGCCAGGTCGGCGGCTACATCGCCGTGTCGCAGTTCATTCAGAGCATCAAGGCCGGCGAGGACGAGCAGCGCAAGGCGGCCGATGTGTTCGTCAAGATGCTCAACGGCGGCCTGTGGGCGCTGTGGCAAAGCGCGCGCGTAAAGGACGGCCTCGCGCCGGTGAGCGAGGACGACACCCACGCGCGCTTCCTGCAACTGGCCACCAACGCCCTGTCCGACAGCGTGTTCTACGGCGCCCCGGTGTATCTCCAGCTCGATGAATTTGAGCAGATCAAGGCGTCCGGCCTGCAGGTGTCGCGCTCGCCCGGCAAGGGCGTGGTCTACCTCGGCTGCCTGTTCCTCGTGCTGGGCGTGTTCTCGATGTTCTACATCCGCGAGCGCCGCCTGTGGATCTGGGTCAGCGACCGCGAGGGCGGCGCGCACGCCCTGATGGCCATGAGTACCCAGCGCAAGACGCTCGACTTCGAGCATGAATTCAAGGATCTGGCAGCCAAACTGCCGCAATCGGCGTAAGCTGTCGGCCAGCGGCGCCGGTTGATGGCGCCGCATCAAGACAATGGAAAAGCGATGGAATTGACCAAAAACCAAGCCGCCGGCAGCTATGTCCAGGCGCCCGGCTACTTCAAGCGCCTCGGGGCCCTCGACTGGCTGTTCGCCGCCGCGCTGCTGGGCGGCGCGCTGTTCGGCCTGAACAAGTACGGCGCCTACATGGACGTCTACGAAAAAGCCATCCTGCTGCTGGCCGTGCCGACCTTCGCCGCGCTCGGCTGGCACTGGAAGCCGGTGCGCTGGCTGATGCCGCTGGTGGCGCTGCTGGCCCTGTGGGCGATCTCGGCCTACGCAGGCGACCTCGCCATGGCCAACAAGAAATTCATCCTCAAATACATGCTGTCGAGCCAGTCCGCCATCCTGTGGATGAGCGTGCTGCTGCTGTTTTCCACGGCGTTCTACTGGATCGGCCTGGCCGCGCGCTCGGACTTCGGCTCCTCGGTAGGCTCCAGCCTGTGCTGGGCCGGCGTGGTGATCGGCTTCACCGGCATGATGGTGCGCTGGTACGAGTCCTACCTGATCGCGCCGGACGTCGGCCACATTCCGGTGTCGAACCTGTACGAAGTGTTCATCCTGTTCTCGATGATCACCGCCATGTTCTACCTCTACTACGAACAGCGCTACCGCACCCGCCAGCTCGGCCCCTTCGTGCTGCTGGTCATTTCGGCCGCCGTCGGCTTCCTGATGTGGTACACCGTCTCGCGCGACGCCTCCGACATCCAGCCGCTGCTGCCGGCCCTGCAAAGCTGGTGGATGAAGATCCACGTGCCGGCCAATTTCATCGGCTACGGCACCTTCGCGCTGGCGGCGATGGTGGCCTCGGCCTACCTGCTCAAGTCCTACGGTCACCTGGAAGACCGCCTGCCCTCGCTCGAAGTGCTCGACGACGTCATGTACAAGGCCATCTCGGTCGGCTTCGCCTTCTTCACCGTCGCCACCATCCTCGGCGCGCTGTGGGCCGCCGACGCCTGGGGCGGCTACTGGTCGTGGGACCCGAAGGAAACCTGGGCCCTGATCGTCTGGCTCAACTACGCCGCCTGGCTGCACATGCGCCTGATGTCGGGCCTGCGTGGCCGTCCCGCCGCCGTGTGGGCGCTGGCCGGCCTGCTGGTGACCACCTTCGCCTTCCTCGGGGTAAATATGTTCCTCTCAGGCCTGCATTCTTACGGCAAGCTTTAATTGCGGGTCAGGCGCGGCCGCGACGGCGCGGATGGTGTAATGTGTAGGCGACAAGCTTCGCCATTCACCATCTGCTTTCGCCGGAGACGCCATGCTGTTCAAACGACACCCCAACGGTCTCGACCTGCCGTACCCGTCCGAGATAACCCCGCAACACATCGCCGAGTCGCGCCGCGACTTCATCGGCAAGCTGGCGCTCGGCGCCGTGGCCGACAGCGCGCTGTGGGAAATGGCCAACCGCCAGGCCTTCGCCCAGGTGCCGGCGCTGAAACTGGCCGCCAAGCACAATCCCGCCTTCTCCGCGCTCGACAAGCAGACGCCCTTCAAGGATGCCTCGACCTACAATAATTTCTACGAGTTCGGCACCGACAAGTCCGATCCGGCCGAGACCGCCGGCAGCCTGAAAACCCGGCCGTGGACGGTGGCGATCGAGGGAGAGGTCAAGAAACCCATGACGCTCGACATCGACAGTCTGCTCAAGCTGGCCCCGCTCGAAGAACGCGTCTACCGCCTGCGCTGCGTCGAAGGCTGGTCGATGGTGATTCCCTGGGTCGGCTACTCGCTGTCCGAACTGATCAAGAAGGTCGAGCCGACCGGCAACGCCAAATATGTCGAATTCGTCAGCCTGGCCGACAAGCAGCAGATGCCCGGCGTCGGCAGCCGCGTGCTCAACTGGCCGTATGTCGAAGGCTTGCGGCTCGACGAGGCGATGCACCCGCTGACCCTGCTCACGCTGGGCATGTACGGCCAGACCCTGACCAACCAGAACGGCGCGCCGGTGCGCCTGGTGGTGCCCTGGAAGTACGGCTTCAAGTCGGCCAAGTCGATCGTCAAGATCCGCTTCGTCAAGGACCAGCCGCGCACCGCCTGGAACGTCTCGGCGCCGTCCGAGTACGGCTTTTATTCCAACGTCAATCCCGAGGTTGACCACCCGCGCTGGTCGCAGGCGAGCGAGCGCCGCATCGGCGAGGACGGCTTCCTCAACAAGAAGCGCAAGACCCTGATGTTCAACGGCTACGCCGACGTCGCCTCGCTGTACACCGGCATGGACCTGAAGAAAAACTACTGAGCGCGATGGCTGCCGCTCCCGCCTTCAATCCAAGCGCGCGCCAGCTCGGCCTGATCAAGGCCGTGCTGTTCGCGCTGGCGCTGGTGCCGGTGGCGCGCATGGCGTATCTCACCGTCACCGACCAGCTGGTCGAGCCACTCGAATTCATCACCCGCGGCACCGGCGACTGGGTGCTCTACCTGCTGTGCGTCACGCTGGCGGTGACGCCGCTGCGCCGGCTCTCCGGCTGGAACTGGCTGATCAAGCTGCGCCGCATGGCCGGCCTGTTCGCGTTTTTCTACGCCTGCCTGCACTTCATGACCTTCCTCTGGTTCGACCATTTTTTCGACCTGGCCGAGATGTGGAAGGACGTGCTCAAGCGGCCCTTCATCACGGTCGGCTTCATCGCCTTCGTGCTGCTCGTGCCGCTGGCAGCGACCAGCACCAACGGCATGATCCGGCGCCTGGGCGGCAAGCGCTGGCAGTGGCTGCACCGCCTGATCTACCTGATCGCGCCGCTCGGCATCCTGCATTTCTGGTGGATGAAAGCGGGCAAGCACAACTTCACCGAGCCGACCATTTTCGGCCTGATCGTCGCCGTGCTGCTGGGCTTTCGGCTGTACTGGAGCGTGGCGCGCCGGGTTCCCGCGCGCGCTTGAGGCAGGCCAGCCGGCCTGCGTCGCCGCCCTCTATCATGAGGGATGAGCGGCGCGCATGACCTTGAATACAAGCAGTTGTTCGGCCACCCCGAGCTGGTGCGCGACCTGCTGGCCGGCTTCACTCCATTCGCCTGTTTCGCCGACCTGCCGCCCGAGGCGTTCGAGCGCGTGAACGCCTCGTTCGTCAGCGATCTTGTAGTGGAGCGCCATGGTGACATGCTGTGGCGTGTGCAGTTGGACGGCGAGTGCCTGTATGTGTTCCTGCTGCTCGAATTCCAGTCCCGCAGCGACCGCTGGATGGCCTTGCGCATGCAGGTCTATGTCGGGCTGTTCTACCAGGACCTGGTCAAGCGCTGCCTGGTGTCAGAACGCGACAAGCTGCCCCCGGTGTTGCCGCTGGTGTTCTACAACGGCGAGGACCCGTGGAGTGCGCAGGCCGATCTGACAGACCTGCTCGCGCCCGCGCCCGACTGGCTGGCGCCGTTCCAGGCCGGCCAGCGTTATGTGCTGATCGATCAGCAGGCGCTCGACCCCGCCACCTTGCCCGTGCATGGAAATCTGCTCGCCACGATGTTCCAGTTCGAACTCTCCCAGTCGCCCGAGGTCTTACACGAGGCCTACCTGCTGCTGCACGCGTGGTTCAACGGGCAGGCGCGAGATCCCCTGCGCACCACGGTCCTGCGCTGGGCCGAGGCCGTGGCGCCCTTGTTGCGGCGCGCGCTGGTGCGGGACAGTCAACAACCGAGGGAGGAGACATCATGGGCGAGCGTTTCCGTCGCACCAAATCACTGGAAGAGATTTTTTCGGATATGGCCTATCAGCGTGGCCGGGAGGAAGGCCTGGAAGCAGGTCTGGAAGCAGGCGGCTTGTTGGAGGCGAGGGCAATGTTCAGAGAACTCCTGCGCTTGCGTTTCCCTTCGGTTTCCGACGCATCCATGGCGCGGGTCGATGCGGCCACGCTGGAGGATTTGCGCCAGTGGCGCGGGCGCTTGCCGTCCATCGAGAGTGTTGAAAATTTGATGGCTTGAACGTACGGGGCGCTGCCGATCTTTCCCTGCCACTTGCAGGAGGAGTTCAAATGGAAGAGCGATATTTCCGAACGAAATCGCTGGCCCGGGTTCTTGCGGAATCGGCTTATAACGAAGGGCGCGAGCATGGGTGCGCCGGAGGGCGTGCCGAGACAATAGGGACTGGGACGTTCTCGTCAAATGGGCCCGATGCCGCATGCTCTTCCCACTGTACTGGAACATGCCGCCGGGTTCCCGCGCGCGATTGAGGCAGGCCAGCCGCGCGGCTTCGGCGCCGCCTATCATGAGGAATGAGCGGCGCGCATGATCTCGAGTACAAGCAGTTGTTCGGCCATCCCGAGCTGGTGCGCGATCTGCTGGCCGGCTTCACGCCCTTCGCCTGTTTCGCCGGCCTGCCGCCCGAGGCGTTTGAGCGTGTCAACGCCTCCTTCGTCAGCGAGGCCACCGTCGAACGGCGTGGCGACATGCTGTGGCGGGTACGCCTGGACGCCGAATGCGTGTACGTGTTTCTGCTGCTCGAATTCCAATCCCGCAGCGACCACTGGATGGCGCTGCGCATGCAAGTCTATGTCGGCCTGCTCTACCAGGACCTCGTCAAGCGGCACCAAGTGCGCGTGCGCGACAAACTGCCGACCGTCCTGCCCCTGGTGTTCTACAATGGATCGAAGGCTTGGCGCGCCCACACCGATCTGGGTGCCCTGATGACGCCGTCGCCGGACGGGCTGGCGCCGTTCCAGCCCGTTCAGCGTTACGTGCTGATCGACCAGCACACGTTCGACCCGGTTGTGCTGGCAAGCCAGCACAATCTGCTGGCGAACTTGTTTCAGATTGAACTGTCGGCGACGTCAGCGGTCTTACACAAAGCCTTGACGCTCTTCAGCGCCTGGCTGTCCGGGCAAGCGGCGTCGCCGCTCCGGGATACGCTTGCGCGCTGGGTGGAGCGTCGGTATGACGTGCAAAAATTGCAGCAGAAGTCGGGACACCTTGAGCCGCCGGAGGAGATCGACATGGGCGAACGTTTTTTTCGAACCAAATCGATCGCGGAGATTTTCCGCGACGAAGCCCGCGACGAGGGCCGCAAAGAGGGCCTCGAAGCGGGCCAGCTGCTCGCCATGCGCAGCGTGGTCAAAGGCCAGTTGCACAAACGCTTCGGCCGCTTGCCATCCGAACACGTGGCGCGCATCGACGCCGCCGGCCTTGATCAGCTGAACCTTTGGGCCGACCGCTTGATGGACGGCCGCAGCATTGCCGAGGTGTTGGAGGAGCGGGGAGCAGGGACAGGCACGCCGTAGGCCTGGCTGTGCGCTGCCGGCTCGCAAATTGCGGCGCCGCCCGCCGACCACGCCCCCGTCCACGTTCGCGCCCCCAGGCAAGCGCGCGTTGCCCCGGCTTATTTCACCAGCGATTCCAGCGCAAACAGATCGGCCGCTTCCTCGCGCTTGCGAATCAGGTGGACCCGGTCGCCGTCGACCAGCACTTCGGCGGCGCGCCCGCGCGTGTTGTAGTTCGACGCCATCGTCATGCCGTAGGCGCCGGCCGTCATGATGGTCAACAGGTCGCCCGCTTCCACCGCCAGGGCGCGGTCGCGCGCCAGCCAGTCGCCCGATTCGCAGATCGGTCCGACGATGTCGTAGCGCGGCGCGGCGCCGGCGCGCTCGGTGACGGCCTGCACGCCCATCCAGGCCTGGTACATGGCCGGGCGCACCAGGTCGTTCATGGCGGCGTCGACCACCGCGAAGTTTTTCTCCGCGCCGGGTTTCAGGTATTCGATGCGGGTCAGCAGCAGCCCGGTGTCGCCGACGATCGAGCGGCCCGGTTCGAAAATCACCTTGACCGGCACGCCGTCGTGGCGCCGTGCGCGCCAGGCGTCGATGCGGGCGAACAGGCGGCCCAGGTAGTCGCCCACCGGTACCGGCTCGGCCTCGCCGGCCTCGCCATAATTGATGCCGATGCCGCCGCCGATGTCGAGGTGGTGCAGGTGAATGCCTTCGTCGTCCAGGGTGTCGATCAGGTCGATCAGCTTGTCGAGCGCTTCGAGCAGCGGTGCGTCGTCCAGCAGTTGCGAGCCGATGTGGCAATCGATGCCGGCCACCCGCAGGTGCGGCAGGCCGGCGGCGGCGCGGTAGGTGGCCAGCGCGTCGTCGAAGGCGACGCCGAATTTGTTGGCTTTGAGCCCGGTGGCGATATACGGATGGGTCTTGGCGTCGACGTTCGGATTGACCCGCAGCGACACCGGCGCGACCTTGCCGAGCCGGCCGGCCACCTCGTTGAGGCGGTGCAGTTCCGGAATCGATTCGACGTTGAAGCACAGGATGTCATGCGTGAGCGCGAGTTCCATTTCGGCCACGCTTTTCCCCACGCCCGAAAAAATCACCTTGTGCGGGTCGCCGCCGGCAGCGATCACGCGCAGCAGTTCGCCGCCCGAGACGATGTCGAAACCGGCGCCTTCGCGCGCCAGCAGGTCGAGGATCGCCAGGTTCGAATTGGCCTTCATCGCGTAGCACACCAGCGCATCGCGGCCGCGGCAGGCGTCGGCGTAGGCGCCGAAGTTTTTCAGCAGGGCCGACTTGGAATACACATAGGTCGGGGTGCCGAACTGGTCGGCGATGGCGGTGAGCGACGTGCGTTCGGCGTGCAGCACGCCATCTTGATAGGAGAAATGCGACATGATCGGGTTTATTTGACGGCAGGTGAAGAGGAAGCGGGGAGGCTGGATGCCGGCGCGGCGACCGCTTGCTGCGGCGCCGGCGCCGGCGACGACGCCTTGGGCGCCGGTGTGTGCGCCGGTTTGGGCATGTACAGGTCGCCCGGCTGGCCGCAGCCGGCCAGGCTGGCCAAGGCCAGCAAGGCGCCCAGCATGATGCGGCGCGGCGGGCAAATCAGGGCAGTGGGGAACGCAAGGCGGGAGTTCACGATTAGAATCACGGTTTGATTAGCAAAGACCCCGGAGTGTAGCATGAGCGAAACTGAATTTTTGGACCTGGCCGACCGCACCCTTTCCGCCATCGAGAACGCGATGGACCGCTTGAACGATGCCGACCTGATCGACGTCGAGTGCAAGCGCAGCGGCAATGTGCTCGATATCGAGTTCATCGACAACGGCAGCAAGATCATCGTCAACAGCCAGGCGCCGATGCAGGAAATGTGGGTCGCCGCCAAGTCCGGCGGCTTCCACTACAAGCGCGTGGGCGAGGTCTGGATCAACACGCGCGACGGCTCCGAACTGATGGCCACCCTGTCGAGCCTGGCCAGCGCCCAGGGCGGCGCCACCGTCACGCTGTAAGCCGTCGCGGTCCGGCCGACGCTAGAACAGCTCGTTCTTGACCGCGTCCTTGGCCTTTTCCTCGACCGGCGTGCCGCGCGCGCCCGTGTCGAGGCTCTGCACCCCGCTGCCCGGCGGATTCTCGGCGTAATAATATTCCTCGCCGACCTGGATCAGGCCCGACGGCACCGGTCTTTCCTCGATCGGCACATTCTTGAGCGCCTTTTGCATGAAGCCGATCCAGATCGGCAGCGCCAGGCCGCCGCCGGTTTCCTTGTTGCCCAGGTTCTTTGGCTGGTCGTAGCCGATCCAGGCGATCCCCACCAGCTTCGACTGGTAGCCGGCGAACCAGGCGTCCACCGAATCGTTGGTGGTGCCGGTCTTGCCGGCGATGTCGGGGCGCTTGAGCACCAGCGCCTTGGTCGCCGTGCCATAGCGCACCACGTCCTTGAGCATGCTGTCCATCAGGAAGGCGTTGCGCTCGTCGATGACCCGGTTGGCGTCGACCCCGGCCTTGTCGGGCGCGGCCTGCGACAACACCTTGCCCTCGCTGTCGGTAACCTTCGAAATGAGGTAGGGGCTGACCCGGTAGCCGCCGTTGGCGAACACCGCGTAGGCGCCGGCCAGCTGCAGCGGCGTGGTGTTGCCGGCGCCCAGCGCCAACGTCAGGTAGGGCGGATTCTTGTCGGCGTCGAAGCCGAAGCGGGTGGTGTATTCCTGGCCGTACTTGGCGCCGATCTTCGAGAGGATGCGGATCGAAATCATGTTCTTCGACTTGGTCAGCCCGCGCCGCATCGTCATCGGCCCCTCGTACTTGCCGTCGTAGTTCTTCGGCTCCCAGGCCTGGCCGCCGGTCTGGCCGGCGTCGAACGAGATCGGCGCGTCGTTGATGATGGTGGCCGGCGACAGCCCGCGTTCGAGCGAGGCCGAGTAGATGAAGGGCTTGAACGAGGAACCGGGCTGGCGCCAGGCCTGGGTCACGTGGTTGAACTTGCTGCGGTTGTAATCGAAGCCGCCGACCAGCGCGCGGATCGCGCCGTCGGTGGTGTCGGCGGCGACAAACGCCGATTCGATTTCCGGCATCTGCGTCACGCTCCAGGCGCTGCCGCCCTCCTGCGTCACGCGGATCACCGCGCCGCGCTTGACGCGCCGGTTGGGCGCCGCCTTCTCGCTCAGCAAGCCCTGAATGAAGGCCAGGCCCGGCCCGCTGATCTTGATCTCTTCGCCCGAGGCGGTCACCGCCGTCACCTGGCTCGGGCTGGCCTGCAGCACCATCGCGGCGACGATGTCGTCGCTGTCGGGATGCTCGGCCAGCTCGGTCTCGATCGCCTCGTCGGCTTCTTCCTTGGCCGACGGAATGTCGATGAAGGCTTCCGGCCCGCGGTAGCTGTGGCGCTTCTCGTACTCCATCACGCCGCGCCGCAGGGCCAGGTAGGCGGCATCCTGGTCGGACTTGCTGACAGTGGTAAACACGTTCAAGCCGCGGGTGTAGGTTTCTTCCTTGAATTGCTCGTACACCAGCTGGCGCGCCATCTCGGCCACGTACTCGGCGTGCACGCCGAACTCGTTGCTGTCGGTCTTGATCTTGAGCGGCTCGGCCTTGGCCGCCTCGAACTGGGCGTCGGTGATGTATTTGAGGTTGTGCATCCGCTCGAGGATGTATTGCTGGCGCTTGCGCGCGCGCTTCGGATTGACCACCGGATTGTAGGCCGAGGGCGCCTTCGGCAGGCCGGCCAGCATGGCCGCCTCGGCCACACTGATATCCTGGATATGTTTGCCGAAATAGATCTGCGCCGCCGAGGCGAAGCCGTAGGCCCGCTGGCCCAGGTAGATCTGGTTCATGTACACCTCGAGGATCTGGTCCTTGCTGAGGTTCTTTTCGATCTTCCAGGCCAGCAGCACTTCATAGGCCTTGCGCTTCAAGGTTTGTTCGCTCGACAGGAAGAAATTGCGGGCCACCTGCTGGGTGATGGTGGAGGCGCCCTGGCGCGGCCCGCCCGAGGCATTGTGCAGAGCAGCACGCAGGATGCCGGTGTAGTCGACCCCGCCGTGCGAGTAGAAGCGGTCGTCCTCGATCGCCAGCACGGCTTTCTTCATCACATCGGGAATATCCTTGATGTGCACCATGTTGCGGCGCTCCTCGCCGAATTCGCCGATCAGCACGCCGTCGGAGGAAAAGATCCGCAGCGGCATCTTCGGCCGGTAATCGGTCAAGGTGTCGAGCGCCGGCAGGTTGGGGTAGGCCATCGCCAGCGCGAACACCACCACCAGCACCGCCACCAGCGCGCCGCTGGTCAGGATGCCCAGCGCGAGCAGCAGCAGGCGGCGCGGCGTGAGCTTGCGCGCGCCGGGCGCGGGAGTTGATTTTTTTGCATCGGAATTGGCGGATGTCATGCGGCGCGCGTCTCTCTATCTATTGATGCCGATCATTATAGTGCACGCCTCGCCGCGCGCGGCACGCCCGGCCCGGACGGCCCGCCCTCAAGTGCCGCCGCGCGCCGCCGTCACCTTCAATGGGGTGCGCCGCCGGCCCGGCCATCCGCCACCGTGGCCGAGCAAAGGCGCCGTTTGGCGGCGTGAACCTGGTGACAACTATGATGTTTTCAGGCAAATATTGGCCGTTTTCCGCAGCCGTGACCCTGCCGACAACTATGATGTTTCCAGGTAAATAGAGTGTTGTTTTCCCGGTGTGCCAGAGCAATGTTCCAATGCAGAAATACCTTTACACCGGCTGACGGTTGTTGCTACGATTTAATGTACAGTCTCACGTGTCCGGTCTAAATGCAGGTTTTATAACAAATTCCCGGACGGCGGGCGTGATCATTATTCGTTCTGCAATGCAACTTTTGCAGCGGTAGCAGATGCAAGGAAGGTAAGGAGTGCGCGCCTCATGGTCAATTTAGGAAGCCTGTTTGGACAAGCCAGTCCGCCCCTGTTGGGGGTGGACATCAGCACCTCGGGTGTGCGGCTGGTCGAGCTCGCCGAAGTCGGCAAGGGCGAGCTGCGTCTCGAGCGCTACGCCGCCGAGCCGCTGCCGCGCGGCGCCGTCGTCGACGGCAACATCGAGAACATGGACCAGGTCTCCGAGGCCGTGCGGCGGGTCTGGAAGAAGAGCGGCACCCGGGTCAAGCTGGTCGCCCTCGGCATGCCGCCGGCCTCGGTCATCACCCGCAAGATCATCCTGCCGGCCGGCCTGTCGGAAGACCAGCTCGAAGTGCAGGTCGAGTCCGAGGCCAGCCAGTACATCCCCTTCGCGCTCGACGAGGTCAGCCTCGATTTCGACGTGCTCGGCCTGTCCGGCAATTCGCCCGACGACATCGACGTCATGCTGGCCGCCGCACGCAAGGAAAAAGTCGAGGACCGCGTGGCGATCGCCGAGGCGGCCGGCTTGAGCGCGACGGTGATGGACATCGAATCGTACGCCGCCCGCGCCTCGCTCGAACGGGTGCTGGGCCAGAACGCCAAGGCCGCCGCCGACCAGATCGTCGCGCTGTTCCAGATCGGCGCCCAGGTCACCCACATTTCCGTCATGCTCGACGGCGAAACCATCTACGAGCGCGAACAACCGTTCGGCGGCAACCAGCTGACCCAGGATATCGTGCGCGCCTACGGCATGTCGTTCGAGGAAGCCGAGAACAAGAAGAAGAGCGGCGACCTGCCCGAGAATTACCAGGCCGACCTGCTCACGCCCTTCCTCGAGAACGCCGCGCTCGAAGTCACGCGCGCGATCCAGTTCTTCTACACCTCGACGCCGTTTACCCGCATCGACCAGTTGTACCTGGCCGGCGGCTGCGCGCTGACCCCCGGCCTGCTCGAACTGATCGCCGCCCGCAGCAAGATTTCCTGCGCCGTGCTGTCGCCCTTCAAGGGCATGCAGCTGGGCCCGACCGTGCGCGAATCGCAGCTGCGCGGCGAGGCGCCCGGCTATATCGTCGCCTGCGGCCTGGCGCTGCGGAGGTTCGGCTAATGATCAGAATTAACCTACTGCCGCACCGCGAAGCCAAGCGCAAGCTCAAGAAGACCGCGTTCGTCGCCCTGATGGCGCTCGGCGTCATCGCCGGGGTCGCCGTGGTGCTGGCCGTGGGCGGCTACAACGCGCGCCGCATCGCCATCCAGAACGAGCGCAACCTGGTGCTCAAGACCGCCAATATCGAACTCGACAAGAAGATCGTCGAGATCGCCACCCTCAAGCAGGAAATCGAAGCGCTCAAGGCGCGCCAGCAAGCGGTCGAAGACTTGCAGGGCGACCGCAACCAGCCGGTCTACCTGTTCGACGAACTGGTCAAGCAGACCCCGCAGGGCGTCTACCTGAAAGGCTTCAAGCAGGATGGCCAGCGGGTGTTCCTGACCGGCTACGCCCAGTCGCAGGAGCGGGTCGCCGAACTGCTGCGCAACCTGGCCGGTTCCTCGCCCTGGCTTGAACGCCCCGACCTGACCGAGATTCGCGCGATTCCTCTGCCGCAAAGCAAGACCGGCAAGAAGATCGAGGAATTCACCATGGCCGTGGCGATCAAGCGCCCGCGCGACAAGGAAGCGGCCAAGGATGGCGCCAAGGGTAGTGCCAAGGACGGTGCCAAGGACGGTGCCAAGGACGGCGCCCGGGCGGGCGCCACTTCCGCCGCAGTGCCCACCAGCCCGAACGGACACCCATGAACATCGATCTGAAACAACTCGGCGGCTCGCTGTCGGCCCAGTTCCAGGGGCTGGCCGGACGCCATCCCGGCCAGTGGCCGCTGGCCCCGCGCCTGCTGTGCGCCGCCGGCGTGGTCGCCGCCGTGGCCGTGGCGGGCTACTTCTTCTACTGGTCGAGCCAGTTCGAGGACCAGGACCGCCTGGCCCAGGACGAAGTCCACCTGCGCGAGGAATACAAGGTCAAGATGGCGCAGGCGATCAACCTCGACGCGCTCAAGGCGCAGCGCGTCCAGGTCGACCAGTACGTCGAACGCTTGCAGAAACAGTTGCCGAGCAAGGCCGAGATGGCCGCGCTGCTGTCGGACATCACCCATGCCGGCACCGGCCGCGGCCTGCAGATCGAGCTGTTCAAGCCGGGCCAGGTGGTGGTGCGCGATTACTACGCCGAACTGCCGATCGAATTGAAGGTCAGCGGCAACTACCACGACCTCGGCTCATTCGCCGGCGACATGGCCAACCTGCCGCGCATCGTCACGCTCAACAACATGGCGCTGACCGCGCGCCCCGACGGCACCCTGATGCTCGACGCCGTCGCCAAGACCTTCCGCTACCTCGATCCGGATGAGGCGCTGGCGCAGCGCAAGGCGCGCGCCGACAAGAACAAGGCCAAGGGAGGCGCCAAATGAAACAGCCAATGATGCGGCGCGCGCTGCGCCCGACCCTGTTGACGCTGGCCGCGCTGCTGGTCGCCGGCTGCAGCGACAGCGACGTCAAGGAAGTGCGCGACTGGATGGCCCAGGTCAAGAAGGACACCAAGGTCTCGGTCACGCCGCTGGCCGAGCCGAAGGCCTTTATCCCGTTCGCCTACACCGCGCAGGAAGCGACCGACCCGTTCAGCGCCAACAAGCTGCTCGCCGAGCTGGCCCGCGCGGCGGCCGCCAACGACCGCTTCAAACCCGATATGAACCGCCGCAAGGAATTCCTCGAGAGCTATCCGCTCGACACGATGACCATGGTCGGCGTGATGCAGAAGGGCGGCGTCAACTACGCCCTGCTGCAAATCGACAAGGCCGTGCACCAGGTGCGCATCGGTCAGCGGCTGGGCCAGAACTACGGCCTGATCACGGCGGTGACGGAAGATGCCGTCACGGTCAAGGAAGTTGTACAAGATGCCGGTGGCGAGTGGGTCGAGCGCCCGTCCAAGCTTGAATTGCAAGATAGTAAGGGGACCAACAAATGATCGCACTCAGAACCCGCGGCGCCGCCGCCCTGCTCGGGCCGCTCGTTCGCCTGGGCGCCTCGCTGGCCTTCGCCTGCGCCGCCGGCGCCGCGCTGGCCGAGGACAACGCCATCGAATCGATCAGCGCCAGCCAGCAGGGCGCCAACGTGATCGTCAACATCGGCATGAAGAACGCGCCGGCCAAACTGCCGATCGGCTTTTTGATCAGCAATCCGGCCCGCATCGCGCTCGACTTCGGCGCCACCGTCAACGCCACCGGCAAGACCTCGCAAGAGATCAACGTCGGCGATGTGCGCGCGGTCAACGTGGCGCAGGCCGGCGAACGCACCCGCCTGGTCCTCAACCTCAAGCGCGCGCTCAACTACGCCGCCGCCATCGACGGCAAGTCGGTCATCGTCACCATCGACGCTTCGGGCAATCCGGCGCAGGCGGTCAACGCGGCCGGCGTGCCGCTGCGCCCGGTCAGCCTGGCCGCCGCCCCGGCCGCCGCGCGCCAGGTGCTGCGCGACGTCGATTTCAAGCGCGGCAGCAACGGCGAAGGCCGCATCGTCGTCGACCTGCCCAACAGCCAGGTGGCGGTCGATGTGCGCCAGCAGGGCAACGCGGTGCTGGTCGACTTCATGAAGACCGCCTTGCCGCCAGCCATGCGGCGGCGCCTCGACGTGACCGACTTCGGCACCCCGGTGTCGTCGATCACCACCGTCGCCCAGGGCGAGAACGTGCGCATGACGATCGCCGCCGGCGGCGCCTGGGAGCAATCGGTCTACCAGAGCGAATCGCAGCTGGTGATCGACATCAAGCCGCTCAAGGAAGAGCCGAACAAGCTCGGCCAGGGCGGCCCCGGCTACCGCGGCGAGAAGCTCTCGTTCAATTTCCAGAACGTCGAAGTGCGCGCGGTGCTGCAGGCGATCGCCGACATTTCGGGCCTGAACATCATCACCAGCGATTCGGTCGGCGGCAACCTGACCTTGCGTCTGAAGGAAGTGCCGTGGGACCAGGCGCTCGACGTCGTGCTGCAGGCCAAGGGCCTCGACATGCGCAAGAACGGCTCGGTGCTGTGGATCGCCCCGAAGGAAGAGCTGCTGGTCAAGGAGCGCGCCGAACTTGAGCAGCGCGCCCAGATCGCCGACCTCGAGCCGCTGCGCCAGGAAATCTTCCAGCTCAACTACCAGAAAGCCGACATGTTCCGCACCGTGTTCGGCCTCGACGGCGGCGGCGACGCCAAGAACCGCGTGCTCTCCAAGCGCGGCAGCGCGGTGATCGACCCGCGCACCAACCAGCTGTTCGTCACCGACATCGCCAGCAAGCTCGAGGACGTGCGGCGCCTGATCGCCAAGACCGACATCGCCACCAAGCAGGTGCTGATCGAGGCCCGTATCGTCGAGGCCAGCGATACCTTTACGCGCAACCTGGGCGCCAAGCTGGGCTTTGCCGA
>JBDSTZ010000311.1:0-5831 GCA_039927975.1 Massilia sp. | reverse complement strand
TCATCACCGCGTGCGCGACGTCGGCCCACAGTGTGCTGTCGGCCACCACGATGTCGCGCGTGTCGCCCCAGATGTTCCAGCGATGGTTGTACAGGGTGACGCAGTCGTCCGAGGTGCGGATGAAGCTGTCGACCACGCGCACCCGCTGGCAGGCGAAATGGCCGAGGCCATCGGACCATTGGCCGCCGCCGATGGTGCGGATGCCGCGTTCGACGATGTCGCTCGACGAGGAGCACATCAAGGTGCCGTGCTCCTGGTTGATGAAGATCGGACCGTCGACCAGGATGTTTTTGGCGTTCCTGATTTTCAGCTGGCCGGCGGCGTCGAATATTCCGTCGCTGAACACCCGCACGTTCTCCACCCCGTCGATGAGGAGCGGGTCTTTCAGCACGGCCGAGCCGTCGATGTAGACCGTCGAATTCGAGCGCAGGCGGAATTCGCCGCGGTGAATGCCGGGACCGAAGTAGACCAGCGGCGCGTTCAAGTCGGGCGCGGTGCCCTGCGCGATCTCGGACGGCGCGAGGTCGGCGCGGCGGGCCGGCATGTCCTTGCGAATCGCGTTGGTAAATACATGCAGGTTGTGCAGCCGGTCGCCGTCGAATTCGACGCTCAGGTTTTCCGCGCGCGTCAGCGTGAAGAAGGCGATGTCGCCCTTGATGACCGGCGCCACGCCCTTGGAATCGGGCCGCACGCGCACCGTTGAAAAGCGGCCGTTGTTCTTCTGGACCGCCACTTCCACTGCGCCGTCGAAATTGAAATGGACCATCGACGCTTCCTGGCGCGTGTCGAGGTCGACCTTGACCTTGAATTCATACAGGTCCTGCCACACCCCGCCCGGGGTGCGCACGCGCACGGTGTAGTCGTCGCTGTGGTGGTTGTAGAGAATCGGCTGGGGCACGGCGAACACCTGGACCCGGTCCTGCGGCGCGGCGCGGGCCGGCAAAGCGCCGCCCGCCAGGCCGGCGACGCACGCGGCCAGCGCGAATAAACTCCTGAACATTTCTCACTCCTGTTGTTGGTCTGACGGCGCGCGGGTGGCGCCGGCGGGCACATATGGAATCGCGTCCGATTCGTGTGTTATCGATATCAAACGCGATGGTATGCGATCCCCGGGGAACAATCAACAAGATATTTTGCGTCAGCCCCCAGCGCCCGTCGACTCGCGCCCGACCAGGGCGTACGGCAGCACGCTGTGCCGGGCCGACACCGGCAGATCGTTGCGCCGCCGGACGATCTGTTCGAACACGATATCGATGGCGGCGCGCGCCATGTCGCCGATCGGCTGGCGAATGGTGGTCAGCTCCGGCCACACCGTGGTGGCGATCGGCGTGTCGTCGAAGCCGCAGACCACCAGGTCTTGCGGCACCCGCATGCGCAGGCCGTGCGCCACGGCGATCACCGCCGCGCCCATATCGTCGTTGCTGGCGAAGACGGCGCTGGGCCGCTTCGGCCCGGTCAGCAGTTCACGCGCCGCCGCCAGGCCGGAGCGATAGGTGAACAAGCCTTCCGCCACGCGCCTGGGCGCGACCCGGATGCCGGCCTCGCCCATCGCGTCCAGATACGCCTGGTAGCGCAACTGGGCCGGCGTGTGGCGCGGATTGCCCTTGACGAAGGCGATGTCGCGGTGGCCGCCCGCGAACAGGTGCTCCATCATCGTGCGCGCGGCGCCGTAGTCGTCGATGCGCACCGCCGAAATGCCGGCGGCCGGCCGCGCGCTGGCGATCGCCACAATCGGCGTGACAAGCGCCGCCATCCGCTTGAGGAAGGCCGGCGAATCGCACAGCGGCGGCGGCACCAGGATGCCGTGCACGCCGCCGGCGATCAGTTTGTCGAGCGCGACCTGCTGGCTGCGCACGCCGTCGCAATGCTCGAGGATCAATTGGACGCCATGGCGGGCGCACTGGCCCATCGCGCCGATCAGGAATTCACTGAGGAAGGCCGCGCTCGGATTGCTGTACAACAGGCCGACGCGGGTCATCCCGCTGCGCGCCGCGCGCGCGGCCTGGTTTACTTCGTACTTGAGGGTGGCAACCGCCTCCATCACGCGCTCGCGCATCGGCGCATTCACGCTGGGATTGTCGTTGATGACCCGCGAGACCGTCATCGCGGACACCCCTGCGAGGCGAGCGACGTCGTACAAGGTGGCGACCGGCGCGGCGGATGGACGGATCGGTGGCGCCGGCACTGGGGCGGTCTTGGGGCGACGATCGGTCATAGGGGCTGGTTCATGATTGTGTGGACACCGGTGTCGGCATTGCATG
The DNA here is from genome assembly GCA_039927975.1 of Massilia sp. Classification (GTDB taxonomy): domain Bacteria; phylum Pseudomonadota; class Gammaproteobacteria; order Burkholderiales; family Burkholderiaceae_D; genus JBDSTZ01. The sequence goes on along the minus strand of JBDSTZ010000311.1, from coordinate 3,570 downwards.
AGACTAGGATTGCATTTTATCGTTAAAATACAAATCCCACCACAGTAATCGATCACAAAATGGTCGATAGAGGAACAAATTCGGACCGGGACCGCGCCGCGCCGGTTTTCCGGCAAAAAATCGGTGAACAAGATAAAGTTGTTGCGCATTTCTATAAAAAGTGAATATCCGGACGGCGAAACGGCGGCTTATCCAATGAAAGTTTCGTCGGGAATGGCTTCGTCGCCCCCGTTCGGTCCGGCCGATTACGGTAGAATGGCCCACGAAAGCGCAAGTTTGCACAAGCATGGAATGCGCCTGTCCGGCCCGCTGCAGGAGGCCGGCCGCGCGCGATTCGGACTCGCGGCGCCCACCTCAGGCGCGGCGCCTGGCCACCGGGGGAGGATCAGTGAAACATTGGGGAACACGCCTCGTCTTGGCCGTCTTCGGGTGGACCGCGTTCGGCGCCGTATTGGCCCTGCCCTATATGTTGATTGGACAGGGCTACCAGACCCTGTACACCTCGATGTTGCGCTGGTGCTGGTGGGGACTGCTGGCGCAGTTGATGATCCGGGCGGACGCCCGCCTGATGGCGGCCCGCCTGCGTACCTTGCCATTCTGGATGGCGCACGCGGGCCTCGGCCTGGCGCTGTCGGCGCTGCACGTGGCGGTCATCGGACCGCTCGAATATCAGCTGCAGATAAACTTGTGGAATCCGAGGACCGATCCGCTCGGTGTGCTCGACCAGTACTTGCGGACTTGCCTGAATTACTGCCTGATCTTCGGCACCTTCACCGCCTTCAAATACTATCGGCGCCACCTGTTCCACGAACTTCAGCTCGAACGGCTCGAACGGCGCTTCCTCGAAACCCGGCTCAATGTGCTGCGCATGCAGCTCGATCCGCACTTCCTGTTCAACTCCCTGAACGGCATTTCCGCCTACGTCGGCCACGAGCCCAAGCTGGCGCGCAAGATGATCGAGCACCTGAGCGACCTGCTGCGCCTGTCGCTGGCGAGCCGCAACCGCCAGGAAGTGACACTGGCCGAGGAAATCTCCTTCCTCGAACACTACTTCGCGCTGCACCGCATGCGCTACGAGGAGCGGCTCGCGATCACGGTCGACATCGCGCAGGACGTCGAGCAGGCCCGCATTCCCTCCCTGCTGCTGCAGCCGCTGGTGGAAAACGCGATCAAGCACGGCATCGCCGGGCGCGTCACGGGCGGCAAGATCATCGTCTCGGCGCGCCGCGTCGACAGCCGGGTCGACATCCGCGTGATCGACGACGGCGTCGGCCTGCCGCCGCGCTGGGAACTGGCCAGCTCGCAGGGCCTGGGCCTGAGCGTGACGCGCGAGCGCCTGCTGGCGATGTACCCGGCCGGCGCCTGCGAGTTCGCCGTCACCCCGCGCGCCGATGGCGGAACCGAGGCGAAAATCTCCTTGCCGCTGGCATTGGCAGGCAAGGAAAGCGCGCTCGCCTGATCCGGCGCCGCCGGCGCCGCGCAGTATCGTTCGCGCCGCTGGTGATTTTTTAATTGCCGCCGGCGCGGCGAATCTGGCAAGATGACGCGCCGTCCCCGCCAACTCCCACCCAAAGGAAGAACACAGAATGCGAAAACACTTGCTGGCCGCCCTGCTCCTGCTCAGCGCCGCTGCCGCCCACGCGCAAACCCAGGTGATCCCGCTCTGGCCCGAGGGTGTTCCCAACGCCAGGACTTCGCCCGGACCCGAGCGCATGGACGGCGAGCAGGTCCGCAACGTCAACGCGCCTTCGCTCACGGTGTATCCGGCCTCCTATGACCGTCCGGCCAAGACCGCCGTCATCATCTGCCCTGGCGGCGGCTACCAGTACCTGTCGTTTGTGCGCGAGGGACAGCAGTACGCGCAGTGGCTATCCGGCTTGGGCGTCACCGCCTTTGTGCTCAAGTCGCGCCTGGCCGACTACGGCCAGCCGGCCCCGCTGCAGGACGTGCTGCGGGCGATCCGCCTGGTGCGCTCGCAGGCCGAGCGCCTCGGCGTGGCGCCCGACCGCATCGGCGTGATCGGCAGTTCGGCCGGCGGCCACCTGGCGGCCAGCGCGGCGACCCTGTTCAACCATCCCTCAGGGCTGGGCGGCGGCGCGCTCGACGCGGTCAGCGCGCGGCCCGACTTCGTCATGCTGCTGTACCCGGTGATCACGATGGAACTGCCGACCACCCACGCCGGCTCGCGCAAGTCGCTGCTGGGCGCTTCGCCCACGCCCGAACTGGTGACCCTGATGTCGGCCGAGAAGCAGGTCAGCGCCAACACCCCGCCGACCCTGCTGATTCATTCGCAGGACGACGGTGCGGTGCCGGTCGAGAACAGCATCCTGTTCTACCAGGCCCTCACGCGGGCCCACGTGCCGGCCGAGATGTATCTGTTCGAGCACGGCGGCCACGGCATGGCCATGCGCGCCGGCCAGGGCACCGCCTCGAACTGGACCAGGCGCGCCGAGGAATGGCTGCGTGATCGCAAACTGATCGCAAACTGATCACGCAGTAAGGCGGGGTAACGGGAAGGTCGACGAGGGGGGCCCGCCCTCCTCGTCTCAGCGCGCCAGCACGCTGCGCAGATAGTCGGCGTGACGCGGCATCGTCGCGACAGCGGCGGCGATGCTGTCGCGGCGGCGGCGTACTTCGTACAAGGCGAGCTCGCGCGGCATGTCGCCCAGCGTCGGGTCGGTGAGCGCAGGCCAGTGCTGCATGCCGGCGTGGATCGCCAGCCAGCTGGTGCCGTCAAAGCCTTCCTCGTCATACTGGTGCAGCACGCCGACATGGCGCCAGGCCTCCAGCTTGTAGGCCAGGGTGTCGGGCAGCTCCATGCTGGTCATATGGCGCCACATCTCGCTGTCGCGCCGGGCCGACAGGCAGTAGTGCAGGATGATGAAGTCGCGCACCCGGGCGAACAGGTGCAGCATGCCGCGATTGAAACCGGCGATTTCCCGTTCGCCAGGGGCGGCGGGCGCGCTGAGCAGCGCCATCATGCGGCCGATGCCGGACTGGATCAGGAAGATACTGGTCGATTCGAGCGGCTCGAGGAAGCCGGCCGACAGCCCCAGCGCGATGACGTTGTGGACCCAGAAGCGTTCGCGGTGGCCGGTGGCGAACTTGAGCAGGCGCGGCTCGGCCAGTGCCGGGCCGTCCAGCTGCGCCAGCAATTGCTCGCGCGCGCGCTCCTCGTCGATGTAGCGGCTGGCGATCACGTGGACGTTGCCGACCCGGTTCTGCAGCGGAATCCGCCACGCCCAGCCGGCGTCGAGCGCGGTGGCGCGCGTGTAGGGCGTCAAGTCCTTGCCGACTGGCTCGCTGGGGCAGGCCCAGGCCCGGTCGACCGGCAGCCAGCGGCCGTAATCGACAAACGGTTCGCCCAGCGCGCGACCGAGCAGCAGCGAGGCGAAACCGGAACAGTCGATGAACAGGTCGCCGGCCACCACGCGTGCGTCGGACAGGGTGAGCCGGTCGACGCCGCCGTCGGCGCGCCGGGTCACCTCGGTGATGCGGCCCTCGGTGCGCCGCACGCCGCGCGCCAGCGCGATCTTGCGCAGGAACTCCGCGTACAGGGCGGCGTCGAAG
>JBDSTZ010000310.1:0-3491 GCA_039927975.1 Massilia sp. | reverse complement strand
CAAGCCCCAAGCGCCTCGCGCAAGCCCCAAGCGCCTCACCACTACCCCGCCAGGCCTGAGTCAGATTCAGTCGCCGACTTTCTGCTCAAGCCCTTGCCGCCTCGCCCAAGCCCCAACTGCCTCGCGCATACCCCGATCGCCTCGCTCAAACCCCAACCGCCTCGCTCAAACTCCAACCGCCTCGCTCAAACCCCGACCGCCTCGCCATCACCCAGCCAGGCGCGTCCCTGGCTGACGGTTTCTCCCAGCGCCACGATCAACTGGTCGAACAGCTCGTCGACATAGCGATCGGCCTCGTCGGCCGCAAGCGCCGCCTCGAGCCGCCGGCACAACAAGGCAAAACGCGAGGCGCCAAGCGCACCGATGGTGGCATTCAAGTCGCGCAGCAGGGTTGCCGCCTGCTCGGCGCGCCCGGCGCCATGTTCGCGCCGTATCGTCGCCAGTTGCGCCGGCGCCGCGTCGAGCGCTTGTGCAATCAACTTGCGCAGTGCGCCGCGCTGACCATCGTCGGAGGCGCCGGCGGGCAGCAGCGCCGACACATCGAACACGCCGTTCTCGATCGCCGCCGAAGGCAGCGCCGCGAGGGCCGCCGGCACCAGTGCGTAGCGCGCCACGGTCTCGAGCATCGGGCCGAATTCGATCGGCTTGCTGATGAAGTCATTCATGCCGGCGGCGGTGCAGCGGGCGCGCTCGCTGGCCATCACGCCGGCGCTCATCGCCAGCACTGGAATGCGCAGGCCGAGCTGCTCGCGTATCCTGCGGGTCGCCTCGAGGCCATCCATGACCGGCATCTGCACGTCCATCAGCACCAGGTCGTAGCCGCGGTCGGCGGCCAGCGCGTCGAGCGCCTCCTGGCCATTGTTGGCCACGTCGACCTGCGCGCCCTCATGTTCGATGACGCCGCGCGCGACGACCTGGTTGAATTCATTATCCTCGACCAGCAGTACGCGCATCCCCGCCAGCCGCCCCGGCGGGCGCACGACGGCGCCTGGTGCGACCGCGGGATCGCCGGCCGCTTGCGCGACCAGCAGGCCGTCAAGGGCGCCGGCCAGACTCGCCGCCGTGACCGGCTTGAGCAGGTTCGCCTCGCCGGCGCCGCCCTCTTCGCCGCGCGTCTGGCGCAAGCGATGGCTGCCCATCGTCAGCACTGGCAGCGCCCGGCCGCCCATCAGCGTGCGGATCGCCGCGAGCGTCTCGCGCACCAGGCGTTCGCCAGGCGCGGCATCGATCAGGATCGCATCGTACGAGGCGCCGCGGTCGGCCAGGGTATCGAGGAAGGCCAGCGCGGCGGCCCCGCTGTCGACCACGCTGGCGCGCCAGCCGAAGGCGCGGATCGTCTCGCCAACGCAGTGGCGGCTGGTCGCGTGGCTATCGATCACCAGCAAGCGCAGATTGCGCATGCGCAGCGGCTGCTCCGGCGCCGGGGCCTGGCCGACCGCCGCCCGCAACGGCACCGTCACGCGGAAGCGGCTGCCCTCGCCCGCCTTGCTCTGCACCGCGATATCGCCCTCCATCAGCACGGCCAGGTCGCGCGAAATGGCCAATCCGAGACCGGTACCGCCGAAGCGCCGCGTCATCGACGAATCGGCCTGGGTGAAGGCGGAAAACACGCGCGTCTGCTGCTCGTCGTCCATGCCGATGCCGGTGTCGCTGATCACGAAGCGCAGCACCAGGCGCTCGCCTTCGCGGCTGGCCTCCTCGACCAGCAGCGACACCTCGCCCGCCTCGGTAAACTTCACCGCGTTCGACACCAGGTTGGTGAGGATTTGCTGCAGGCGCAAGGCGTCGCCGACCAGCTTGCGCGGAATGGCCGCCTGCGCGCCGAGCGCCAAGTCGATCGGCTTGTCGCCGGCCGCCACCGTCATGATGGTCGACAGCGACGCCAGCATCTCGTCCAGATCGAAGGTTACCGGCGAGAGCTCCATGCGGCCCGCCTCGATCTTTGAAAAGTCAAGCACGTCGTTGAGGATGCCCAGCAGCGCCTCGCCCGAGCTGCGGATCATTTCCAGGTAAGCGCGCTGGCCGGCGTCGAGCGCGGTCTTGCCGAGCAGGTGGGTGACCCCGAGCACGGCGTTCATCGGCGTGCGGATCTCATGGCTCATATTGGCCAAAAATTCGCTCTTGGCATGGCTGGCCGCCTCGGCCTGGTCGCGCGCGCGCACCAGCGAATCCTGCAGAAAATGCTGGCGCGAGACGTTGTGCGCGACGCCGAGAAAGCCGCCGATATTGCCGTCGCCGTCGTAAATGCTGGTCACCACCAGGCTGACCGGAATACGCTGGCCGTCACGCGCCAGATAGGTCCATTCGCGCCGGTCGACCAGGCCCTGGCGCGGCAGCGCGACCAGCACGTCCAGGCCGGCGACGGTGACGCCGAGCTGCGCGCTCAGTTCGCGCCCGCGCGCGGCCAGCTCTTCGGGCGCATGCAGCGGCAGCATGGTCTGGCGGCCCAGCACGTCCTCGGCGCGGTAGCCGAGCATGCGTTCGGCGCCGGCGCTGAACACCCGGATCACGCCATCGAGGTCGGTGGCGATGATCGAAAAGTCGACCGCCGAATCGACCAGCGACTCGAACTTGCGCTCGGACTGGCGCAGCGCGTCGCGCATTTCGTCGGCCAGCGCGGCGGCGTATTCCTGGCGCGCGCCGAGCGTTCGCACGATGCCGAAAAAGAGCAGGCTGATGATGGTGCCGGCCACCAGCACGATCTGCGACTTCTGGCGGTCGATCGAATTTTCAAACGCCGCCAGCGAGGTGACCCGGATCGACCACTGGTGCTGCTGCAGGTTCAGCACCAACTGGTCGGAAAACGCGTTCGGATAGGCCAGCTGCTCGCCGACCGAGCGCAGGGCGCGCGCGTACATGCGCTCTTCCGGCGCCATCGACGTGCCGTCGAACACCTCCAGGCTGACATTGTCCGAGGCGCGCCCGAGGATCCCGTCCATCAAGTCGTTCATGCGAAACGGCCCGTAGATCAGGCCTTGCAGCGCGGCGCCGCGTTCGGCCGCTGTCGCCACCGGCAAGCCATGGCGGTAGAGCGGCACGAACATCAGGAAGCCGGCCTGCGGATCGCGGCCCGATTCCTGCAGCAGGGTCAGCTTGCCGGTGATGGCCGGCAGGCCCGAACTGCGCGCGCGCTCGATCGCCTTCAAGCGGGTCGGCTCGGACATCAGGTCGTAGCCGAACACGCGCTGGTTGGTGCCGACGAACGGTTCGAGGTAGATGATCGGCGCGCTGTCGGCGCCCTGGTTGGGCGGCCAGATGCGGAAGTCGGGATAGCCCTCGGCGCGGATCTGCTGTTCCAGTGCGGCGCGCTCGCCCGGTGGCGTCAGGCGCACGTAGCCAATCCCCTGGATACCGGGGAAATGGCGCGCGATGCCGACGGCGGCGACGTAATCGCGCCATTCGCCGCGCTCGACCGAGTGCGAGGCGGCGAACAGGCCGCGCGCGCTGCGCATGGCCTGCTCATAGTTGTCCATGCGGTCGACGATGCGCTG
>JBDSTZ010000309.1:0-11560 GCA_039927975.1 Massilia sp. | reverse complement strand
TGTTCCCGCTCAGCGCGATGGATCCGAGCGCGCCGCCGATCACCTTGCCGATCACCGAATTGCGGGCCGAGGCCGACCGCGCGCTCGACCTGTTCGAGCGCCGCGCGCGCCAGGCTGGCTGCGATTTGCTGGAACGCCGCCGCATCGACGAGGAAGCTGCGACGGCCGTGTGCCTGCAGGCGCGCTACGCCGATCTGGTGGTGATCGGCCAGCAGGCACGCGGCGCCGGCGGGCAGTCGACCGGCGACGATTTCCAGGCGACCGTGCTGCTCAATTGCGCGCGGCCGGTGCTGGTGGTGCCGGCCGCCGGCGAGATCGGCCCGATCGGCCGGCGACCCTCGCTGGCCTGGAACGGCAGTGCCGAGGCGATGCGGGCGATCAGCAGCGCGATCCCGCTGCTCCGGCAAGCCGGCCAGGCGCGCCTGCTGGTGATCCGCAGGCTCGGCGAGCACCGTGTGCATGGCGAGGAGCCCGGCGCCGACATGGCCTTGTACCTGGCGCGCCACGGGATCGAGGTCGAGGTCACGCTGTTCGACAGCGGCGACGACGATGGCGAAGCGCTGCTGTCGCTGGCCGCCGAAGCCGGTTCCGACCTGCTGGTGATGGGCGCTTTCGGCCATTCGCGGCTGCGCGAGTACGTGCTTGGCGGGGCCACCCGGACCGCCCTGCGCTGCTCGCCGATGGCCCTGTGGATGGCGCACTGAGCGCGCCAAACGGCGCCGATCGCCCGCTCAGCAATCCGGCTGGGCGATCGTCACCAGTTGTTCCTGCGCCTGCGCGTAGGCCAGCGCATAGGCGAGCTCGCCGGCCGACTCGGCGTGCAGGGTCAGCAAAGGTTCGCCGACCCGCAGCTGCGCGCCCAGTCGCGCGTGCAAACTGATGCCGGCCGCCGGCGCCGCCGGCGCGCCGGCCAGCTTGGCCAGCTGCGCCAGGCGGCCGTTATCGATGGCCACCAGCACCCCGCCGTGCGATGCTTCGAGCACGTGCGTGAAGCGAGCCGTCGGCGGCACCCGCATGCCGCCCTGGGCCTCGCAGATCGCCTGGAACTTGCTCCACGCGGCGCCGCGCTCGAGCACCGCCGTCGCCATCGCCAGGCCCTGCCCGGCGTTGGCCTTGCCGCCCATCTCAAGCACCATCCCGGCCAGCAGCAAGGCGCGCTGGCGCAAGTCGTCCGGCGCGTCCGGCGCGCCCTGGAGCACCGCCAGCACGTCGCGCGCCTCGAGCGCCGGTCCGATGCCGCGCCCGACCGGCTGGGAACCGTCGCTGACGACGGTGTCGACCTGCAGGCCGAAGGCCCGTCCCACCGCCCGCAGCCGCGCGGCGAGCGTGGCGGCGGCCTCCGCCGAGCGCACCTTGGCGCTGCGGCCGACCGGAATGTCGATCAACACGTGGGTCGCGCCGGCCGCGATCTTTTTCGACAGCACCGAGGCCACCAGCAAGCCTTCGCTGTCGAGTCCAAGCGGGCGCTCGACCCGGATCAGCATGTCGTCGGCCGGGCTGAGCGAGACCGCGCCGCCCCAGGCGATGCAGCCGCCCTCGCGCTCGACCACCGCCTTCATGCGGGCGATGTCGAGCGCCACCGGCGCCAGGGTTTCCATCACGTCGGCCGAACCGGCCGGCGAGGTGATCGCGCGCGACGAGGTTTTCGGGATCACCAACCCGCAGGCGGCCACGATCGGCACGACCAGCAAGGTGGTCCGGTTGCCCGGCAAGCCGCCCACGCAGTGTTTGTCGACCACCACCTCGCTGTCCCAGCGCAGCTGCTGGCCGGCGGCGGTCATCGCGCCGCTCAGCGCGATCGACTCCGCCAGGTCCAGGCGCTTGCCGGCGCAGGCGGTGATGAAGGCGGCCATCTCGATATCGGCGTAGCGGCCGGCGCAGATGTCGCCAATGATGGCGCCGGTAGCGGCGGCGCTGAGCGGGCGTCCGAGGATCTTGGCCCTGACCGCCGCGAACGATTGCGGCGACGCCGCGTGGGCGATTTGCACCGGCCGTCCCTCGGCCGCGCCAAGCGCCTGCCAGGCCGTCTCCGACAGGCCGATCCTGGCCTCGCCGAGCATGTCCGAATACACCACGTTCAAGGTGGCGACGATGCGCCGCTCGCCGAGCCGCAGTTCGATGCGCGCGCGGGTGCCGAAGCCTTCCGACTTGCACACCTCGCAGTCAGAACGCATGTAGGCGACGTGCTCCTGGTAGGTGTCGATGCCCAGGCGGGTCGCGGCGAGGACGGCCGGCGCCCTCACGACAGCTCCGCCTCGTCGAGATAGGCCGGCACCTCGCAGGGCCAGTCGAGCTCTTGGCCGACGCGCCTGCGCAGCGCCTCGGCCGCCTCGGGCTCGCCGTGGGTAATGAAGGTGCGGCGCGGCGCGCGCCTGAAATGCCCGAGCCAGCCGATCAGTTCATCCCCATCGGCGTGCGCCGACAGGTTGGCGATCTGGTCGACGTGCGCGCGCACCGGCACGTATTGGCCGTGGATCTTGATCGCGTCGACCCCGGCGAGCATGCTGGCGCCGCGCGTGCCGGCGGCCTGGAAGCCGGCGAACAGGATGGTGTTGCGCGGGTCGGGCGCGAACGCCTTCAGGTGATGCAGCACCCGGCCGCCGGTGGCCATGCCGCTGGCGGCGACGATCACCATCGGCACCTGGCGCTCGTTGAGGGCGATCGATTCCTCCACGCTGTTGACGATTTTCGCGGCGTGCCGCATGGCGAAGCACTCGGCGTGGTTGAGGCGATGGATCGCCAGGTGTTTCTGATACAGGGCGGTGGCGTCCGAGGCCATCGGGCTGTTCAGGTAGACCGGCACGTGGGATGGAATCGCGCCCTGCTCCTTGAGCCGGTGCAGATCGTACAGCAGCGACTGGGCGCGGCCGACCGCGAACGCCGGAATGATGGTCACGCCGCCCCTGGCGACAGTCTCGCGGACGGTCTTGCCGAGCAAGAGCAGCGGGTCGGCCGGATCGTGGCGCTTGCCGCCGTAGGTCGACTCGACGACCAGGTAATCGGCCTGCTCGATGGCCGTTGGCGCCAGCATGATCGGGTCGTCGGGGCGGCCGAGGTCGCCGGAAAACACCACCTTCGTCGCGCCGTGGCGCACCGAGACGATGGCCGCGCCGAGGATGTGGCCGGCGAGCGCCAGTTCGGCGCGCATCTCGCCGGCCACGCTGAACGGCGTGTCGAACGGCACCGGGTGGAACTGGCGCAGCGCGCGCACGGCGTCGGCCTCGGAATACAGCGGCAAGGCCGGCGCGTGGCGCGAGAAGCCGTGGCGGATGGCGTAATTAGCCTCCTCTTCAAGCAGGTGCCCGCTGTCGGGCAACAATATCTTGCACAGGTCGAAGGTGGCTGCGCTGCAGAAAATCCTGCCGCGAAAACCGTCTTTCACCAGCAGCGGCAGGTAGCCGCTGTGGTCCAGGTGCGCATGGGTGAGCAGCACCGCGTCGATCTCGGCGGGCGCGATCGGCAAGGGCGCGCGGTTGCGCAGCCTGAGCGCCTTGTAACCTTGAAACAGGCCGCAATCGACCAGGATGTTGGTGGCGCCCGAACTGAGCAAATACTTCGAACCGGTCACCGTGCCTGTAGCGCCAAGAAATTTCAGTTTCATCGCAACACCTTTCCATGGTCAATGATGGAATATCGATGAATTTAACTGAAGCGGCGTTGAGGCAGATCAAAACGCTGCGAATTCAGTCATGACTAAACAGCGGGAAAAAAGGCCCGCCCGGGCCGGCGGCACAGCCAGGCGCCGCGCCGCTGTTCTGGCAAGACCGGCAAGGTTTCCCGACTATCGTTCAAACAGTTGCGCGAGCTGATCAATAAGCCTATATTCCGTCTACCGAAAGCTTGACGCTCGCTGCACGGCCCCCTTTATTTCAGCAAGTCAAGACTTTTGCTCGAACAGAAATGTTATCGATAACTCAACGACAAAGATCGGTGGAGACATGGAATCAGGCAGGCACGGTAATGCGCGCGGGCGTCGCTTCGGCGCGTCCATATTTTTCGCGGCGATGATGGGGGTGGCGTCGCTGTTGCCACCCGACTCCAGCGCCGCCGACACGATACTGACGCTGGCCACCAGCTACCAGCCGTCGATCCAGGAGACGACCGACGCGAGCGGCTTCAAGCATCCCGGCGTCGGTTTGACCCGGCCCATCCTGGAAAACGTGCGCACCCAACTCCGCGCGCAGAAGGAACCGTGGACCAGCAACTTCAACGCCATGCTGCTGTCCTCGTCGGCCTCGAAGACGGCCGTCTCCAGCAACCGCGGCAGCGACCCGACCAAGCCCGCCAGCAACGCCTTCAACAGCGTCGGCATGAATTCACGCTTCATCGCCGACGCCCAGAAAGCCTTCACCCAGTCCTTCCTGTACTACGTCACCGGCGACGAAACCTACCGCGCCAATGCGCTGGCGATCATCCGCATCTGGGAGCAAATGGACCCGACCCTGTACGGCGGCTTCGACGGCGACCATATCCAGACCGGCCTGCCCATGTACCGGATGGCGGCCGCCGCCGAACTGCTGCGCGCGACCAGCTTCCAGACCGCCTCGCTGGCGTGGACCAGCGACGACAGCGCCAACCTGACGGCCAATCTGCTGGTCCCGGCCACGAACACCTTCAACCACGCCAACAGCTTCTTCATGAACCAGCACCTGTATCCGCTGATGGGGTCGATGGCCGGCTACATCTTCAGCGGCAACCGGGCCCGTTACAACGAGGGCGTTGAATGGTTCACGGTCAACGCGAGCGCGCCCGACCAGGGCATGAACGGCGCCATCAAGCGTCTGTTCCGGCTGGTCGATACCGACGAGTCGACCGGCCTGGCGGTCAGCCCGCCGGTGGTGCAGCTGGTGGAAATGGGCCGCGACCAGGCCCACAGCACGGGCGACCTCATCAACGTGGAGGTGCTCTCGCGCATGCTCATGGCGCAGGGCACGCTGGTCGACCCGGTCAATGGCACCCCGTCGACCGCCGCCAACGCGGTCGGGCCCTACGAATTCCTCGGCGACCGCATCCTCGAGACCGCCAACTACTGGGGCCGCTTCATGCTCGGCAACGACACGCCGTGGGTGCCGACCGCCGCCCATTCGAATCCGGACGGCACGCCGACCGTCGTCTACAAACTGCTCTCGGGTAATTACCGTGGCCGCCTGACGATGAATTCGTGGGGCTCGTATTACTACTACAAGTACACGCGCGGTTTCAATATGGACCAGCGCGCGCCCTATTACAGCGAGGCCTATCGGCGCCGCAACGCCTATAACTGGGATGGCCAGGAAGGCGGCAGCGAGTTCTGGTTCTACATCCCGGCTGCGGCCGAGACCGCCGAAGGCGCGCAATTGCTGGTGCGGCCCATCGTCGACCCGCTGCGCGAGTTCGAGGACCGCTTCACCGCGCTCGACGCCAATTCGGTGGCCGCGAGCGACAGCACGGCCGGCTACGCGCACGTCACCGCCAGCGCGGCAGGCAGCAAGATCGCGCTGACCAGCTACGCCAACGGCAGCAAGAATATCGCCTTCCGCGTCCGCACCAACGGCATCGCCACGCTCGAAGCGTTCGGCGACAGCATCGCGCTGCCCGACACCAAGGGCCAGTGGCGCTACGTGACCTACGCCCTGAACGACTTCCAGTGGATGGGCGACATGTTCTTCATCACCGTCAAGGGCGCCGGCACCATCGTCGACCTCGACCACATCAACCTGGCGCCGGGCAGCGCGCTGACGGCGCCGGTGTTTGCCGACGGCGACGCCGACCTGAGCCTGTACACCTACGCCGGCTCGACCAGCACGATCAGCCGCAGCTTCGGCGCCACCGACGCCAACAGCGGCGACGTGGTCAGCTACCAGATCGACAATATGCCGGCCGGCGCCACCTTCAACACCGGCACCGGGGCGTTCTCGTGGAAGCCGACCCAGGCCGGCACCTATACCTTCGCCATCAGCGCCACCGACGGCACCACCGTCACCACGCGGATGGTCAAGGTGGTCGTGAGCGCCGACCGCGCATCGGCAGTGGCCGCCGCCAACGCCGGCTACCAGGCCGGCGTCGCCTACATCAGCGCCACGCTGATGGCCTACAACGCCGCCTACGCCGACGCCCAGGCCGCCATCGCCGGCGCCACCGACGACGTCTTCGCCACCAAGCTGAGCGCGCTCGGCACCGCCGTCGCCAACCTGCAACTGCTCACGCCCCTGCTGGCCGACGGCAGCATCAATTACGCCAGGATGCTGGCCTGGTCGACCTTCGGCACCAGCGTGCCGAACGCGCTCGACAACGCACCCGACACCTTCGTCGTCTACACCCAGGCGCAGAACCTGGCGCACACCCTCGATTTCGGCGCCGGCTACAAGGTCTCGGCCTCGGCCTTCCAGCTGCAGGTGCGCGCCGGGTTCCCCGATCGCATCGGCGGCGTCGCCATATTCGGCTCGAACGACAGTGACACCTGGACCCGCCTGACGCCCGGCCTGACGTCGGCCATCGATGACATGCAGACGCTGGCGGTCCAGGACGACCTCAAGGGAAGCCGCTTCCGCTTCATCAGGATCCAGATGGTGCGCCCGAGCAGTCAATTGCTCGAGCTGTCGGAATTTCGCCTCGTCGGCGTGCGCCACGAGGCGGTCAACCAGCTGTCGGCAGTGTCGATCAGCTCGGATCAAAGCCTCAAGAACCGCATCGTGCCGGGCAACACCGCCAAGCTGACCATCACCGCCAGCGCCGCCATCAACAATGTCCGCCTCACGATGCTGGGCCAGACGGTGCCGGTGACCACCACCGACAACCTGAGCTGGACGGCGAACTGGGTGGCGCCGGCCCTTACCGGCAGCGCCACCGCACCCGTCAAGTTCGTGCTCGACTACAAGACCGCCACCGGCCGCGATGCCGACACGACCTATTTCAGCACCGACGGCAGCGCGCTGTTCATCTCGGACCAGAGCAATTACATCGGCAATCTGCTCGACATCGCCGCCCTGAGCGATTCGAACGGCAGGAGCGCGACCGACGTGCGCGCCGTGGCCAACGCGCTGGTCGACGCCAATATGGGCACCTTCACCGACTTTCGCCTGAATGGCAGCGGCTCGGGCAGCTACCTGACTTTCGACTTCAAGGATGACGGCAGCGCCGCCCTGTCGCGGGTCGAACTGCTGGCCCGCCAGGACCAGGTCGGGCGCGCCAACGGCACCGTGCTGCAAGGCTCCAACGACAACGCCAGCTGGACCACCTTGACGAACGCGGCCGGCTCGACCGCCGACTGGCAGCAACTGACGGTCAACAACACCCAGCCCTACCGCTACCTGCGGCTCTACAACGGCAACGCCTGGTACGGCAACCTGGCCGAGCTGCGCCTGCACGGCGCGGCGCGCGCCAGCAAGGTCGCCACCGTGTCGATCAGTTCGGCACAGGCGCTGCGCAACCGCATCGTCGCGGGCAACACCGTCAAACTGAGCTTCACCACGAAGGAGGCGGTCAGCAATGTGAGCGCGACGATTGCCGGCCAGCCGGCCACGGTGGCCAGCACGGATCAGATCAACTTCAGTGCCAGCGCGACCCTGCCGCAAGGCGTGGCTGCGGGAACCGTGGCCTTCGCCATCAATTACACCTCGCAGAGCGGCATGAGCGGCGTGACCACCAGCGCCACCACCGACGCCAGCTCACTGTATGTGGTCGACGAATCGGACGTGATCGCCAACATCCCGGCGATTGCCACGCTGATCGATTCGACCGTCAACCGCAGCGCGGCGGTCACCCTGTCGTCGGTCAACGCCATGTTCGACTACAGCGCCACCAGCGCCGATTTCCGTACCGGCACCAACAACGTCGGCAATGGCGCCTTCATCATCTTCGATTTCAAGGCCGACGCCAGCGCCACCCTGACCGGAGTCGACCTGATCGGTCGCCAGGACCAGTACTACACCCGCATCGCCGGCACCGTGGTGCAAGGTTCCAACGACAACGCGACATGGACCACGCTCTCGGGCCCGGCCGCCTCCACGGCCGAGTGGCAGCAGTTCGCCGTCACGCCCCAGCCCTACCGCTACGTCCGCATCTACAATCCAGGCAACTGGTTCGGCAATGTCGCCGAGCTGCGCCTGCGCGGGGTGGCGCGCGCCAACAAGATCAGCACCGTGTCGATCAGCTCGGCGCAGGCGCTGCGCAACCGCATCGTGCCGGGCAATACGGTGCAACTGGCGTTCACGGCGAAAGACGCGGTGAGCAATGTCAGCGCCACGATCCAGGGCCAGGCCGCCACCGTGACCACCTCGGACAACCTCAACTTCACCGCCAGCGCGCCCCTGCCGCAGGGCGCGGCGACGGGCGCGGTGAACTTCGCCATCAGCTACAAACTACCGAGCGGCATGAACGGTGTCGTCACCAGCGCGACGACCGATGGCAGCGCGCTTTACCTGGTCGACGAATCGGACGTGATCCGCAACGTGCCGGCGATCGCGACGCTGATCGATTCGACCGTCAACCGGACGGCGGCGGCCACCCTGGCCCAGGTGAACACCTTGTTCGACGGCAGCGCCGCCGGCTCGGATTTCCGCACCGGCGTGAACAACGACGGCAACGGCGCCTTCATCACCTTCGACTTCACGGCCGATGGCAGCGCCTCGCTGTCCGGTGTCGACCTGCTGGGCCGCCAGGACCAGTACTACACCCGCATCGCCGGCACCGTGGTGCAAGGCTCGAACGACAACGCCAGCTGGACCACGATCTCGGGCGCGGCGGCTCCCTCGGCCGAGTGGCAGCAGATGGCGATCAATCCGCAGCCTTACCGCTACGTGCGGATCTACAATCCCGCCGCCTGGTTCGGCAACATGGCCGAGCTGCGCCTGCGCGGGGTGGCCCAGGCCAACAAGATCGCCGCAGTGTCGATCAGCTCGCCGCAAGCGCTGCGCAACCGGGTGGTGCCGGGCAACACCGTCAAGCTGGCCGTCACGATGAAGGAAGCGGTGGCCAGCGTCAACGTCACGATCCAGGGCCTGGCGGCCAGTGTGACCACCACGGACAACATCAACTTCAGCGCCACCGCCGTCATGCCGCAGGGCGTCGCCGCGGGCGCGCTGACGTTCACCGTCAGCTACAAGTTGCAAAACGGCGCGAGCGGTGTGATTGCGACCGCTACCACCGATGGCAGCGCGCTGGTGCTGGTCGATGAAGCCGACGTGATCCGCAATCTGTCGACCATCACGACGCTGATCGATTCAACCAGCAACCGCTCGGCGGCGACCACCGCCGCCGTGGTCAACACCCTGTTTGACGCCAACCTGGGCACCATCTCGGACTTCCGGATTGGCGCCAACAACGCCGGCAACGGCGCCTTCATCACCTTCGACTTCCTCGGCAACGAAGTCATCTTGAGCCGGGTGGAACTGGCCGCGCGCCAGGACAACTACTACACGCGGGCCAACGGCGTGGTCATTCAAGGCTCCAACAACAATACCGACTGGACCACCCTGACCGCGCCGGCGACCGCCACCCTCGAGTGGCAAACCCTGCCGGTCACGGGCGGCGTGCCGTACCGCTACCTCCGCATCTACAACGGCGCCCCCTGGTACGGCAACCTGTCGGAAGTGCGCTTTCACGGGGTGGTGCAGCCGAACTGACGCGCGTCGCGCCGCACAGGATGCTGTCTTTCCTGTGCGGCGCGGCCGCGCCGGGCCGGCCTGGCGAAAGTGGCAATGATCGGCGCCATGCGGCGGCGCCGTGATGTTAGAATATTTTCTTTTGGTTAAAAGTTCAGTGCCCATCATGCGCAGTTCCCCTGCCGTGCCAGTCGTACCATTCCTGCCTTTGGCCGCCGCCGCGTGACAGGCCGGTTCCGGTTCGGCGCCTGGCTGGTCGATCCGGCCACCAACTCGATCGAGACGGCCGACGAGAAGCGCCAGATGGAGCCGCGCACCATGTCGGTGCTGGTGGCGCTGTGCCAGGCGCGCGGCGCCATACTCAGCGCCGACGAACTGCTCACCCAGTGCTGGGGCAGCACCCTGTCCGGCGACAGCACCCTGCACAAGAACATCGCGCAATTGCGCCGCCTGCTCGGCGACAGCGCCAGCGCCCCCCTGTACATCGAAACGATCCGCCTGCGCGGCTACCGCACGGTGGGGCCGCTTGACTTTGCCGCCCGCCCCGACAGCGCCCGGCGCTGGCAGGATGGCTCGCCGTTTCGCGGACTGCTGGCGTTCGACGCCGCCTACGCCGACGTGTTCTTCGGGCGCGACGAAGTCACCCGCAAGCTGGTCGAGGCGGCCGGCGCGCAAGTGGCGAGCGGCCTGGCGCTCGTGCTCATTCTCGGTCCCAGCGGCTCGGGCAAAACCTCGCTGATCCAGGCCGGCCTGCTGCCGGCCTTGTCGCGCAGCGGCGCGCCGTCCGGACTCGGTCTGCTCGCCAGCACCACTTTCGACCTGGTCGACCAGGGCGAACACAGTCTCTTCACCGCGCTGGCCGGCGCCCTGCTCGACCTGCAATGGGAAGATCAGTGGGCCTTCGCCGACGACAGCGCGGTGTCGCTCGGCGCGCGCCTTGAACACGATGGGACGGCTGTCATCGCCACGCTCGGCAAGGCGCTGGCGCCGTACGCGCGCGAGCGCGCCGGCCTGCGCTTCGGGATCTTCATCGACCGCTTCGAAGCCCTGTTCAACACCGCCCGGATCGGCGAATCCGAGCGCATCGCTTTCCTGCGCATGCTCGAACTGCTGGCGCGCAGCGACGTCGTGTTCCTCGTGCTCGCCTGCCGCAACGATTTTTATCCCAGCATCGCCGAGTACCACCTGCTCACCGAGGGCCGCCGCCATGGCGGACTGGTCGACCTCGACCCGCCCGGCTTTGGCGACATCGCGCAAATGATCCGGCGCCCGGCGGCGGCGGCCGGCCTGAGCTTCGGCACCGACCCGGTCAGCGGCGCCGGCCTCGACGACATCCTGTGCGCCAGCGCCGCAGGCCGGCCCGACGCATTGCCCCTGCTGCAGTACTGCCTGCAGGAGCTGTACCGCCTGCGCACCGCCGACGGCGTGCTCGGTTTCGACGCCTTCCAGCAGATGGGCGAGCTGGAGGGCTCGATCGGCCAGCGCGCCGAGGCAGTCGTACTGGGCCTGGACGAGGCGCAGCGCGCCGCGCTGGCGCACATCATGTCGCTGGTGATCATCGTCTCGGGCGACGGCGCCAACGTCAGCAGCCAGCGCGCGCCCTGGTCCGCCCTGCGCGACGACGCCGCGCGCCAGGCGGTCGCCGCGCTGGTCGAATCGCGCCTGTTCGTCAGCGACCTGTTGGCCGGCACGCCGGTGTTCGGCATCGCCCACGACGCCATCCTGCGGCGCTGGCCGCGCATGACCGAGTGGATCACCGCGCACCGCAACGCGCTCGGCGCGCGCGGCCGCCTGGCGCAGCAGGCGGCGCGCTGGTCCGACGAAAGCCGGCCGGCCGACTTGCTGCTCCCGCCCGGCAAAATGCTCGACGAGGCGCGCGACCTGCTGCAAACCGGTAGCTGGTCCTTGAACGCGCACGAGCTCGACCTGATCGCCGCCTCCAACCATCGGGTGCGCCAGCGCGCCCGTCTGCGCATGGG
>JBDSTZ010000308.1:0-3796 GCA_039927975.1 Massilia sp. | reverse complement strand
GGCGCGGCCAAGGTCGCCCCATTCGCCGTCGTTGTCGTTGTTGCTGCTGGCGCTGTCGCCTTCGGGCGCGTCGAACGTTTCGGCTTCGGCCGGCGCCGGCGCATCCTGCGCGCCAGGCTCGGGCGGCGCTTCGGCCGGCGCGGCGCTGCTGCCGATGGCGCCGTCGGCCAGCAGGCGCACCGAATGGTCAAGCGGATCGTCGAGCCGTTCGAGCAGCGGATTATCGGTGAGCAGCTGTTCGAGCTCCTGGTGCAGTTCGAGCGTGGACAGCTGCAGCAGGCGGATCGACTGCTGCAGCTGCGGCGTGAGCGCCAGGTGCTGCGAGGTGCGAAGTTGTAATGACTGTTTCATTGGCGCTTATTCTTCACATCCGGAAGTGTTCACCAAGGTAGACCCGGCGCACCGACTCGTCGGCGATGATGTCGTCGGGCCGGCCCGAGGCCAGCACCGCGCCCTGGTTGATGATGTAGGCGCGATCGCAAATGCCGAGCGTCTCGCGCACATTGTGGTCGGTGATCAGCACGCCGATGCCGCGCTCCTTGAGGAAGCGCACGATGCGCTGGATCTCGATCACCGCGATCGGGTCGACCCCGGCGAACGGTTCGTCGAGCAGCACGAAGCGCGGATTGGTGGCCAGCGCGCGGGCGATCTCGACCCGGCGCCGCTCGCCGCCCGACAGCGACATCGCCTGGTTCTCGCGCAGCTTCTCGATTTGCAGGTCGGCCAGCAGGGTGTCGAGGCGCTCGCTGATCTGCGCCTTGGTGAGCGGCTTGCCGTTCACCTTCTGCAGTTCCAGCACGGCGCGGATGTTGTCCTCGACCGTCAGCTTGCGAAACACCGACGCTTCCTGCGGCAGGTAGGACAGGCCGAGCGTGGCGCGCCGGTGGATCGGCAAGCTCGAAATGTCGACCCCGCTGATGTCGATCGAGCCGGCGTCGGACGGCACCAGCCCGACGATCATGTAGAACGAGGTGGTCTTGCCGGCGCCGTTGGGGCCGAGCAGGCCGACCACTTCGCCGCACTCGACCTGCAGCGAGACGTCGCGCACCACCAGCCGCTTGCCGTAGCTCTTTTGCAGGCCGCGCACGATCAGCGTGCTGCCGCAGCTTTTCTCTTCCATCATGGCTTGGCCGCCGGCGCGGGGGTGGCGGCAGGCGCCGTCCGCTTGCTGCGGTCGAAGATCATTTCGATCAGCTGGCCATTGCTCTTGGCCGGCCCCTCGCTCGCATTGATCGCCTTGATCGCGCCCTTGCGGCTGTCGTAGGACACGAACTGGCCCTTGATCTGGTTGTCGATCTTGGCGCCATCGAGGCTGGTGACCTTGGCGCGGCCGGTCAGCTTCATGATGTCGTCGCGGTCGGTGTAGACGATGCGCTCGGCCTCGCCCTCGGCCCACAGGTCGTTGCCATCGCGCTTCTGGCGGAACGTCACCAGGGCGCCGGGGGCGGCGGTCAGCACCACCGTGTAGTAGCCGTCCTTGTCCTGGTCGAGCTTCATCTTGCCGGACTTGATGATCAGGGTGCCGCGCGTGAGCACGACATTGCCTTCGGCGACACCGCTCTGGTCGATATCGCCGGCCTCGCCCGATTCGGCCAGCACCTTGATCGGCTGCAGCGCGTCGGCGCGTTCGGCCAGCGCGGCGCCGGGCATGCACAGCAGCGAGCCAAGCGACAGCAGCCCCACCACGATTTTTTTCATCTTCCACTCCATTGATAAATCAGGCCGGCCTAGCGTCCGCGGGGCGCCAGATCGAGCTGCATATTGTTCTTGACCTTGAAGCGGCCGGTCGCGTTATTGGCCTGCATGCCGACCCCGGTCACGGTCTGGGTGCCGATCACCAGCTTGAAGGGCTGCTCGGTCTCCATCCGGTCCTCGTCGGTGTACAGGGTCAGCGCCTCGGTGCGCAGGGTCATCGGCTTGCCGAGCGCCGACGGCAGGCGGTCGATCGCGACGGCGCCCTTGAGGTCGATCACACTGTTGGTCTGGTCGATGCGCGCGCGGCGCGCGCGCATCGTCATCCGCGCGCGCTCGGCCGTCAGGCTGTTGACCACCGGCTGCTCGACCTCGGCGATATCGTCGATCGGGCGGTGGGTCAGCTTGTCGCCGGCAATGATATAGCGCGGCCGCCCGTTCGGATCCATCCGCACAAAACTGAATTTTTCGACGATGTAATCGGGCTCGGTCTTGAGCGCGTCGGGCGGCAGGGCGACGTCGTCGCGCCCGGCCAGCTGCACCAGGTAGAAGCTGCCGACTGAAAACAGCACCCCGACCGTCATCACGGCCGTCAGGCGCCAGCGGTGCGCGACGCGTTTATGCATGGCGCGGCCCCTTCATCAGGCGAAATACGGCGCCAGCGCCGTCTCATAGGTGCCTTGCGCGCGCATGACCAGGTCGCACACCTCGCGCACCGCGCCGCGCCCGCCGGCCGCGCGTGTGACGTAGTGGGCGCGGTGCTGCACTTCCGGATGCCCGCTCGGCACGGTGACGGCGAAACCGACCTTGCGCAGCAGCGGCAGGTCGATCACGTCGTCGCCGATGTAGCCGCACTGCTCGGCGCTGACGCCGGTCGCCTCCAGCAGCTTGGCGAACGCGATGCGCTTGTCGTGGATGCCCTGATAGACGTGGGCGATCTTGAGGTCGGCCGCGCGCCGCACCACGATCGGCGAATTGCGCGCGCTGATGATGGCGGTGGCGACCCCGGTCTTTTGCAGCAGTTCGATGCCCAGGCCGTCGAGCACATTGAAGGTCTTGGTCGCCTCGCCGTCGGCGGCGTAGGTCAGGCTGCCGTCGGTGAGCACGCCGTCGACGTCGAAGATCATGACCTTGACCTGGGCGGCGCGGCGCATGTGGTCGAGCTGCGGCATGGCCCCTTGTTGTACTGGTTCGTTCATCAGATCACCTTGGCGCGGGTCAGGTCGTGGATGTGCAGGGCGCCGACCAGCCGGTCGTCGGCGTCGACCACCAGCATCTGGTTGATGCGGAATTCTTCCATGATGGCGACGGCGTCGACTGCCAGCTGCTCGGGGTGGACCCGGCGCGGGTTGGCGTGCATGACGTCGCGGATGACGATGCTCGTGAAATCCTGGACCCGCTCGATCAGGCGGCGCAGGTCGCCGTCGGTGAACACGCCGACCGGACGGCCGTCGGCGTCGACGATGGCGGTCATGCCCATGCCCTTCTGGGTGATTTCAAGCAGCGCGGCGGCCAGCGGCACGTCGGCCGTCACGCGCGGCACCTGCTCGCCGCTGCGCATGACGTCGCGCACGTGGGTCAAGAGGCGCCGGCCGAGCGCGCCGCCCGGATGCGAGCGGGCGAAGTCTTCTTCCTTGAAGCCGCGCGCGTCGAGCAGCGCGACGGCCAGGGCGTCGCCCAGCGCCAACGTGACGGTGGTGCTGGCGGTCGGCGCCAGGTTCAGCGGGCAGGCCTCCTTGGCCACCGAGACGTCGAGATGGACGTCGGCCAGCAGCGCCAGGCTCGATTGCGGCTTGCCGGTCATGGCGATCAGCGGCGCGCCCATCCTTTTGACGATCGGCAGGATCGACATCAGCTCGGCCGTCTCGCCCGAATTGGAAATGGCGATAAAGGCGTCCTGCGGGGTGACCATGCCGAGGTCGCCGTGGGCCGCTTCGGCCGGGTGGACGAACATGGCCGGCGTGCCGGTCGAGGCCAGGGTGGCGGCGATCTTGCGCGCGATGTGGCCCGATTTGCCCATGCCCGAGACGACCACGCGGCCGCCGCAGCCAAGCAGCAGCGCCACGGCGCGTCCGACACTGTCGTCGGTGGCCAGGCGCGCATG
>JBDSTZ010000307.1:0-6680 GCA_039927975.1 Massilia sp. | reverse complement strand
TGGTCGTCGGCAATGAAGACGCGGATGGTGGCTTTTTCGCTCATGTACTTTGCAACTTGTTACTGGTCATCGGAAGCGGCGCCCGACGCTGCACTGCCGGGCGCCGCATCGTCGTAGTGTAGCGGCTCCGTCGACGGCGCGAGCATAATTTTGATGCTCACCGTGGTGCCGCCGCCCGGCGTGGGAGCGAGCGTCATGGCGCCGCCGAGCGCCTCGGCGCGCTCCTGCATGCCGCGCAGGCCGAACGATTGCGGCTTGGCGCGGTCGGCCGGCGCGATGCCCTTGCCGTCGTCGCTGATCTTGAGCACGATCTGGTGGCGCAGCCGCTGCAGCGAAACCTCGACGCGCTGCGCGCCGGCGTGCTTGGCGATATTCGTCAGCGCCTCCTGGAAAATACGGAACAGCGCGGTGGCGTGCGCTTGCGAGAGGGCGATCTCCTTCTCGTTGGCGCTGAAGGAACAGGCGATGCCGTTCTGCTTCTCGAATTCCTTGAGCTGCCATTCGAGCGCGGCGACGATGCCGAAGTCGAGCATCGACGGCCGCAGATCGAGCGAGATGCGGTGCACCGCGTCGATCGTGCGGTCGACCAGAGCGTCGACATATTCTGCCTTGTCGGCCAGTTGCGGCTGGTCGGCCGGCAGACGCTTCGACAGCATCGCCAGCGCCATCTTGATGGCCGTCAGGTTGCCGCCCAGCTCGTCGTGGATCTCGCGCGCGATGCGGGTGCGCTCCTGCTCCTTGACGGCATCGCTGTGCGCCGTGAGTTCGGCCAGGCGGGCGCGCGAGCGCGTCACCTCGAGCTGCTCGCGCTTGCTCTCGGTGATGTTGGTCATGATGCCTTCCCACATCACGCTGCCGGATAGGTCTTCCAGCGGGCGCGGGCTGGCGCGCAGGTTGATCCACTTGACGTCGTTCCACGCCTCGATCCAGATCCGGCCTTCCCAGTTCCAGCTGCTCATGTGGCGCATCGAGGTGCGCATCGCCTCGTTGTAGGCGCGCCGGTCCTCGGGCAGAATCAGTTGCAGGAAGCGTTCGGGGGCGGCCTGCAGCTCGGCGCCCGCCATGCCCAGCAGGGCGGCGCAGCCTTCGCTCAGGTAGGGAAAGGCGACGGCGCCGTCGGCGCCCAAGGTGAACTGGTAGACCAGGCCGGGCATGTTGCCGACAATGGCGTCAAAGCGCGCGCGAAAACGTTCGAGCTCGGCGAGCGCGGCGTCGGCGCGCTGATCAGATGGCTGATGCGTGAGAGGATCGGTGCGGGTCGTCATGGTCAATGGCGATGACGCGCGCGCCACATGGCGAGCAGGCGGCGAAAGGTGCGGGCGGGGCGGCTGGCGTGGCGGCCGCGCGACGCCGGCCGCAGGCGCCGCACGAGCGCGCGCACGGCCGAGCGCATCAGGGCCGACATCATGCTGGCGCGGCGGTAGGCGTCGGTGGCCTTGAGGCGGCCGATCCAGCGGTCCTTGATGCGCATGAAGGCGTCGTGCCAGCGCGCGAACCAGGCCAGGCTCAGCAGGGCCGGCTTGGTCAGGGTGTAGAGCCGCGCCACCAGCGCCGCGCCGCCGATCTTGGCGGCCACGATGACCGTCACGCCCGAGATCGGATGGCCGCTGGCGATCGCCAGCACGGCCAGTACCTTGACCGGAAACAGCAGCAGGCCGGGCAGCACGAAGGCGCACAGGGCGGGGTAGGGCTTGAGCGCCTTGATGCGCGTCTCGAGCACGCGCAGCGGCGGCCAGCTGGCGATCAGGTTGACCAGCTTCGCGCCCAGGTCCCAGAACCAGTCTTCCAGCAACAGCAGCACCGCGGCCAGGTAGACCAGCGGGGCGAGCAGGCGGTGGCGCCATTTGTTCTGTCGTGTCATTGTGGCCATGATACGGCAAAACGCCGCGCGCGCAAGGCGTGCGGCGAGGCGTCCGCGCTCCGCTACAATACGGCGTATGAACAAAGCATTTGTCAAAGAGCAGGACGGCGACGAGGACGAGGACGCGCTGGCGCTGGCGCAAGCCATTCCGGCAGGCTCGAAGAACTACATCACGCCGGCCGGCTACCAGGCCATCAAGGACGAGCTGCTCGAACTGATCGACGTGGCGCGGCCGGAGGTGGTGCGCATCGTGCACTGGGCCGCCTCCAACGGCGACCGCTCCGAGAATGGCGACTACATCTACGGCAAGCGGCGCCTGCGCGAGATCGACCGCCGCATCCGCTTTCTCACCAAGCGCATGGACTCGGCGGCGGTGACCGATCCGAGCGTCCATCACGGCAACGACCAGGTCTTTTTCGGCGCCACCGTCAGCTACCTCAACGGCGCTGGCGAGGAGCACACCGTGACCATCGTCGGCATCGACGAATTCGATCCGCTCAAGGGCAAGATCAGCTGGGTCTCGCCGGTGGCGCGCGCCATGACCAAGGCGCGCGAAGGCGACGAAGTGACCTTGCAGACCCCGCTCGGCCCGGAAACGCTGGAAATACTCCACGTCAGCTATCCCGCGCCGGCATGAGTTCTGTGGCGGTGAACGACCCTTTGCTCGCGCTGCGCGCGGCCACCGCACGCCAGCACGCGCTGCTCGACAGTGGCTTGGCGATCGGCGCCGCCGATGCCTCGCTGGCCGACTACCGTGACCACCTGCTGATGCTGCGCGCCTGGTTGGCGCCGATCGAGCGCTGGCTGGCCGGTTTCGACGATGGTCCGCAAGGGCCCGACGCGCCGCCGCCGCTGGCCCGGCTGGCGCTCATCGAGGCCGACCTGGCCGAGCCGGCGATGGCGCCGTACCGCAGCGCCGGCGACAACGGCGCGGTCCTTACCACCCCGTGGCCGGTCCGCGCCAGCGCCGCCTATCGCTGGGGCGTTTGTTATGTGGTCGAAGGCGCGCAGCTGGGCGGCGCGGTGCTCTACCAGCGGCTGGCCGACAGGCTGGCGCCGCATCCGCTGCGCTATCTGCGCGGACGCGAGGGCGGTCCCGGTGAGCGCTGGCGCGCCCTCACCGTCGCCTTGAGGGCCCAGCTCGACAACCCCTCCGACATCGCCCAAGCCTGCGCGGGCGCGGGCGACGCCTTTGACCGCATCCTGGCGCTGCGGCCGGCCGCGACGCACGCGTCTTCGCCGTCAGTATTGTAATTCTGGCTAATTAAAATAAAATCGTTCGCTGATGTCGATCTGCCCATGGGCCGTTCGTCATGGAGGCATGGGCGGGCACCGACTGTCCCCGACGACTATTTTGATTGACCAACAGGAGAACAATATGCGTTTTGCAATTTTGATTAAGGCCGACAAGGATACCGAAGCGGGCGTCATGCCGAGCGAGCAATTGCTGGCCGACATGGGCAAATTCAACGAAGAACTGATCAAGGCCGGCGTGATGAAGGCCGGCGAAGGCTTGCATCCGAGCTCAAAGGGCGCGCGGGTGCGCTTCGCCAACGGCAAGGCGACCGTGATCGACGGCCCGTTCGCTGAAACCAAGGAGCTGATTGCCGGTTTCTGGATCTGGCAGGTCGCCTCGAAGCAGGAAGCGATCGACTGGGTCAAGCGGGTGCCGATGCCGATGATGTCCGGCGAAGCCGAGATCGAAATCCGCCAGGTCTTCGAAGCCGACGATTTCGGCGCCGAGTTCACGCCTGAACTGCGCGAGCAGGAAGAGCGTCAGCGCGCGGTTCTCGCGGCGCAGCAACAGTAATCGCGGCCTGGCATGCGCAAACTGATCCTCAAGATGTCGGTCAGCGTCGACGGTTTCGTCGGCGGGCCGAACGGCGAAACCGACTGGATCGCCGATTCGCTCGACGCGGGCGCCTCCGACTGGCTGCTCGACACCTTGTGGGACGCTGGCGTGCACCTGATGGGCAGCCATACCTATCGCGCCATGGCCGCGCACTGGCCGGGGTCGACCGAGGCGTTCGCCGCGCCGATGAACGCGATCCCCAAGTTCGTGTTTTCGCGCAGCCTGCGCGAGGCGGGTTGGGACGACAGCTTGATCGTCGATGGCGACCTGGCCGGCGAAATCGCGCGGCTTAAACAGCTGCCGGGGCGCGACCTGCTGGCCCACGGCGGCGCCGGCTTCGCGCGCTCGCTGGCGCAACTGGGGCTGATCGATGAATACCGCCTGCTGGTGCACCCGGTCACGCTGGGCGCCGGCCTGCCGCTGTTTTCCGCCCTCGACGCGCCGCGCAAGCTGCGCCTGGTGGGCGTGACGCCGTTCGCCGGCGGCGCGCTGGCGCAGGTGTACCGGCCGGCGGCCTGAGCCGGTCGACCACCGCGTTGTTGTTATTTCCCACACAAAAAAAGCATTTGTTTATTGGCAATAATTAACTTATAGTTAATTTCATATTGTCATTTTCAAGCGGGGCGGGGGATGCTGAAATTCATGCGTAGTGCCGTGCTTGTCGCGCTTGTCGGCGCCTTGTCTGGCGGAGTGCTGTTTGGCTGCGGCGTCTACCAGGTCCACAGCGAAGCGAAAATCTCCCATCGCGAACTGGCCGACCAGGCGGTCGCCGCCTACTCCGACTGCCGCAACGGCGCGGCGACCTCGATGAGTCAGAACCGGCCCGGACTTGCGCCCGACTGTTTTGATCTGGTCGTGAAGCAGTCGCCAACGCGGGTGGGCAATCAGCGCGGTAACGATCATCCGCGCGACGGCGATGACGCGCCGCCGCCGCTGTCAGGCGACGCCTACGCGTACATCGACCAGTTCGCGATGATGGCCTTGTTTTCGAAAATGGTGTATCACCGCTATCAAGACCTCGGCGAACGCAATTCGCCGGCGACCTGCCTCACCCCTACCATCAAGCACCCGCTGACCAGCCTGTATGACAAGGCCAGCACCAACGGCCGGTGGCAAGTGTGGGCGGGCGGTGCGAAGGGTTGCTATGCCAAGGACGGCTTGTACTTCGAGACCTACGTCTACTATCCTGCCGGCACGCCGCCAGGGGGCGAGCAGTTCACCAAGGCCGTGATTGTCTTTCGCGGCACGGAGAATTATCAGGCCGAGCGAACGGCCGACTGGGGGAGCAATCTGGGGGGCGCGTTCGGGTTTCGCCCCAAACAATACGTGGCGGCAGCGGAACGCTTGGACGGGGTCATCGCCGAGCTGCGCCGTGACCGGCCGGCCAATATCGAGATCTATGCGGCCGGGCATTCGCTCGGCGGCGGCCTGGCGCAGCTGGCGGCCTACTGGTCCAAGGGCATAACGGCCGCGTTCGCGTTCAATGCAACGCCGGTGACCGGTTGGACCTGGGTCCACGAACAGCGTGCGACGCTCATGAATCCGGATCCGCTGATCTACCGGGTCTCGCAGCGCACCGAAGCGCTCGGCGTGCTGCGCAGCGTGTCGACCGCCGTCAACAGCGAACGCTTCGGGCGCTCCGATTACGATTTCGATTTTCGCATACGGGAAGCGGCGGCCAACCCCGGCCAGCGTCAATCGGTGTCGGCGGCGGTCAGCGAACACGACATCGGCTTGCTGGCTTGTCACATGGCGGCGCGGGTGGTGCTCGCGCATGGGGCCGACGACGGGCGGGCAAGATTCGATTTCACGCCGGGCATGGCGATGCGGGCGCTGCGGCAAATGGACAAACTCGCGGGCACCGGCGCGAAGAATGAAAAACTGTGCACCGACAACAATCGGCAAGAGGTCAGAAACGCGGTGTGCGGATCGGCCAATGCAGACTCGTTGTTGTGCAAGGCGCTGCAGGTGCAGGCCGAATAAGTCAGGGGCGGCGCCCGCAAGCGCCGCGCTTCAAGCCCGTTCGCGTTCGACCCGCGTGACGCCGGCCACGCGCCGCAGATTGCGGATCAGGTGGGCCAGGTGGACCCGGTCCTCGACCTGGATGGTGAAGCGCAGCTGGGTCATGACGTGTTCGTCGTTCTCGTCCATGCCGACGTAGGTGATGTTGGCGTCGGACTCGCCGATCTCGGCGGCCACCCGCGCCAGGATGCCTTTTTCATTCGTGATCAAGAGCCGGATGCGGCAATCGAAACGGCGATTGAGGTCGGTGCCCCAGCGCACCGCGATCCAGCGGTCCGGCTCCTTGCCGCGCAGCCGCTTGGCGGCCGAACAGTCGACCGTGTGCACCACCAGTCCCTGGTCGCGGCGCAGCTGGCCGATCACCTGGTCGCCGGGAATCGGCAGACAGCACGGCGCCATCTGCACCGCCACGCCTTCGCTGCCGTAGATGGTGACGGGGTCGAGGTCGGACGGCACCAGGTGGTGCTCGGACGGCAGCACGCCATCGTCGTCGTCGACCAGGCCGAAGATGTGGCGCGCCACCAGCGCGGCCATGCGCTTGCCGATGCCGATGTCGGCGTACAGCTCGTCCATCGACTTGGCCGACGATTCGTTGAGCAGCTTCTCGACGGTCGGCGCCGGCAGGTCGGGCTTGATGTTCAGATTGCGCAGCGCCTGCGCCAGCAATTCCTGGCCCAGCTCGACCGACTCGTTCAGGTTGATGGTGCGCAGGTGGTGGCGGATCGCCGAGCGCGCCTTGCCGGTGCGGACGAACGACAGCCAGGTCGGGCTCGGGCGCGACAGCGGATCGGTGACGATTTCAACGATGTCGCCGTTGCGAAGTTCAGTGCGCAGCGGCGCCGGCTCGTGATTGATCTTGACGCCCACCGTGTGGTCGCCAATGCCGGTGTGGATGGTGTAGGCGAAGTCGAGCGCGGTGGCGCCGCGCGGCAGCGCGATGATCTT
>JBDSTZ010000306.1:0-38655 GCA_039927975.1 Massilia sp. | reverse complement strand
GTCCTCGTGGGACAGTTGCGTGAGATTGAGACGGGGGGGTTTCGGCGGCATGACGACATGATGCGGTAATTGCCAATTGTTTACAACTGTTGATTGACCTGTTCACTCAGGCTGAATAGTTACGTTTCTCCTTGATGGCGGCAGTGTCCTGCCAAATGACCGTTTACACAAAATTATTTACACCCTCCGAAGTTGCTTAACAGTATACTAACCATTGCGCACTTCGATCGGCTTGGCGTACCCCGTCTGTCTTAACCTCAACTACTCGAACCGCCCGGT
The DNA here is from genome assembly GCA_039927975.1 of Massilia sp. Taxonomy (GTDB): domain Bacteria; phylum Pseudomonadota; class Gammaproteobacteria; order Burkholderiales; family Burkholderiaceae_D; genus JBDSTZ01. Next base: position 38,376 of record JBDSTZ010000306.1, on the reverse strand, counting down.
GCGGACCCGCATGCCGGGTAGTGTGGCAGGGGAGCGGCCCGTTTGGGACGCCCCCTATGCCGATCGCCTGTAATCCATGCATGCCGCATTCGCCACCGCCCGGCCGTCCGCTCGCTGGCCGTCTGCTTGCCACCGTTGCCGGCGCCCTAGGCCGCCGTGTTCCTTATTCCGCCGCCCGCCCGCTGGCCACGGTTACCGGCGCCCCGAGTCGCCGTGTCCCTTATTCCGGCGCCCGCAATCGGTTAAACTGGCGGCATGAAACCACAGCAAGGCAGCGAGCTCTTTAGCGCCATCGTCGGCGCCCCCTTCGGCGCCATCGGCATCCGCACCGAACTGGCGCGCGTGCGCGAACTGGTCTACCTGCCGCCCCATTTCGCCGAGAAGGACGCCACCGACGCGGTCGCCGCGCTGGCCGCGGAACAGGTCGCGCGCTACCTCGCCGATGCCGATTTCGTGTTTACGCTCCCGCTCGCCGAGCTTGGCAGCGCCTACCAGCACAAGGTCTGGTCGGCGATTTCAGCCATCCCGCGCGGCACCGTGCGTACTTACGGCCAGGTCGCCAAGCACATCGGCTCGGCGCCGCGCGCGGTCGGCCAGGCCTGCGGCGCCAACTGGTTCCCGCTGGTGATCCCTTGCCACCGGGTCACCGCCGCCGGCGGGCTGGGCGGGTTTTCCAACCACGACGACGAGAACGGTTTCCACCTGAGCGTCAAGCGCTGGCTGCTCAAGCATGAAGGCGTCACCGGCGCGCCTTGGCAGCAACAGGCGATCTGGGCATGACGGCCGGCTCGGCCCCCGGGCCCGATCCGTCGCCCGCCAACCTGCTGCTCATCGACACCTTCTGCGACAGCCTGTGGCTCGAACAAGGGCTGGCGCGCAATTCGATCGACGCCTACCGGCGCGACATGCGCCTGTTCGCCCGCTGGCTCGACGTCGCCCAGCCCGAATGCGCCGACCTGCTGGCGGTCGAAGGGCGCCACCTGAGCGCCTATTTCGCCGCCAAGCATGCCGAGACCAAGCCGAGCTCGGCCAATCGGCGCCTGTCGGTGCTCAAGCGCTTTTACCAGCTGGCGCTGCGCCAGCGGCAGATCGCCACCGACCCCTGCCTCGACATCGCCTCGGCGCGCCAGCCCACGCGCATGGTGAGCACGCTCACCGAAGCCCAGGTCGAAGCGCTGCTGGCCGCGCCGGACGTCGCCACCGCGCTCGGCCTGTGCGAGCGCACCATGCTCGAACTGATGTACGCGAGCGGCCTGCGGGTGTCCGAGCTGGTGACCTTGAAGCTGCTCGAAGTGAGCCTCAACGACGGCGTGCTGCGCATCACCGGCAAGGGCAGCAAGACGCGCCTGGTGCCGTTCGGGCAGGTCGCGCGCCAGTGGCTGCAACGCTACCTGGCCGGGGCCCGCGCCGAGATATTGAACGGTCAGCTCGACGACGCCCTGTTCGTCACCGCGCGCGGCGGCCCGATGACGCGCCAGATGTTCTGGTTCCTGATCAAGAAACACGCCGCCAAGGCCGGCATCGACGGACCGCTCTCGCCGCACACCTTGCGCCACGCCTTTGCCACCCACCTGCTGAACCATGGCGCCGACTTGCGCGTGGTACAGTTGTTACTCGGCCATTCCGATATCTCGACCACCCAGATCTACACCCACGTGGCGCGCGAGCGCCTCAAGCAATTGCACGCCGAGCACCATCCACGTGGTTAATTCAAATGCGCGCTGCATAAATGTCGCATAATGTGGGCACGGCATTCCTTTTTCTTTGTCGACAACTTCAAGAGGTGATTCATGGCTAAGACTAATTTCCAGTACGAGAAGCGACAGCGGGAATTAGAAAAGAAGAAGAAAGCGGACGAAAAAGCCAAGCGCAAGCTCGAGCTCAAGAACAGTCCAGGCGAAGGCGGCGAGCAGCCGGATGACGCCGACGAGGCCGCCGAGGCCGCCCCGGAAACGCCGGACCAGACTTGATGCCCCGTCGGGCCGGACGCCCGGTCCGGGCCGGCGCTTGATCCGGCCCGGCAGTCAATCGGGCTCATACCCGATCTGACCACTCGTTTACTATGGCCATACAGTCAATCTGGCCAGACGGTCAATCTAGTCAGAAATCCAACCCGGCCCGACAGTCAATTTTCCTGACGTCCACCTGGCGCGGGTTGCCAGCGACCGTCCCACAACGCCATCAGGCCAGCGGCGCCACCGAAACTTCCTCATGCGATCCGGTGTGCGCCACGCCAGCCTCGCCGCCACGCAGCCAGCGCCTGATGCGCTTGCCCAGCCGGTCCAGATAGCTGTACGCCACCGGCACCACCACCAGCGTCAGCAGGGTCGAGGTGATCACCCCGCCGATCACAGCGCGTCCCATCGGCGCCTGCAATTCGACGCCGTCGCCCAGGCCGGTCGCCATCGGCAGCATGCCGAATATCATCGCCAGCGTGGTCATCAGGATCGGCCGCAACCGCACCTGGCCCGCCTCGCGGATCGCCGCGAACTGCTCCTTGCCCTCGCGCTGGGCGTGGTTGGTGAAGTCGACCAGCAGGATGGCGTTCTTGGTCACCAGCCCCATCAGCATGACGATGCCGATCACCGAGAAGATGTTGAGCGTGCTGCCCGTCACCAAGAGGGCGATCAGCACGCCGATCATCGACAGCGGCAACGACACCATGATCGCGATCGGTTGCAGGAAGCTGCCGAACTGCGACGCCAGCACCAGGTAGATGAAGATGATCGCGATCGCCACCGCCGCCAGGAAGCCGGACATGGTCTCGGCCATCTGCTGGGCTTCGCCGCCGACGTCGAAGCGCACGCCGTCGGGCAGCACGATGCTTTTCATGGCCTTTTGCACCTCGGCGTCGACGTCGCCGTTGGGCCGCCCCTCGACCGCCGCGTAGATCGCCACCCGCCGTTCGAGCGCCTGGCGCTTGAGCACCTGCGGGCTGGTCGACGGCACGAAGTCGACCACCTGGCGCAGCGGCACCATCAGCGGATTGCCGTCGGCATCCTTCTGGCTCGACGCCAGCGACAGCTCGGCCAGGTCGGCCACCTTGCGCCGGCCCGACTTGGGCAACTGCACGTTGACGTCGTAGTTCTGGCCGTCCGGCGCCAGCCAGCGGCTGATCTGGTCGCCGGCGACAAACGGCCGCAGCGCGCTGCCGATCTGCTGCACCGACAGGCCAAGATCGCTTGCCAGTTCCTGGTTGATTTTCACGATGGTGGCCGGATTGGCGCCTTCCTGGCTGTACTCCATGTCGGCCAGTCCCTTGATGGGGCGCATCTTGTCCATCAGCTTGTGGGCCACGGCATCGAGCTTGGCCTCGTCCTGGCCGAGGATGGCGATGAAGATCGGCTTGTTGCCCACCGAGAGGGTGATGCCGGCGATCGCCTGCAGCCGCGCGCGCACCAGTTTTTCCAGTTCCTTCTGCGAGCGGCGGTGGGTCTTGCGCACATCGGTCAGCTTGAGGTTGACTTCGGCCGTGTTGCGCCCTTCGTCGGTGCCGATGTTGCTCATCACGCTGTCGATCTCGGGAAAGTCCTTGAGCGCCGCTTCGATCTGGCGCACCTTGCCGTCGGTGTATTCCAGGCTGGAGCCGACCGCCGTCTTGAAGCGCAGCTGCACGTAGCCGTCGTCGGTCTGCGGGAACATTTCGCCGCCGATCATCGGCATCAGGGCCAGGCTGCCGACAAACAGGGCCAGCGCCAGCGCCAGCGTGCTCTTCCTCCAGCGCAGCGCCAGGTCGAGCACCGCGCCGTACCACACATGCACGCGTTCGATGCCGCGCTCGATCCGCTGCATCAGGCGGCCCAGCCACGGCAGGTACTTGAAGCGGTCCTTGACCGGATCGCGCCACAGCGAGGACAGCATCGGGTCGAGCGTGAAGCTAACGAACAGCGACACCAGCACCGCCACCGCGACGGTGATGCCGAACTGCAGGAAGAAGCGCCCGATGATGCCCTGCATGAAGGCGATCGGCACGAACACGGCGACGATGGCGAAGGTGGTCGCCATCACCGCCAGGCCGATCTCGTTGGTGCCGTCGTGCGCCGCCTTCAGGTGGTTCTTGCCCATGCCGAGGTGGCGCACGATGTTTTCGCGTACCACGATGGCGTCGTCGATCAACAGGCCGATGCACAGCGACAGCGCCATCAGGGTCAGGAAATTGAGGGTGAAGCCGAACAGCTTCATGGCGATGAAGCTGGCCATCACCGAGATCGGCAGCGTCAGGCCGGTGATGATGGTGCTGCGCCAGGAATGCAGGAACAGGAACACGATCAGCATCGTCAACAGGGCGCCTTCGAGGATGGTCTTCTTGACGCTGTCGAGCTGGCTCTGGACCCGCTCGGACTGGTCGTCCATGATGCGCAGTGCAATGTCCGACGGCAGCGTCTTGCGCAGCGCCTCGACCGCCTGCTTGATGCCGGTGCCCACTTCGACCACGTTGGCGTCCTGCACCTTGGTCACGTCGAGCGAGATGGCCGACACGCCGTTGTTGCGCGAGATCGAGGTCTGCTCCTGCTCGCCGTCGATCACCTGCGCCACCTGGTCGAGGTACACCGGACCGCTGGCGCGCCGCGCGACGATGATTTTGTTGAATTCGCGCGCGCTCTTCATCTTGCCTTCGATGCGCACCAGGCGCTCGCTGGCGCCGTAGCTGATATTGCCGGCCGGCAGATTCGTGTTGGTGCTCTGGATCGCCCGCAGCACTTCGTCGACGCCGATCCGCTGGCTCTGCATCTGCTCGGGTTTCAGGCTGACCAGGATCTGGCGGTTGGTGGTGCCGTGGATGCGCACCTGCCCGACCCCGGCCACGCCCTGCAGGCGCTTGCTGATCAGCGGCTCGGTCAGGGTCGACAGTTCGCGCAGGCTGCGCGACGGCGAGGTCAGGCTGAGCGAAACGATGGCCTGGGCGTTGTCGCCCTCGGCGCGGATGATGAACGGTTCCTTCGCCTCTTTCGGAAAGCCCGGGCGCACGCGGGCGATCTTGTCGCGCAGCTCCTGCATGGTCTTGTCCATGTTGGTGCTGAGCTGGAACTCGAGACCGATGCCGCTGCGGCCTTCCCACGAATTGCTGCGGATGGTCTTGATGCCGCTGACGGTGTTGATCGCGTCTTCAATCGGCCGCGTGATGTCGTTCTCGACCTGCTCGGGCGAGGCGCCCGGATACTGCACCTCGACGTAGGCGAAGGGCAGCTCGACATTGGGCATGCTTTCCAGGCCCAGGCCGCGATAGGCGAACAGGCCGAGCACCATCAGGCCGATCATGACCATGGTGGCGAAGACGGGGTTGGCGATGCTGGTCTTGGTGATCCACATGGCTCAGCCCTTGCTCGCAGCGACGGCCGGCGCCATCAGCTTGACGGCGGCGCCGGGCTTCAAGCCGTCGAGTTTGGCGACCAGCACGCGGGCGCCGGCGGCCAGACCCTCGGTGACTTCGGCCATGGCTTCATCCTCGTTGCGCAGGCCCAGCTTGACCGGCCGCACCACCACCTTGTTGTTCTCTAGCGCGTAGACCACCTGCTGTTGGTGCTCGCTGCGCAGCGCGGCCAGCGGCAGCAGGGGGCGCGGGCGCGACTTCTCGGTGGTGATCGCGCCCTTGGCGAACATGCCGCCGCGCAGCGCGGCGTCGGCGTTGTCGACGCTGATATACACCAGCATCGCGCGCGAGCCGGCCTCGGTGGTGGGATTGATCCGCGCGACCTTGCCGGTAATCGCGCGCTGGCCGTGGCCGTCGACCTGGAAGCGCACTTCCTGGCCCACTTTCACGCGGGTGATGTCGGCCGCCGGCACCTGCGCTTCGAGCGTGAGCTCGCGCAGGTTGACGATGGTGTAGACCGGCATGTCGGGCGCCAGCTTCTCGCCGGCCTGCACGTGGCGCTTGCTGATCACGCCCGACAGCGGCGCGCGGATGGTGCCATCGGCCAGCGCGATGCGCGCCATGTCGCGCTGGGCGCGCGCGGCGGCCAGGCTGGCGCTGGCCAGATCGACGTTGTTCTGCGCCGTGTCGTAGGCGCTTTGCGCGATGAATTTCTGCGCCAGCAGGGCGGCGCTGTTGTCCTTGTTCTTTTGCGCCAGCGCCAGCCGGGCGCCGGCCTCGTCGACGGTGGCTTGCTGCTGGGCCAGGCGGGCTTGCTGCTCGGAACTGTCGAGCCGGGCGATGATCTGGCCGGCCGTCACGCTGGCGCCTTCGAGCAGCGGCGCGCTCATCACCACGCCCGAGGCCTTCGACTTGACGGTCGCCTGGGTCAGCGGGGTGAGCGAGCCGGACAGCGGCAGCTGGAGTGTCAGTTCGCGCTCCTCGATGGTGCCGACGTCGCCGCTGGCCAGTTCGTACACCTCGGCCTTGGCGGCGGCCTTGACGGGCGCCGGCGGCGGCGTCTGGCTGGCCTGGCGCCACGCGAAGGCGGCGCCGGCGACGGCGACGATGGCCAGGCCGAGCCCGAGCTTGCGCCAGCGGCGGCGGGCGGGGCGTGGCGACGCCGCTGCGGGCGCGCCACTGCTTGCCGTGGCCGATGGGGCAGCCGACGAGGGAGCCGAAGTGGGAGCCGAAGCGGCAGCCGAAGAGGGCGCCGAAGCGGACGCCGAAGCGGACGCCGATGAGGGCGTCGATGTGGGAGCGGGCGCGAGTGGCACGGTTTCTAGTTTCATGGTGGCGGGACCTGGCGTGAGCGCTGTAATGGTTGGACAGTCGGGGCGCGCTTGTGCTCCGTCTTTTCGTGAAAGATGGAGCCCCAGGCGCATGTTGGCACTATAGAAAAACCCCTGCGCGGCCGCCATCGGTCTGCGACAGGCTGGCGTTTTTGCGCGACGGACGGTTGAAATGGGCGACCGAGTGCATATATTCAGTACCGTTTTTCAGGGCGTCGGCCTCGTTTGAGCGTGCGCAAGCGAGGCGCTGGCCGCCTGGACAAAAATGGATTGGTTGACGACTGTGGCCGATGCGAGGAACGCTTTGTGGATCAAGAGAAAGCCGACGCAAAACCGATAGAACCGGCAGGGCAGGGGCGCGAAGCCCTTGAAGTGCTGTACCGCTTTGTCGCGGCGATTGAACTGACGCCGAACGTGGCCGTGCACAGTGCCGACCGCGACGGCGTGGTGCGCTACTGGAACAATATGTGCCAGCAGCTCTACGGCCTGAGCGCGCTCGAGGCGGTCGGCAAGCCGCTCACCAGCCTGTTCACCCATCTGAGCCAACAGAAGGAATTCGAGGACGTGCTGGCCACCGCCTGGAACACCGGCCAGCCCAGCGCGCCGCACGACTGGCACGTCCAGCGGCTCGACGGCCAGCGGCGCTGGGTCTATTCGAGCCACTTCCCGGTCAACCGCGACGGCGTGCCGCAGCAATTGCTGTGCATGGAAGTCGACATCACCGACCGCAAGATCGACGAGGTCGCGCTGGTCCAGGCCGGCGGCAACTTCCGCCACCTGTTCGAGCGCTTCACCGACGCCATCCTGCTGATCGAGGGCGAACGCATCATCGACGCCAATCCGGCCGCGCTGGCCTTGTTCAAGTGCGCCGACAAGGCCGCCATGCTGGGCAAGTCGCTGTCCGACTTCTCGCCCCCGTACCAGCCCTCGGGCGCCTCGTCCATCATTGAAAACACCGCCATGTCCGACCAGACCTTCAGCCAGGGCAACCGGCGCTACGAATGGAGCTACCAGACCTGCCAGGGCGCTGCCTTCTGGGCCGAGGTGCTGCTGACCTCCATCGCGCTGAGCGACGTCCATTTATCGTACGCGGTGATCCGCGACATCTCCGCGCGCAAGGCGACCGAGCGTACCGTCTACATGGCGGCCCAGGTGTTCGAAAATTGCCGCGACGCCATCCTCATCACCGATGGCGCCCACCGGGTGGTGGCGGCCAATCCGGCCTTTACCGACATCACCGGCTACAGCGCGCTCGAGATCATCGGCGCCGAGGTGCCGAGCCTGCACTCCAACACCCACGAGCCGGCGTTTTATCAGCAGATCTGGAATTACGTGAACGAGCAAGGCCACTGGGAAGGCGAAATCTGGAGCGTGCGCAGCAATGGCGAAACCTATCCCGTGTGGGTGGCGCTGACCGCCATTCGCGACGGCGCCAACGCCATCTCCAACTACATGGCCATCCTGTCGGACATCACCGACCGCAAGCAGGTCGAGGACCACCACCGCCACCTGGCCGAGCACGACTTCCTCACCGACCTGCCGAACCGCGTGCTGTTTCTCGACCGCCTGCACCAGGCGCTGGCCACGGCGCGCCGCCAGCACACCATGCTGGCGCTGATGTTCATCGACCTCGATCGCTTCAAGGCCATCAACGACAGCCACGGCCACCAGGCCGGCGACGTCGTGCTCAAGGAAATCGCCAGCCGCCTGACGCGTTGCGTGCGCGGGGTCGACACCGTCAGCCGGCAGGGCGGCGACGAATTCGTCATCCTGCTGGCCGGCATCGGCGGCATCGACCAGGCCGCGCACGTGGCCGCCACCGTCATGCACGCGGTGGCCCAGCCGATGAAAGTGGGCGCGGCCGAGGCGACGCTGAGCGTGTCGATCGGCATCAGCATGTATCCGGGCGACGGCGAGGACGTCGACACCCTGCTCGGCCACGCCGACGTCGCCATGTACCACGCCAAGCAGGCCGGGCGCAACGCCTTCCGCTTTTTCAGTCCCGAGATGAACGCGCATGTCATCGAGCGCATCGAGATGGAAAACACCTTGCGCGTGGCGCTGGCCAACCAGGAGTTCCTGCTCGAATACCTGCCCGAGATCGACATCGCGACCGGCAAGACGATCGGCGTCGAAGCGCTGATCCGCTGGCGCCATCCGCAGCGCGGCTTGCTGCAGCCTGACCAGTTCCTGCCGGTCGCCGAAGAGTGCGGGCTGATCGTGCCGATCGGCGAATGGGTGCTGCGCGAAGCCTGCGCGCAGGCGCGGGCCTGGCGCGACGAAGGCTTTCCGATGGTGGTGGCGGTCAACCTGTCGAGCGTGCAGTTCATCCACAGCAATCTGCTTCGCAGCATCGACGACGCGCTGGCCGGTTCCGGCCTGGCGCCGCAGTTTCTCGATCTGGAGATCACCGAGCGGGTGATCATGAACGGCGAGCCGGCCACGCTGGCCACCATCGATGCGCTGCGCGCACGCGGCGTGCGGCTGACGATCGACGATTTCGGCACCGGTTACTCGAGCCTCAGTTCGCTGCGCAAGGTGCCGCTGTCGCGCCTGAAGATCGACCGCTCCTTCATCGGCGACATCAGCGGCGACCCGGACGATGCCGCCATCATTCCGGCCATTATCGCGGTGGCCCGCAGCCTGCGCCTGCGGGTGGTGGCGGAAGGGGTGGAAACAGCCGAGCAGCTGCGCTACCTGCGCCAGCAGGGCTGCGACGAGTACCAGGGGTTTTACGCCGGCATGGCGAGCAGCAAGCCGGATTTGAGCAGCCGCCATCTTTGAGGCGCGCGCGCACTGGCGGCGGTGGCGAGTTCACCGGCCATGCGCCACCAGCACGGCTGGCGAGTTCACCGGTCCGGTACCGCAGCCAGGTTCACTCGCTACAAGCCAGCATCCATCAAGCCGCGCGCCTCATCGTACAGGCGGATCCGCGCGAGCACCTGGCCGTGGTCGGACGCTTCGGGCAGGCCCAGCACCAGGTGGTCGTTCAGGTAGACCACGTCGACCACTTCGCCGATCGCGTTCGGCAGGGCGGGATTGAATTCCTCCGACACCAGGATGTGGTCGATGGTCGTGTACTGGCCGTCGTGCAGGCTGGAGAAACCCACGTGGCGCAGATGGTCCTGGCGCCGCTGCAACTGGTAGCTGTCGAACAGGCGGTCGCCGAGCGCCGCGCCGGTGCCGAGCACGATGGTGGTGGTGACCGAATCGGCGACGTCGTTGAAGTCGCCCAGCACCACGCGCGGGCGCTGCTTGTCGCGCGCCAGCTTGCTCAGCAGGACGCGCAGGGCGACCGCCTCGGCGCCACGCCGGATCAGCGAGCGCAGGCAGGCCAGGGCGAATAGTTGCGGGTCGTCCGGGGTGTCGCCGCTGCGGTAGTCGGGGCGCTTCGATTTCAGGTGCAGCACCACTACGTCGATGACGCAGTCGGGCGACACCACCACCGCCGCGTGCACCAGCGGGCGGGCGAAGCGGTCGATGTCGGCGCCGCAGTCGCGCAGGTCCACGCAATCGGGAAACAGCGCGTGCGCCACGCCGGGCTCGGCCAGCGGCAGGCGCGAGACCAGCGCCACGCCCGGCGTGAGGCGTTCGGCGCCGGGCGCCGCATCGAAGCCGACGTGGATCGCGTCGCGGTAATGGCGGCTGCGCGCCAGCACTTCTTTCAACAGGGCCTGGGAAAACACTTCCTGGAAGCCGATCACGTCGGCGCCGAGCAGGTCGATCTGGCGCGCCGTCCAGTCCAGCTTGGCCTCGACCTCGGCCTCGCTGTAGGGCGCGAGGTTGTCGTACAGCGTCAGGCCGGCCGGTGCCAGGTTGAACAGGTTAAAGGTGGCAAAGCGAATTTCTTGCTGCATAATAAGAAACTCCCGGTTGAATGGTTAGCGTATCACGCATGGCAAAGAAAGAGCATATTTCCGAAACTCAGGCGACGCAGTTCCTGCGCAAGCAGCAGATTGTGTTTACCGAGCATCCCTATACCTACGAGGAACACGGCGGCACAGCGGTGTCGGCACGCGAACTCGGGGTCGACGAACACGCGGTCGTCAAGACGCTGGTGATGCAGGACGAGGTGGCCAAGCCGCTGATCGTGCTGATGCACGGCGACCGCAAGGTGTCGACCAAGAACCTGGCGCGCGCGATCGGCTGCAAGTCGGTCGAACCGTGCAAGCCGGAGGTGGCGCAGCGCCATTCAGGCTACCAGGTCGGCGGCACCTCGCCGTTCGGCACCAGGAAGGCGATGCCGGTGTATGTCGAGGAGAGCGTGCTGGCGCTGCCGGTGATCTATATCAACGGCGGGCGGCGCGGCTACCTGGTCGGCATCGACCCGCGGTTGCTGGTGCCCGTGCTCGGCGCCAAAGCGGTCCATTGCGCCCTCGAAGACTGAGTGTTCGGCAAGGGCGCGATGGTGTATATTCACGAGCCCGGCCGGCGATGGCCGCCTTCTCCATAAGAATTAGAGAGACCTGATGAACACCCTGTTATTTGTGATCGCCGCCTACCTGATCGGCTCGATATCGTTTGCCGTGGTCATGAGCCGCGTGTTCGGCCTGTCCGATCCGCGCACCTACGGCTCGAAGAATCCGGGCGCGACCAACGTGCTGCGCAGCGGTAACAAGGGCGCCGCGATCGCCACCCTGATCGGCGACGGCGCCAAGGGCTGGCTGGCGGTCTTCCTGGCCCGGCACTTCGGCGATCAATACGGCGTTGGCGACGGCGGCATCGCGCTGGTGGCGCTGGCGGTGTTCCTCGGCCATCTGTGGCCGGTGTTCTTCCGCTTTGTCGGCGGCAAGGGCGTGGCGACCGCGCTCGGCGTGCTGCTCGGCATCAATGTGTGGCTGGGACTGGCCGTGCTGGCGACCTGGCTGGTGGTGGCGATGGTGACGCGCTATTCGTCGCTGGCGGCGCTGGTGGCCGCCGCGCTGGCGCCGCTGTATTACGGCACCGCCTTCGGCATCGATGAAAAAATGATCGCCGTGGTGGCGATGGGCGCGCTGCTGTTCTATCGTCACAGCAAAAATATCGGCAATCTGATCGCCGGCAAGGAAAGCCGGATCGGCAACAAGGCGCCGGCGACGCCGGCGCGCAAGAAGAAGTAGCGGCGCCGCCAACAGGCAAGCCGCCTAAAGAAGCGGCGCCGCCAGCAAGCGCGCTACAAAATAAAGCGCCGCCGGGATCGCTCCCGGCGGCGCTTTTTACTTGCTGTTTACTTTTTACTCAGATCAGCAGAAGGTGTCGCTGCGGCTCTTGCGGCCTTTCACGCCCAGCACGGCCAGGCCGAGCAGCATCATGGCGAACACTTCCGGCTCGGGCACCATCATGGCCGACATGGTGTAGTCGTAGCCGATCGACTTTTGCTCGCCGACCGCGAAATCGCCCAGCTTGTAGCCGAGGTTGATGGTGAAGTCGCCGTTGCCGTCGTTCTTGTACATGCTCGACAGCGAGTACGGGTCGGTGCCCCAGGCCTTGTCGATCGAGGCGACGGTGTCGATCCAGCCGCTGGTGCTGGCCAGCGTGATGCTGTAGCCGCTCACCGCGCCGAAGGCGGTCACGCTGGCGTGGTCGGCCTGGCCGTTGATGGTGTTTTGGGTAGTGAAGTCGCCGCCGGCGCCGATGTCCTGGTCCGGATCGATGCCCACCCCGTAGGCGACGTTATTGATGGCGGCGCCGCTGAGGTTGGTGAAGACCACGCTGGCGTGGATGCTTTGCGAGGTGTTGTCGAAGAACAGCACCTGCTTGAAACTCAAACCCTGGTAGTAGCCATTGTTGGTGATCGTGAAGGGATTGCCGACCAGGCCGCTGCCATCGAAGGTGGTGGTGCCGAAGGGATTGTTGTCGATGCCGCCCTCTGCGGTGTCGATCGCGCCGTTGACGCCGATCGAATAGAACGCGTACGGGGTGCCGGGGGTGAGGTAGTCGATCGGCGAGGAGAAATTGCCGGAACTGGTGGGATCGTACTTGATGCCGATGAAGGTGGAAGGATCGATCAAGGCGCCGCCATTATTGACGCCCATCTGGATGTAATTGCCCGATACGGTGACCGGGGCGGCATTGGCGGCGCCGACGGCGCCAAGGGTCAGGAGGGCCGCGAGGGAAAGATTGATCGCTTGGTTCATTGTGAAGCTCCTTGGAATGTGTGCCGAACAGGGGGGACTGCTGTCGTGATCGCCAGCCGCGCGGCGGGGCGCGGCGACGATTGATTCATTTTCGTAATGAAATGACATTGCCGGCTTGTCATCGCGTAAGCATGCCGGCCGGAAGCTAACGTAAGGCCGTCGCGGTTGTCATTTGTCTAATAAAGTGCGGCTAGGTGTGGCGTGATCGCCCGGCCGGCGTGCCGACGCCGCTTGCGGTACCATCGCTGCTTGTCATCTTTTCAGGAGCCAGCATGTCCAAGCCCGTTACCATCGATTTCGTCTCCGACGTTTCCTGCCCCTGGTGCGTGATCGGCCTCAAGTCGCTCGAGCAAGCCCTGGGCAAGCTGGACGGCGAGGTCGATGCCACCCTGCGCTTCCATCCCTTCGAGTTGAACCCGGCCATGGGACCGGCGGGCCAGGACATCGGCGAACACTTGCAGCAGAAATATGGCGCGGGCGAAGCCCAGCGCGCCCAAACCCAGGCCATGCTGCGCGAACGCGCCGCCGCGCTTGGCTTTGACTTCGTCCAAGGGGCCCGCTCGCGCATCTACAACACCTTCGACGCCCACCGCCTGCTGCACTGGGCCGCTCTGGAAGGGCGCCAGCGCGCGCTCAAGCTGGCGCTATTCGAGGCTTACTTCAGCAAGGGCGAGGACCCGTCCTCGCACGCCGTGCTGACGCGGGTGGCGGCCGAGGTCGGGCTCGACGCGGTCGAGGCGGCCGCCGTACTGGCTTCCGAGCGCTACGCCGGCGACGTGCGCCAGGAAGAGGCGTTTTATCAGGAACAAGGCATCAATTCGGTGCCTGCCATCATCATCAACGAGCGCCACCTGATCTCCGGCGGCCAGCCGCCCGAAGTCTTCGAGCAAGCCCTGCGCCAGATCCTGGCCCTCGGCTAGGGCCGTTCGCACCCCGGCGCGGCAGCCTCGCCGCGCCGCCGGCGCTACTTTGGTGCGCCGCACAATCGCGGTGCCTCGCGCCCGCGACGGCGTCCCGCACTACGCGCTCATCCACGCGTTCACGTCCCCTTTCCAGCCCGTTCCATCCCATTTCCACCTGGCACGCCAATTGCTCAAGCATTGGTAACGGCAAGCATCGCCCAACGCGGCGCCGGCCTTCGATAGTCCCCACTATGCCAAAGAGGAAAATGATGAACGACAATAATAAAACCGACCTGTATCGCCGCAACCTGATCAAGGCCGGCGTCACCGGCGCCACCGTCGCCGCCACTAGCCTGATCAGCGGAGGCGCCTTCGCCGCCGGCTCGGACAAGCCTGAAAAGACCGAAGTGAAGGTCGGCTTCATTCCCCTCACCGACTGCGCCTCGGTGGTGATGGCCTCGGTCCTCGGCTTCGACAAGAAGTACGGCATCAAGATTATCCCGAGCAAGGAATCGTCCTGGGCCAGCGTGCGCGACAAGCTGGTCAACGGCGAGCTCGACGCCGCCCACGTGCTCTACGGCCTGATCTACGGCGTCCATCTCGGCATCGGCGGCCCCAAGAAGGACATGGCGGTGCTGATGAATTTGAACCATAACGGCCAGGCCATCACGCTGTCGAAGAAAGTGTCCGACAAGGGCGGCGTCGACGGCCCTTCGCTGGCCAAGCTGATGCAGACAGACAAGCGCGAATACACCTTCGCGCAGACCTTCCCGACCGGCACTCACGCAATGTGGCTGTACTACTGGCTCGCCACCCATGGCATCAACCCGTTCAAGGACGCCAAGGTGATCACCGTGCCGCCGCCGCAGATGGTGGCCAATATGCGGGTCGGCAATATGGACGGCTTCTGCGTGGGCGAGCCATGGAACCACCGCGCCATCGTCGACGGCGTCGGCGTTACCGCCACCACCACTCAGGACATCTGGAAGGACCATCCGGAGAAAACCCTCGGCACCACCGGCGACTGGGTCAAGGCCAATCCGAACACCGCGCGCGCGCTGGTCGCCGCGATTCTCGACGCCAGCAAGTGGATCGACGCCTCGCTGTCGAACAAGACCAAGATGGCCGAGACGATCGCCGACAAATCGTATGTCAACACGTCGGTCGATGTGATCAACCAGCGCATCCTCGGACGCTACCAGAACGGCATGGGCAAGACCTGGGACGACCCGAACTACATGAAGTTCTTCGACGACGGCGGGGTTAACTTCCCCTACCTGTCCGACGGCATGTGGTTCATGACCCAGCACAAGCGCTGGGGCTTGCTCAAGGGCGAACCGGACTATCTGGCCACCGCCACCGCCATCAACCAGGTCGCCATCTACAAGGACGCGGCGACGATGGCCAAGGTCAGCGTGCCGAAGACGCTCATGCGCAGCGCCAAGCTGGTCGACGGCGTGGTCTGGGACGGCAAAAATCCGAAGGCCTACGCCGAATCCTTCAAGATCAAAGCTTAAGTGACGGAGGTTGTTATGAGTGCAGTGTTGGAGCCCACCATGGTCAAATTAGTCAGCGTCCCCGTTGAAGCGGTCCTTGAACCGGAAAAGCGGGTGCGCAGCGCGCGCCTGGCCAGCCAGGGCTACAAGCTCGGCGCCGGCAAATTCAACGCCAGCGCCTTCCTGCTGACGGTGCTGCCGCCTATCCTCGGCCTCGCGCTGATGGTCTTGATCTGGGAGATCATCTCGACCAAGAACAGCAGCTTTCCCTCGCCGGCCGTGACCTTCCACGAAGCGGTGACGCTGTTTTCCGATCCCTTCTACAGCAAGGGGCCGAACGACCAGGGCATCGGCTGGAACATCTTCGCCTCGCTCAAGCGGGTGGCGGTCGGCTTCGGCCTGGCGGCGGCCGTCGGCATTCCGCTCGGCTTCCTGATCGGCCGCTCGAAGTTCGTCGGCGGCATGTTCAACCCGATTATCAGCCTGCTCAAGCCGGTCTCGCCGCTGGCCTGGCTGCCGATCGGCCTGATGGTCTTCAAGGCCGCCGATCCGGCCGCGATCTGGTCGATCTTCATCTGCTCGATCTGGCCGATGATCATCAACACCGCCGTCGGCGTGCAGCGTGTGCCGCAGGACTACATGAACGTGGCGCGCGTGCTCAACCTGTCGGAATGGAAGATCTTCACCAAGATCCTGCTGCCCTCGGTGCTGCCCTACATGCTGACCGGCGTGCGGCTGGCCATCGGCACCGCCTGGCTGGTGATCGTCGCCGCTGAAATGCTGACCGGCGGCGTGGGCATCGGCTTCTGGGTGTGGGACGAATGGAATAACTTGAACGTGCCGCACATCATCATCGCCATCGTGGTGATCGGCGTGGTCGGCCTGGCGCTGGAACTGGCCCTGGTGGCCCTGGCCAAAACTGTGACGTACCAAGAATCGGGAGCCTGACATGAGCAAGAAATTCATCGAAGTGCAAAAAGCCGAGATGCGCTTTAACACCAGGAAGGGCAGCTTCCACGCGCTCACCGACGTCAACCTGACGATCGAGCAGGGCGAGTTCATCACCCTGATCGGCCACTCCGGCTGCGGCAAGTCGACCCTGCTCAACCTGCTGGCCGGCCTGAACGTGGCGACCGACGGCGTGCTGCTGTGCGCAGGGCGCGAAATCGCCGGCCCCTCGCCGGAGCGCGCGGTGGTGTTCCAGAATCACTCGCTGCTGCCGTGGCTCACTTGCCTGGAGAATGTGCACCTGGCCGTCGAGCGGGTTTATGGCGCCAAGGAAAGCTCGGCCCAGTTGAAGGAACGCAGCGCGGCCGCGCTGGCGCTGGTGGGCTTGACGGCCGCCGCCTCGAAGCGGCCCAACGAGATTTCGGGCGGCATGAAGCAGCGCGTCGGCATCGCCCGCGCACTGTCGATGGAGCCCAAAGTGCTGCTGATGGACGAACCCTTCGGCGCGCTCGACGCGCTGACCCGCGCGCACCTGCAGGACGAGTTGCTGCGCATCGTCGCCGCCACCGGTTCGACGGTCGTAATGGTGACCCACGACGTCGACGAGGCGGTGCTGCTGTCGGACAGCATCGTCATGATGACCAACGGGCCGGCCGCCACCATCGGCGAGATCGTCTCGGTCAAGCTGGCGCGCCCGCGCGACCGCGTGGCGCTGGCGCAGGACGCGCTGTACCTCGAGTACCGCACCCGCGTGCTCGAGTTCCTGTATCACCGTCACGCCAAGGTCGCGGCCTGATGCGTTGAAGCGCGGCCGGGTGCGCGATCGCGCGGTCGCGCCTCCGGCCCGGCGGCGCGCGCTTGCAAGACGGCGCTCGCTCGCAGGATGGCGGGCCGCTCCGCTAGACGATATCGAGCAGGATCGGCTGATGATCCGAGGCCGCCGTTTCCGACTGCACCTCCACCTCGGACACGCGCGGCAGCAAGTCTTCCGTGACGAAAAAATAATCGAAGCAATCGGGCCGCTCCGGCCATTTGAAGCCGTGAATGCCGGCCGTCGGCGCCCGTGCGATGTCGGGATGCTTGGCGCGCCAGGCGTCCACCAGCGGCAGCGCGATGCCTTCCTCGGGCATGATCAATTCCTGGTAATCGCTGGAGTCCGGCGAGAAATTGAAATCCCCGCAATAAATCGCCGAGCCCGGCCGGAATCCCAACTGGTACGGCGGCTCCAGGCTGGGGTCGGGCTGGAAGACCCGGGCCCGCTCGCAGGCTTCCCAGTGGAGGTATTTGATGTGGCGGATCTGCGCCAGGCGCTGCACCTGCGAATAATATTCGAGATGCGTGGTGAGCACGCGCAGCTTGCCCGAGGGCGCGTCGATCACGGTTTCGATCATTCCGCGCGGCATGCCCGCGGCGCCGCCCGGATCGGGCGGCCACGGCAGCAAATGGCGGAACACCTGGCTGATGCGAAACTTCGACAACAGCAGGTTGCCGAACAGGCGGGGCAGGTTGTTCTTGTAGATTTCACTGACCGGCTCGATGACCGCGTGGTAGCCGCCAAAGGCGCCGGCGAGCTGCTTGAACTGGTTGGCGCTGGCGCTGCCTTCGAGCTCGGGATGGTTGGACGCCACCTCTTGCAGGCAGATGATGTCGGGATTAAGTTTGCGCAGAACGTCGATGATCGCGTGGATGCGGATACGACTATCCTTTCCACAGCCCCAATGAATATTCCAACTGACAACGCGCATACACCACCTCCGGAGAAACTGAACCGGTCGAGTTTGCCATTTTCTGAAAAACAGCGCTACACGGTAGGATAGTCGCGGAGGGCGCGAAGTTCAGTGTTGCCGCCTCAGACCACGCGGATTTCATCGAGCGGCCAGCGCGGCCGCACATTGAAGGCGTAGTCGCGCAGCGCCGCCTGCGGGTTGATCTGCAACCGCATCGCGCCGGCAAAGGCGATCATCGCGCCGTTGTCGGTGCAAAATTCGAGCTCGGGATAAAACACCTCGAAACGCTTGGCCTTGGCGGCCGCGTTGAGTGATTCGCGCAGCTGGGTATTGGCGCCGACGCCGCCGGCGATCACCAGCCGCTTCAAGCCCGTGTGCCGCAGCGCGCTCACGCATTTGGCGGTCAGCACGTCGACGATCGCGTCGACGAAGCCGCGCGCGATGTTGGCCTTGTCCTGTTCGCAGATATTCGCGATCTGCTTCTCGTGATGATTTTTTACCACCGTCAGCACCGCCGTCTTCAGGCCCGAAAAGCTGAAATTGAAGTCCTTCGAGTGCAGCATCGGGCGCGGCAGCTTGTAGGCCAGCGGATCGCCGAATTCGGCCAGCCGCGAAATCGCCGGCCCGCCCGGATAGCCGAGGCCTAGCAGCTTGGCCGACTTGTCGAACGCCTCGCCGGCGGCGTCGTCGAGCGTCTCGCCGAGCAGGGTGTACTGGCCGACCCCGTCGACCCGCATCAGCTGGGTGTGGCCGCCCGAGACCAGCAGCGCGACGAAGGGAAAGGCCGGCGGCCTGGTGGCCAGCAGCGGCGACAAAAGATGGCCTTCGAGGTGGTGCACGCCGAGCACCGGACGGTCGATCGCCAGCCCCAGGCTGCAGGCCACCGAGGCGCCCACCAGCAGCGCGCCGGCCAGGCCCGGACCCTGGGTGTAGGCGATGGCGTCGATCTGTTCGGTGCCGATGCCGGCGCCGGCCAGGGTTTGTTCGAGCAGCGGAATGGCGCGCCGGATATGGTCGCGCGAGGCCAGCTCTGGCACCACGCCGCCATACGCCTCGTGCATCGCGACCTGCGAGTGCAGCGCGTGGGACAGCAGGCCGCGCTCTGTGTCATACAGGGCCAGGCCGGTTTCATCGCAGGAGGATTCGACGCCGAGAACGATCATGGGAGGTGCGGAGCTTGTACGTAATGCGCCATTGTAAAGCACCGCGCCGGCGCGGTGCGCCGGGCGGGTGCGCCGCCCGCCAATGCGCGCGCCGCACCGCTGGCACCGCTCTTGCTATGAAAGGATATAGCCAGTCACGCGAGGAGAGCGAGATGCCAGGACATTGGAAACCGATCTGCAAGATCAAGGAGATACCCCTGATGGGCGCGCGCGTGGTGCAGCGCGGCCTGGCGTGGCAGGAGCTGCCCGGCGTGGCGGTGTTTCGCACCGCCGACGACGCGGTCTACGCGCTGCTCGACCGTTGTCCCTGCGACGGCGCGCTGCTCTCGCGCGGCCTGGTGGCCGGCGAAAAGCTGATGTGCGCCTACCACGAAGGTCTGATCGATTTGGCAAGTGGCGCGACCGGCGGCGTCAAGCGCTTCACGGTGAAAATCGACGATGGCCGGGTCTATCTCGATATCGATGAATTGAGCGCGCCGGCCAGCCGCGCGGAGGCCGCGCTGGCCGGCGCGTTCGGGGTGGCGACGCATATCGCCGCCTGAACCGCCGCCTGAACCGCCGCGTGAACATTCGGCCGGCGCTTACGGCCGCGCCAGCAGTTCCTGGTGCGCGCTGCGCAGCATCGCTTCGGTCGATTCCCAGTCGATGCAGCCGTCGGTCACCGAGCAGCCGTACTTGAGCTGCGAGAGGTCGGCCGGGATCTTCTGATTGCCGCCGACGATGTTCGACTCGATCATCACGCCGACCAGCGACTTGTTACCGTGGCGGATCTGCTGCACCACGTCCGACATCACCAGCGGTTGCAGTTCGGGCTTCTTGTAGCTGTTCGCGTGCGAGCAGTCGACCACCAGGTTGGCCGGCAGCTTGGCCTTGGTCAGGGCCTGTTCGGCGATCGCGATCGAGACCGAATCGTAGTTCGGCCGGCCGTCGCCGCCGCGCAGCACCACGTGGCCGTAGGCGTTGCCGCGCGTGCGCACGATCGACACATTGCCTTCGCCATTGATACCCAGGAAGGAGTGCGGATTGGCCGACGACAGGATCGCGTTGACGGCGATGCTGATGTCGCCGTCGGTGCCGTTCTTGAAGCCGACCGGGGTCGACAGGCCGGACGACATCTCGCGGTGGGTTTGCGATTCGGTGGTGCGCGCGCCGATTGCGGTCCAGGCGATCAGGTCGCCCAGGTACTGCGGCGAAATCGGATCGAGCGCCTCGGTGGCGGTCGGCAGGCCCAGTTCGCAGACGTCGAGCAGGAACTGGCGCGCCTTTTCCATGCCGGCGTCGACGCGGAAGGAATCGTCCATGTCCGGATCGTTGATGTAGCCTTTCCAGCCGGTGGTGGTGCGCGGCTTCTCAAAGTACACCCGCATCACCAGCAGCATCGTGCCCTCGACTTCGGCCTGCAGTTTTTTCAGGCGCGCGGCGTAATCGAGGCCGGCGACCGGATCGTGGATCGAGCACGGGCCGACCACCACGAACAGGCGCTTGTCCTTGCGGTCGATGATGTTGCGCAGCGCTTCACGGCCCTTCATGACAGTGGTGAAGGCGAGGTCGGAGATCGGCAGCCTGGCGTGCAGCTCCTGCGGCGACGGCATGCGGGCGAACGAGGTGACGTTGGTGTTTTCAATATCGGGCGTAATCATGGGCCGGCTCTTTGTCTTGTTGGCGAAGTGGGCGGACAGTGTAGCGTTAACCGCGCCACGCTGCCGGCGGCTGCCTATAAAACAGGCGCCGCCGCAGCGCCACATCGCCGTGTCAGGCCGTGATCAGCTTGAGGTCGAACGCGCGCTCGACCAGCCAGACCATCGCCACCAGCGCGATCATGGCCGAGCCGGCGCCGAGCAGCTGGCGGTAGAACCAGGTGCGGCGCAGCGCAAAGGCGAGCGGCAGGAAGGCCGCCACGATGGCCAGTTGGCCCAGTTCGACGCCGAGGTTGAAGCCGAACAGCGAGAGCACCAGCGAGGCTTGCGGCAAGCCCAGGTCGGCCAGCACGCCGGCAAAGCCGAAGCCGTGGATCAGGCCAAAGCCGAAGGCGACCAGCGGACGGCGCCCGCGAAACAGCGGGACCAGGTTGTTCATCGCCGCCAGCACGACCGAGGCGGCGATCGCCGACTCCACCCAGCGCGACGGCAGCGCGACAATGTGCAGGCTGGCCAGGGTGAGCGTGAGCGAGTGCGCCAGTGTGAATGCGCTGACCACCTTGACCACGTCGATGAAGGCCGCCTTGATGCCGTCCTGGTCGACACGCTTGAGCAGCACCGCCGGCAGCAGCAGCGAGAGCAGGAACAGGATATGGTCGAAGCCGATCCAGATGTGCCAGACGCCGTGGCGAACATAGTCGCCGAGCTGGGTGAGGCGGTTGGGCGCGGCCAGCACCAGGGTCTGGCGCGCGGCGTCGGGACTGAAAATGGCGCTCGACGTGACGCCGCCATACGTCAGCTTGAGTAAACCCTTGTGCTGCGGGTCGAGGTCGGCGAACAGGCGATAGCCGACCGTCAGCGCGGCCGGCGCCGTGGCGCAGGTGGCGGTAAAGCGCAGAACGGTGTAGGCGCCGTCGGTATGCTTGTCGATCAGCTGTTCGCCGGCCGTGACGGGACAGGCTTGCGCGCCGTCGGACAGCGCCAGCTGCGCCAACGCGTAGATGGCGATGACCTGGTGCTGGCTGCGGATTTCGTCCCAGGTGAGGGCGCCGTCGCCGTCCTGGTCGAGCTGGAGCGCGAAGTCCAGGTCGCGCAGGGCGATGTCCCACTGGCCGCTGACCTGCGTGCCGGCGATGTCGAGGCTGAGGTAGCTGTCGCTCGGCTTGTGGGCGTGCGCCGGCGCCAGTGCGAGCAGCAGGCACAGGGTCAGCCAGAGGCGGGCGATCATGCGGCCCCCGCCAGCTGTTTGCTCAATCGCGCCAAGACGACGTCCTCGACCTGGTTCTGCTTGAGCCATGCGGTCACCGGGGCGCCGGCATCGCGCTGGCCCGATTTCACGGCCGCTTCGAGCAGCACGCGCATGTCGGCCGGTTCCTTTTGCACCTCCCAGTTGCGCCGCGCGAGCGCCAGCGCGCTCTTGACGTCGCCTTGCAGATGCAGCGCGTAGCGCGCGTGCTCGCGCTGGTGCACGCTGTCGCCACGCTGCGCGGCGGCGTCGAAGCGTGCCTTCAACTCGTCGCTGGCCGCGCGCAGTGCCGCCTGTTGGCCCGGCAGCTGTTGCAGCGCGAGCGCGTAGCGCAGCAGCAGGGCGTCGATGCGGGTCTGGTCCTTCACCAGCGCCAGGGCGTCCTGCGGGCGCCGCTGATCGAGCAGGAAGTCGGCGTAGGCGCCCAGCAGATAGCTGTCGCGCGGGGTGACGGCGAGCGCGCTCTTGTAACGCTGTTCGGCCACGGCGGCGTCGCCGCGCCGGGTTGCCATCTCGGCCAGCAGGGTCAAGACCCATGACTGGAGTTCGGGCGCAACGGCGCCGGCGCGGCGCAGCGTGGCGTCGAGCAGGCGCTCGCTTTGGGCGGCGTGGCCGTTGAGCGAGGCCACATTGCTGACGCAGGCGATGGTGACCAGCTCGTCGGCCAGCGAGGACAGGCGCGCGCAGCTGGCGGTGGCGTCGCGGTAGGCGCCGCGCACGGTCTGCACGGTGGCGCGGGTCAGCCAGGCTTGCGGGTTGGACGGCTCAAAGGCGACCGCGGCGTCGAGGTCGCGCATGGCTTCGTCGAAGTGGTGGGTGCTTTGCAGCAGGGTGGCGCGCAGCAGGCGCACCGGCACCGGCGGCGCGTTTTGCGACCACCATGGCGCCAGCGCGGCCTGGGCGTAACCGAGGTAGCGCGGATCGGTTTCGCTGCGGCCGATGGCGATGTAGCGCTGGGCGATGCCGGTCGCCAGCGCCAGATCGTTTGGCTGGGCGGTCAGGCGGGCGCGCAGCGCGTTCAGCTCGCGCTGCGCGGGGTCGGCGCGGCGCGGCAGACGTTCGACGACGTCGCTGCCGCTGGTCGGAATGTAGGGCGCGGCCATGGCTGCGGGGGCGAGCAGCGCCAGTGCCAGCGCCAGTGTCGGGATCGGAATTCGGAGTGTCATGATCGTGCCTTGGTGGGCAGGGTGGACGTGCGATCCATGTCCACCCTGGTCTGCGTTACAGCGCCGCCGCTTCGCTGTCTTCCGGCGAGGTCAGCGCAACGGCATCGACCGCCACCGGTTCGGTGTCTTCCGGCGCGCTGGCAACGAGCTTGTCGACCTGGGCGAAAAAGGCGTCGGCCTTGGCGCCGGAACCGCCGCCGCCATGATCGCTGCCGTAACCGCCGTCGCCACTACCGCCACCGCAGCCGGCCAACAGCACGGCGCACAGCAAGCATAGTTTTTTCATCGTGTTCTCCTTGAATGCGTTGTTATTTGTCGGCCTTACTTCTGCGGCGAGCCTGGCAACGGCGTCTTGAGGTAAGGGAAGCTGGCGTTGACGAAGGTCTCGTCGAGATAGGCGCCGTCGGTGAAGCGCAGCGCGCCGGCCGGCGCGTCGGACGGCACGCAGCCGATGCTCAGGGTGCACAGCTTGCCCATCACGACGCGCAGCGCGATGTCGACCACGTCGTCACCGGGCCGGCGGCCGTTCGGAAAGCCGGCGTTGTCGCCATCGATGACGCCGAGGCGCTTTTGCGATCCCGGCGCGGTCGGCGCGATCGACGTGTTCAGGCGCAGCATCTCGGCCACGGCGAAGGTCTTCGGCTGGTTTACGCCCTTGATCCCGGTGAGGAAGGCGGCGACCAGGTCGTTGCGCGGGAAGTTGGTCGGGGCCTTGGCGCCGGCCGAGCCGTACAGGATTTCAATCAGCGCCGGCAGGGTGGGGTTGGTGACGTAGTCGGCGAACTGGGCGTCGGCGGTGGGTTTGCTGTGGTTGAACTTGTCCTTGTCCTTGAGGCCGATGACGACCTCGTTCACCAGCGGCATGCCGAGGCGCGACACCTGGGTCCAGGCGCCGCCTTCACGCGAGACGTCCATGTCCGACTTCGGGCTCGGGTTGATCAGGCGGCCCTGGCGCAGGCTGGCGGTGGTCCAGCCGCCGATCACCGGGTCGCCCGCCGTCGCGCTCACCAGGCAGGCGGTCGGCACTTCCATTTCGATCGACGTCACGTTCTTGAGCGCGAGATCGTCCTTGGCGCCCTTCTCGGCGTTGGCGTCGAATTCGACCGCCGGCGCCTTGATGTTGATAAGGTCGAAGGTCTCGCCCAGGTTGACGACGAACGGGTCCTTGCGCTGGCCGACGAACATGCGGGCCGGCGTGGCGCAGCCGGGGATGGTGACGTTGTAGACGTGTTTGGCGGCGTAAGCGTCGTAGTTGGGAATCGACTTGTTGCCGATATTGTCGAGCGGCTTGTCGAAGGTGCTGGCGCCGCCGTCGGCGTTGACCACGTTCTGGCGGGTGCCGCTGCGGCGGTCGCCGCGCACCACGGTGACGGTGTAGGTTTCGCGCGTGTTGGCGCCGGCCGCGTTGACGTCGGCGATGGCGCCGCCGTTGACCACCAGCGGTATCGACACCTTCTTGCCGCCCACCGTGAGCTGGGTGTCCTTGTTGGTGTTCTTGAAGCGGAACTGGAAGGTCAGGTCTTCCTTGGCGTCGCCGTTGTTATCGATGTGGATTTCGTAGAGCGCGTCCGGGTCCATCGCGAAGTAGTTCGGGCCGCCGTAGGCGTCCTGCAGCGGCACGTAGTTGGCGATCAGGGTGACGTAATCGGTGCGCCCGGTTTGATAGCTGCGGAACATGTAGAAGTCGGTGGCGTCGACTTTCGGGTGGCGGGTGATGAAGGGCGCTTCGCGGTGGCTCGACGCCATCGCCGTGGGGGCGACGCCGCAGGCCAGCAGGTTGCCGACAATGAGCGCGCCGATGGCGCCGCGCATACGTGGTTGGTTCATGTCTTCTCTCCTGTTTGAATGATGATGACCGGTGTGACCTCGGGATATACGAGAGACTTTTGGCAATGGATTCAGGATTTCGAAAAATAATCTGGTCGCCGGTGTAAACTTCGGGTCATGACGACTCCAACAACCCCACCACACGAACCGTTTCGCGCCGCCCACCTCATCAAGGAGATCGGCCGCGGCCGCAAAGGCGCGCGCGGCGTCTCGCGCGAGGATGCGCATGCCCTGTACGCGGCGATGCTCGACGGCCGGGTTTCCGATCTCGAGATGGGCGCCCTGATGCTGGCCATGCGCATCAAGGGCGAGACAGTCGACGAGATCGCCGGCTTCCTCGACGCGGCCGAGGCTTCGTTCGACAAGCTGCCGGCGCCGCCGGGCGACTACGCGCCCGTGCTGATCCCCAGCTACAACGGCTCGCGCAAGATGGCCAACCTGACGCCGCTGCTGGCCATGCTGCTGGCGCGCGAAGGCGTGCCGGTGCTGGTGCACGGCGTGACCAGCGACCCCGGTCGCGTGACAACGGCCGAGATCCTCCAGGCGATGGAACTGCCGCTGGCGACCTGCCTGGCCGACGTCCAGGCCGCGCACGCGATCGGCCACCCGAGCTTCATGCCCATCACCACGCTGGCGCCGAAGATGGCTTACCTGCTGTCGCTGCGCGCCGTGCTCGGCGTGCGCAACTCGACCCACACCCTGGTCAAGATCCTGCAGCCGTTCGACGGGCCGGCGCTGCGGCTGGTGTCGTACACGCATCCCGAGTATCTGGAAATGCTGGGCGAGTACTTCACCACCGCCGCGCCCCGCCAGCGCGGCGAAGCCTTCCTGATGCGCGGCACCGAGGGCGAGACGGTGGCCAACGCCAACCGCGCCCAGCAGATCGACTGGTTCCACGACGGTGCACGCACCATTTTGGTGCAGCGCGATACGCCAACGGACGAGCTGGCCGAGGTGCCGGAAGCGCGCGACGCCGCCACCACTGCCGCCTGGATCGGCCGGGCGTTGCGGGGCGAAGTGCCTGTGCCGCCCTCGATCGGTGCGCAAGTGGCACAGTGTTTGCTTACTTCCAGGGCATTACAAGCAAGCGCAGGTGGCCATCATGAGGAAATTCGGTAAAGTCAGTTTGGTAGGCGCGGGCCCGGGCGATCCGGACCTGCTGACCCTGAAGGCGGTCAAGGCGATCGCGGCGGCGGACGTGCTGCTGGTCGACGACCTGGTCAATCCAGAAGTGCTGACGCACGCCAAGTCGTCGGCGCGGATCGTGCCGGTCGGCAAGCGCGGCGGCTGCAAATCGACCCCGCAAGCATTTATCGAACGCATGATGGTGGCCGAGGCGAAAGCCGGCCTGCACGTGGTGCGGCTCAAGGGCGGCGACCCCTTCATTTTCGGTCGGGGCGGGGAGGAGCGCGAGCATCTGATGGCCGAAGGCATCGAAGTCGAGATCGTCAACGGCATCAGCAGCGGCCTGGCGGCGCCGGCCTCGATCGGCGTCCCGCTGACCCACCGCGACTGGAGTTCGGGGGCGATCTTCGTCACCGGCCATGCGCGCGAGGATGGCGCCGCGCCGGGCGAGGCGCGGGTGCCCGACTGGGCGCTGCTGGCCAAGACCGGCATGACGCTGGTGATCTACATGGGTATTGCGCGCTGCCGGCAGATTCAGTCGGCCCTGCTGGCCGGCGGCAAGGCTGGCAGCACGCCGGTCGCCGTGGTGCGCTCGGCCACCGGCGCCGGGCAGTCGCAGCTGATCACGACGCTGGACAGGCTGGTTGACGACCTGGCCGGCTCGGGGATCGGCAGCCCGAGCATTATTGTGATCGGCGACGTGGTGCGCTGCGCCAATGCCGGCTTTGTGCTGGAGGAGCGGCGCACCGGGTCGTGAGATGACGCCCGGCATGCCGCCCAGTTACAATTACGCCTTCGATGAATTGCGGAAGCGGCAGCCACCATGGCAAAACAGTATGACGTAGCGGTAATCGGCGCCGGCGCCGCAGGCATGATGTGCGCGGCCGTGGCGGCCCAGGGCGGCAAGCGCGTGGTGCTGATCGACCACGCGGAAAAATTGGCCGAGAAGATCCGCATCTCCGGCGGCGGCCGCTGCAACTTCACCAATATCAACGCCGCGCCGGCCAACTTCCTTTCGCAAAACCCCCATTTCTGCAAGAGCGCGCTGTCGCGCTATACGCCGCAGGATTTCCTCGCGCTGGTCAAAAAGCACCGCATCGGCTATCACGAGAAACATCGCGGCCAGCTGTTCTGCGACGAATCGGCCGAGCAGATCATCCAGATGCTCAAGGACGAGTGCGCCGACGGCGGCGTCACCTGGCGCATGCCGTGCAAGGTCGCCTCGCTCGACAATACCGCCGAGGGCTTCCTGATCGTTACCGACACCGGCGAGATCCTGGCCGACAGCGTGGTCATCGCCACGGGCGGCTTGTCGATCCCGAAAATCGGCGCGACCGACTTCGGCTACCGCATTGCCACCCAGTTCGGCCTGCAACTGGTCGAACCGCGTCCGGGACTGGTGCCGCTGACCTTCGATGGCCCGGCCTGGGAAGCCTTCGTGCCATTGGCCGGCATCGCGCTCGAAGTCGAAGTGTCGACCGGCAGCGGAAAAGGCAAGGGCGCCTTGCGCGGCCATTTCCGCGAGGATTTGCTGTTCACCCATCGCGGCCTGTCCGGCCCTGCCATCCTGCAAATTTCGAGCTACTGGCAAGCGGGCACGCCGATCCTCATCAACCTGTTGCCGGAGATCGACCTGGCGCAGGAACTGATCGAGGCCAAGGGCACGCTCAAGAAGCAGCTCGGCAACGTGCTGTCGCAGTGGTTGCCGGCGCGCCTGGCCGAAGGCTTGATCGTCGCCAACGGCCTGGCCATCGACGCCCGCCTGGCCGACTTGCCCGACGCCAAGCTGCGCAAGCTGGGCGACGCGGTCAACCGCTGGGCCATCGTGCCGACCGGCTCGGAAGGCTACCGCAAGGCCGAGGTGACGCTGGGCGGTATCGACACGCGCGAGCTGTCGCAGCAATCGATGATGGCCAACAAGGTGCCCGGCCTGTACTTCATCGGCGAGGCGGTCGACGTGACGGGGTGGCTCGGCGGCTACAATTTCCAGTGGGCATGGGCATCGGGCGCAGCGGCGGGGAAAGCCTTGATCGATAGCTGACGCGCGGCGGATTTCCAGGCGAAACCCTGTCGCGCTTGCGAAACAGCAAAGGCAAATATCTACCCACGCTTGTGAAAAGCTGCTAGAATCTCGTTCTTCCCCTAAATCTAACGGTTTGATTTTTACATGACCACTATTCGCCTTAAAGAAAACGAGCCGTTCGAAGTCGCCATACGTCGCTTCAAACGCACCATCGAAAAAACCGGTCTGCTGACGGAACTGCGCGCACGCGAGTTCTACGAAAAGCCAACGGCTGAGCGCAAGCGCAAGCTGGCAGCTGCCGTGAAGCGCCACTACAAGCGCATCCGCAGCCAGCAACTGCCTAAGAAATTATTCTAAGACAAATCAGTCGCTGCACCGGCCACGGCGAATGCCTGCCCGGTGACCCGCTGAAGTGTCGCAAGCCCGCTCCGGTTTTACCGCAGCGGGTTTTGCTATTTATACCCGGCCAGATTGGCCAGCCAAACGCGAGGACCCCATGAGCTTGAAACAACAGATCACTGAAGATATGAAAACGGCGATGCGCGCCAAGGATGCCGGCAAGCTCGGCACCATCCGCCTGATCCTCGCCGAAATCAAGCGCAAGGAAGTCGACGAGCAGATCGAGCTCGACGATACCCAGACCGTGCAGATCGTCGAAAAAATGATCAAGCAGCGCAAGGATTCGATCAGCCAGTTTGAAGCGGGCAACCGTCCCGACCTCGCCGATATCGAAAAAGCCGAACTGACCGTGCTGGCCGCCTACAAGCCGGCCGGACTGTCGGACGATGCCGTTGCCGCCGAAGTGGCTGCCGCCGTCGCCGCGTCCGGCGCCACCGGCCCGCAAGACATGGGCAAGGTGATGGCCATCGTCAAACCGAAGCTGGCCGGCAAGGCCGACATGGCCGTGGTGTCCTCGCTCATCAAGAAAGCGCTGTCCGGCGCGGCCTGATGCTGGCGCGTTTTGTGCATCTTTGCAACGAATTGCACTGAGGGATCCCGCAGTCGCGGCTGGGTTGGCCTAGATCAACCCGGGCGCGGCGCGGCGGTATAGTCTGACCTGAAACAAAGACTGTTCATCTAACGTGATTCCACAATCGTTTATTACCGATTTGCTTAACCGGGTCGACATCGTCGACGTGGTTGGCCGCTACGTCCAGCTAAAAAAGGGCGGCGCCAATTTCATGGGCCTGTGCCCGTTCCACAACGAAAAATCCCCCAGCTTCACGGTCAGCCCGACCAAGCAGTTTTATCACTGCTTCGGCTGCGGCGCGCACGGCACCTCGATCGGCTTCCTGATCGAGTATTCGGGCATGGGCTTCATCGACGCCGTGAAGGACCTGGCGCAGGGCGTCGGCATGGTGGTGCCCGACGCCGACGACAAGATCCCGCCGGCCCAGCGCGCGGCCCAGCAGGCCCAGAGCCTGGCCTTGACCGAAGCCATGACCACCGCCTGCGATTATTATCGCGGCCAATTGCGCGGCGCCACCGAGGCGATCGCCTACCTCAAGAAGCGCGGTCTCACCGGCGAAGTGGCGGCGCGCTTCGGCATGGGCTACGCGCCCGGCGGCTGGGACAATCTGCGCTCGGTGTTTGCCGACTACGAAGCGCTCGCGCTGGTCGAGTCCGGCCTGGTGATCGACAAGGTCGACGAGGAAGGCAACAACCGCAAGCGCTACGACCGCTTCCGCGAACGCATCATGTTCCCGATCCGTAATACCAAGGGTCAGGTGATCGGCTTCGGCGGCCGCGTGCTCGACCAAGGCGAACCGAAGTACCTGAACTCGCCGGAAACCCCGCTGTTCCAGAAGGGCTTCGAGCTCTACGGCCTGTTCGAGGCGCGCCAGGCCATCCGCGACGCCGGCTATGTGCTGGTGACCGAAGGCTATATGGACGTGGTCGCGCTGGCCCAGCTCGGCTTTCCGCAAGCGGTGGCCACGCTCGGCACCGCCTGCACCAGCACCCACGTGCAAAAATTGCTGCGCCAGACCGACACGGTGATCTTCAGTTTCGATGGCGACCGTGCCGGCCGCAAGGCGGCCCGCCGCGCGCTGGAAGCCTGCTTGCCGCAAGTGACCGACGACAAGACCATCAAGTTCCTGTTCCTGCCCACCGAGCATGATCCGGACAGCTTCGTGCGCGAGCGCGGCTACGAGGCGTTCGAGCAGGAAATCCACGAGGCCATGCCGCTGTCGCAATTCCTGCTGCGCGAAGTGTCGGGCGAACACGATCTGGCGACCCCGGAAGGGCGCGCGCGGGCTCAGTTCGACGCCAAGCCCTTGCTGCAAGCCATGACGCCGACCTCGCTGCGCCTGCAGATCGTGCGCGGCCTGGCCGGCATGACCGAATCGACGCCGAACGAAATTGAAGCCCTGTTCGAACTGGCCAAGCCGGTCAGCGCCGCGCGCCGCGCGCCGCCGCGCCAGGGCCGGCCGCAACCGGTGGGACTGGAGTTGCAAATGTTGCGCATCCTGGTTGCCCATCCGCCCCTGGCCTTGCAGTTCGACGCCCCCGCCCTGCAATGTCTTGACCACTTCGGAGCGGAATCGGCGGAGCGTTTGCGCCAGCTGGTCGCGTCGGCGCAAGCACTTGGGCCGAACGGAAGTTTCGCGGCGTTGTCTCAGCACCTGAAGGATGCGAGTGTCGAATACGACGGCCTGATTGCCGAGATTGCATCGGAGCCGGAACTGGAAATCGAGAGTGGCCGGGTGTGGTTGTCGAGTGCCGTGCGGCAAATCAAAATGGAAGCCTTGAAGCAGGAACTTCAGCAGTTGTTTTCTTCCGGATTGACCTCAGATGAGATGGCGGTGAGGTACCGTGAAATCACCGCGATGCAGGACTTGCTGGCACGCGAAGCGGCGGCGGAAAAAGAGGTGCGCGTGGACTGAAAACGGCGCGTCGCGCGCGGGTTTTCACGTCTGGAAAAAGTTGTAACGCGTGCTATAATAAAACGATAAGTGTTGTTTTCTTTGAACTATTTGTTCGTTCGGAACGCAACGGCTTCTCTCGGTAAGTTAGGCTCTTGATCGGCGCAAAACAGCAGTGGCGCCGGCGGCCAGGGCCAGCTTTGGTTAAGGTCTCGCGGTCGCGGGGCCGGCGACAAGCAACAGTTTGTCGCATAGCCACACGGCTCTCGCCTCCAGTGCTGCAGGTTTGCAGTAGAATTATTGCCGAAAACGGTGCGATGTCCCGTTGTGGCAGAGTGGCTGCGGTAGCGCATGATGGCCGCAAGTGATGTTGGGTGTAGTCAAGATGTAAGTAGGCTGGTGGAACGGCCGGTAATCAACACTGTTCTATCCACCGTAAAGCAAGTCGTTGTGATATCGAAAGCGCCTGTGCCAATCAAGAAACCTGAATCCAACGTGGCTGAGAAGCCAACCAGAATGTCTGCCGCCGCCGACAAAGCGCAAGACAAGGCCGAAACGCGCACCTCGAGTACGCCGCCGGTCGTCAGCCAGACCACCGATGCCGCCGCACTGGCCGCGATCGACACGTCCGGTTACGTCCTGCCGTCGGTCAAGGTGCCGGGACGGCGCGGCCGCAAGCCCAAGGAATTCCAGCCCGAGAACGACGAGGTCGCCGCGCTGAACGCGGTCGAGCGCGCCGAGCTCAAGGCGGTCGACAAGGCCAAGGCCAAGGACCGCAAGGCCAAGGAAAAAGCGCTGCTCAAGGATGCCTTCTCGTCGGACACGGAAGCGAGCGAGGAAGAGCTCGAGAAGCGCCGCCAAAAACTCAAGACGCTGATCAAGTTCGGCAAGGAACGCGGCTTCCTTACCTACGCCGAGATCAACGACCACCTGCCCGAAAACATCGTCGATCCGGAAGCGATCGAAGGCATCATCGGCACCTTTAACGACATGGGGATCGCGGTCTACGAACACGCGCCCGATGCCGAGACACTGCTGCTGTCGGACAACGTCGCGACCGTCACCAGCGATGACGAAGCCGAAGCCGCTGCCGAGGCTGCGCTGTCGACCGTCGACTCCGATTTCGGCCGCACCACCGATCCCGTGCGCATGTACATGCGCGAGATGGGCTCGGTTGAACTGCTGACCCGCGAAGGCGAAATCGAGATCGCCAAGCGCATCGAAGATGGCTTGAAGGACATGATCCAGGCGATCTCCGCCTGCCCGGTGACGATCGCCGAAATCATTTCCGCCGCCAACCGCATCGAGCAGGACGAAATCAAGATCGACGAAATCGTCGACGGCATGGTCGAGCCCGAGGACGACGGCACCGGCGTGGTGGCCGCGCCGCCGCCGGAAGACGACGAGGACGACGAGGACGCCGAGGAAGAGGGCGACGAGGAGGAAGAGGAAAGCCACGCCTCGGGCGCCGCCGGTTTCTCGGCCGAACAACTCGAAGCGCTGAAAGTGCAGGCGCTGGGCAAGTTCGAAATCATCTCCGTGCAGTTCGACAAGATGCGCAAGGCCTTCGAGAAGGATGGCTACAATTCCAAGGCCTACGTCAAGGCGCAGGAAGCCATTTCCGACGAACTGCTGGGCATTCGCTTCACCGCCAAAGTGGTCGAGAAACTGTGCGACACCCTGCGCGGCCAGGTCGACGAAGTGCGCCATATCGAGAAGCAGATTCTCGACGTCGCGGTGAACAAGTGCGGCATGCCGCGCGCCCACTTCATCAAGGTCTTCCCGGGCAATGAAACCAATCTGGAATGGGTCGACGGCGAAGTCAACGCCGGCCACGCCTACAGCGCCATTCTGGGCCGCAATATCCCGACCATCAAAGAGCTGCAGCAACGCTTGATCGACCTGCAGGCGCGCGTGGTGCTGCCGCTGCCGGACCTGCGCAACATTAACCGCCAGATGGCGGCCGGCGAAATGAAGGCGCGCAAGGCCAAGCGCGAAATGACCGAGGCCAACTTGCGCCTGGTGATTTCGATCGCCAAGAAGTACACCAATCGCGGCCTGCAATTCCTCGACCTGATCCAGGAAGGCAATATCGGTCTGATGAAGGCGGTCGACAAGTTCGAATACCGTCGCGGCTACAAGTTCTCGACCTATGCGACCTGGTGGATCCGGCAAGCGATCACCCGCTCGATCGCCGACCAGGCGCGCACCATCCGTATTCCGGTGCACATGATCGAGACCATCAACAAGATGAACCGCATCTCGCGTCAAATCTTGCAGGAAACTGGTGCCGAGCCGGATCCAGCGACCCTGGCGATCAAGATGGAAATGCCGGAAGACAAAATCCGCAAGATCATGAAGATCGCGAAAGAGCCGATTTCCATGGAAACGCCGATTGGCGACGATGACGATTCCCACCTGGGCGACTTCATCGAAGACAACAACACGCTGGCGCCGTCGGACGCGGCCCTGCACGCCTCGATGCGCGGCGTGGTGAAGGATGTGCTCGATTCGCTGACCCCGCGCGAAGCGAAGGTGCTGCGCATGCGTTTCGGCATCGAGATGTCGACCGACCACACGCTGGAAGAAGTGGGCAAGCAGTTCGACGTCACGCGCGAGCGGATTCGCCAGATCGAGGCGAAGGCGCTGCGCAAGCTGCGTCATCCATCGCGCTCGGACAAGCTCAAGAGCTTCCTGGAAGGTAACTAAGGCTTGACGGGTTAGCGGTCTAGGCCATATCCTCTCGCCACTTCGTTTCCGACAGTGGCGAGCAGGTGATTCACTGTACAACGATTTTGGGCCTCTAGCTCATGCTTGGTTAGAGCAGCGGACTCATAAACTGCTGGTGAAAAATAAATATCGTTTAAAATCAATGACTTAAATTGATATAAAAAGTAATAAATTTTTTTTGCTACGTCTAGGCTACATTGCCGAGATGCGCAGAAGTAATAAACATAGTAGAATGGGCAACGATTTAGGGCCTCTAGCTCATGCTTGGTTAGAGCAGCGGACTTAGCGTGTGACATCCTAAGGCTCTCAGGAGTACGGAGATCACAAGATGGGTTGCTTTGGGGTAAGTTAACTCTGTCCCTTAGTAGAATTGCTCAAATTCGGGGAAACCTCTGGTGCTCGTCACCGTGGCAATCCCGAGCGAAGCTCTCGACGAGAGAACGTGTAGAGACTGTACGGGCAAGTCGTAATGACAAGAGACAGTCCAGACCACAAACCCGAAAGGGGCGGCGAAAGCCGTAGCTGGTAAGCATAATCCGTTGGTGCCGTGTTCGACTCACGGGAGGCCCACCAAACAACAAAGCCGCAGCATGGAAACATGTTGCGGCTTTTCTTTACATATTCTGTACGGTAGAGTTGTAGCCATCTAGACACGGAGTGCCTGTGAATATTGAGGAAAAGACCTTAGCGAGGCTTTTATTTCGCTCACGTATGTCCAGCGTAATTGGCATGGGTTTTCAGAACGAATTCTCAAAAATCATGAGTTTAGCTGACTCTGACTTTTCGCCGGTCAAGCCCCAAGGCAGCGAAGGTGATTGGAAAAATGACGGCCACATGCCTACATACGGTAGGTACTACCAAGTCTACGCCCCCGAGGCATACACCGAATCCGAGGCTATCAAGAAGCTCAAAGAGGATTTCGACGGGTTAGCGTTAAAATGGGGCCAATCCAAAGTCTATCCTGTTGGTATCAAAGAGTTTTACTTTGTTATCAATGACGGCTACCGTGTTACCCCAGGCGCGTATCCAACAACTTATGCTGCGCTCGCTGAACTCAAGTTAGCGAAAGCGTTGCAGGAGTGCAAGCCTTTCCTGACTAAAGACCTTGAGAACGTTCTGTTTGACCTCGCTGACGACGAAATCTTCTCTGTGGTAGGTTTCATTCCAAACCCAGCACAAATCAAAGTCTTAAAGCTTGACTCGGTGTCAGAGGTTGTCGGTCACATCATAAACAATCCAATCATTCGTTCGTTAACACAATCGTTGACTGACCCCGATTTTGAAAAAAAGATTGTTTTCAATAATCTAAGCCTTACCGCAAACTGGTTACGAGATGCAGACTATAGGAGAGGTACGGTAGAGCAATTTTTTCAGGCGAACGGATCGTTCTGTAGGCAAGCTGTCCGAGACAAGCTAAACGCTATCTACGAGGCTGGCAAAGTATTGACCTTTCCTAGTGCTCCTAACCAAGCATCGCCCCAAGATCAATTATTAGCATATATTCTCAATCAAGTAACGCCAAAGCCTGTTGATCCTAGTGATAGGCGTGCAAAAAAAGAATTGCATGATGCGGCTCTAGTTGTCATGGCTTATTTTTTTGAGGCTTGCGATATTTTTGAGGAGCCTTAAGTGCTGATGCCTGACAAACATGTAAAATTGGCTGAATCGTTTTTTGGGCTTGGTAGTTTTTTGCTTGAACTCCTAAACATGCCAAAAACGATTGATGAACTGTGGCATCTTTTTTCTAAGGCTCAGATAGCTAAAGAATATCCGGCGCAACATTCGTTTGAAAACGTTGTGCTTGCAGTTGATTTTTTGTTCGCCATTCAAGCCGTC
Source organism: Massilia sp. (assembly GCA_039927975.1). Classification (GTDB taxonomy): domain Bacteria; phylum Pseudomonadota; class Gammaproteobacteria; order Burkholderiales; family Burkholderiaceae_D; genus JBDSTZ01. Next base: position 2,928 of record JBDSTZ010000306.1, on the reverse strand, counting down.
AAGTTGAATAGCAATGGAACCTTAGAAAAATGCGACAAGTTGAAAAGTAATGGGAACTTGTAAAAATGCGTCTAGTAAAACTCTACTCTAATCGTGAGACATTCAACACAGTCCATTTCAATGAGACTGGCTTAACGCTGATCATCGGGGCAAAAACAAATCAAGGTTCAACCTACAATGGTGTTGGTAAATCATTGATTGTTGAGTTGCTACATTTTTGTCTAGGCTCAAAAAAGAACAGTGAGTTTGAGAAAAAAATACCTCAATGGGAATTCTCTCTAGACTTCAAAATCAATGGTAAAAATCACGTTGTTTCACGCAACACAAGCTCGCAAGGCATTGTATATCTTGACAATAAAGAAATCAAACTCGCAGAGTTGAATGATTGGTTCCAGGATCGTCTTTTCAATATTCCAGGTAACATATCGGGACTTACTTATAGATCTTTGTTGCCAAAGTTCCTGCGTCGTGGACTTAAACAATATGTTGACCCGAGAGATACAGGCGACTTTTCAGAATACGAAATGCTGGTCAGGAATGCTTTTTTGTTAGGCATTGATGTTGACCTCATTTCAAAGAAAATGGTTATACGTAGTGAAATAACGAGACTTAAACAGTTACGCCAAAACTTTAAAGAGGACCCGCTACTAAAAGAGTTCTACTCGGGTGGGCGGGACTCTGACATCTTACTTTCTCACTTGGATCAAAAAATTCAAGCACTTAGCAAGAAGAGAGATGACTTTGTAGTAGCAGAAAACTTTTACGACCTACAAAAAAATGCTGATGCTCTTGCGGTTTCAATTGAGCAAGACAAGAACCTTGTATTTTTGTGGCGTTCTGCTGTGGAGAATATTTCTGCGAGCATGGTAGAACAGCCTCATATCACATTGGATCGTGTGAGTGCCCTATACGGTGAACTGCTAGAAAACTTTAAGTCATTTGCTCTTAAACGGCTTGACGAGGTAACCGGTTTCCACAAACGAATGCTTGAAAACCGTATCGCTAGGTTAAGTAGCGAAAAGTTGCGTCTTCTTGATCAAATCAGCCAGGCTGAACAAGAGTTAAGAAAAAAGCAGCAAGATTTGGATGACGCGCTGCGCACACTAAGCCATTCTCAAGCACTTGATCAGTATACAGTCCTGGTCGGCGAAATCGCAATCTTGATGGCGCAAGCACAAAAAGTCAGGGACTACAAGGCGATCGACATTAAGTATAGCAATCAGGCTGCTGATTTGGATGGTGTATTAAGTGAGGAGGTAAAAAAAACCAATAACTACTTAGAGGACACAAAGAGCTATAGAGAGACCAATCTCGCAGTCTTCAAATCTTTTATCTCTGAATTTTATCCGAATACGCCCTCCGGTATTACGTTTCACAACAACGAGGGCAACAATCAGAAGCGCTTCGATTTTGACGTTAAAGTCGAGAATGATAGCTCTGACGGTATCAATGAGGTAAGAATTTTTTGCTATGACTTAACTTTGTTAGCGTTAAGGCAAAATCATAAAATAGATTTCATTTTCCATGATGGACGACTCTTTGCCAATATGGATGTGCGTCAGCGCGCACAAGTCTTTACGTTGGCTGACAGGGTGGTGAGCAACTTAGGCGCTCAGTACATAGCAACTCTAAATCCCGACTTCATTAGCGGCATGTCCGAGGAATTTACAAGCGAGGAATACCAGCGGCTCATCGTTGATAACACTGTCTTGGAGCTCCGTGATGACTCTCCTAGTGGAAAGCTGTTAGGTATTCAGGTTGATATGAATTACGAAAGCAAGTAAGAATGCTTTCTTTTATTTAAGCTACACGAGAAAAGTATTAAATTTTATCTAGTCGTTCCAAATAACCTATTTTTCATGAGAACATTCGCTTCGGCCAAGCTCAAATATTTCCCTTCGATTTTCTCTTTCTCACCTGTAGTGATTATTTTTACCAATGCAACTACCTCGCGGAAGCGATAGTTCGATTTCGCAGTTCCTAACCGGTAGTAAACTGTCCGCGTGCTGCTCGTGAGTACGTATTTCATAATTAATCTCTCCAATTTTGCAAAAAATTTGCGTCAGTTTTTTTCAATTAAGACCAACGCATTTGGTGATTCATTGAGGTCACACAAGGAAAACGTGAAACAGCGTGTGGAGACCTCAAGTGGATATTTACGATCTGTAATCGTCAAACATAAATTACGATTGATAAATCAAAATATCTTCAGTACAGCAAGCCTAACAAAGCAGCCTTTACGACTGCGTGAGTTTTGTTATTTGCGTTCAGTTTGATCATTGAATTTTTAATATGAAAATTTACTGCCGAATTTGAGATCGTCAAAATCCTGCCAATTTCATAAGACGTTTTTCCGTCTGCCGCCCACCGCAGTACTTCTTTTTCACGTGGCGTTAGGCGTGAATTAGACTCCGGTATGACTTTCGATACGACAAGATTTGTCAGACCAGCCATAGTCATTTGCGCCACATAATTCATCCGTTCGGCGTTCGCCGTAAGTTCAGCATCGCAAATTGCTCCCGCACCTCTAGCAATGGTCAGCATACCCTTAGCTCCGTTGTCATCGCGGGTTGGTTGTCCCCACCCATGGTGAAGCCCGTGTGCTTTAACGTCCTCCCACATTTCTGGCGCTGACGCAAAAGCTTCTGAACTCCACAACAGTCGGTCTGTCGACGTGACTGCATGGCGGATCGTTGGATCAACGCTGACGTAATTTTCCGTTTCATACCGAGTCCACCAATCTTCAGGATAATCGTTCAAAATAATGATTGTTGGGTTGCTAATGGGCACCGGTAACGCTATACCGAAACTGCAGAAATCAAAACCAATCGCTTTCGCGTTCGCTGCGCAGTAGCTGAAAAATTCATGTTCCGCAGGGTGTTGTAGCAGTGCATGCATCCCTTCTTCTTTCCAGGGCTCCATAGGTCT
>JBDSTZ010000305.1:0-5953 GCA_039927975.1 Massilia sp. | reverse complement strand
TAGCAACAGGGTGAGCAACAGGGTGGGCAGGGCCGTGGTACGGCGTGCGGAATCAAACATGACAACCTCCGATAGAGAGAAAAAATAAAATCCGCGTCGCTCGTGGCTCGGCGAATCGCCTGCCGTGATCCGGCAGACGCTTAAAAAGATAGCAAGCTTGCAGATATTGCGTAACTTTCTTCTCGTGATGGTGTCTATGGTTGAAGCGAATAACTGCGGCCGCTGCACCAGACGCTGGCATGCGGTTTCAGCATGACGGTTATCCAATCACCATGGCTGTGCGGGGGGCGCGCCGGTTGCACTGCGCGCGCGCCCGAATGCGCCAACATGCGGCATGGCTGGCGCCCGACGCCGGCGATCGGGAACGCGAATATTTTGTGTGCCGCGTGGTCTAAACACGACGCGACAGCGGGCCGCAGACGCGCGGCAGCGCGCCGGGCGGTATTGACTTTCAATTCATGAGCGGCGGGGGAGCTGATATCATATAGGGCTGAATCGCGCGGCGAGCCGCGCAGCGGACCGGCGCAGGCATCGTTCCGCCACCATTGAACAACGAACCAGGGCATAGATAACATGAGTAATACTTCGGGCAGGGATCCTCAACAAAAACTCAAGCTCGGGCTGATCGGGCTTGGCAAGATCGCGATGGACCAGCACATTCCCGCCATCCGTGGCAACGCCAACCTGGAACTGGTCGCGGCCTGTTCGCCCAACGCGCGTCCGGACGGCATCAAGGTCTATCCCGACGTCACCACCATGCTCGAAGCCCATCCGGAAATCGAGGCGGTCGCCATCTGCACACCGCCGCAAGTGCGCCACGCCATCGCCAAGCAGGTGATCGCCGCCGGCAAGCACGTGTTCCTCGAAAAGCCGCCGGCCGCCACGCTGGGCGAGGCCGAAGCGATTCGCGCGCTGGCCGCCGCGCATGGCGTCTCGCTGCTGGCAAGCTGGCACTCGCGCTTCGCGCCCGCGGTCGAAACGACCCGCGCCTGGATCGCCGAGCGCACCCTCAAGAGCGTGCACATCGTCTGGAAAGAGAACGTGCGCCAGTGGCACCCGGGCCAGAAATGGATCTTCGCCGCCGGCGGCATGGGCGTGTTCGACCCGGGCATCAATTCGCTGTCGATCCTGACCCGCATCCTGGCCGATCCGGTGATCGTCAAGAAGGCCGACCTGCACATTCCGGTCAATTGCGATTCGCCGATCCAGGTCGAGCTGGACATGGTCACCGACAAGGGCCTGGCGATCCGCGCCGACTACGACTTCCTGCAAGAGGACCTGCAGACCTGGAGCATTTTCGTCGAGTCCGAAGCGGGCGAGAAGCTGGCCCTGAGCATGGGCGGCACCACGCTCGAGATCGACGGCAAGGTCGTGCTGCACGAGAAGGAAGCCGAGTATCCGGGCCTGTACGCGCACTTCTACGACATCGTCAGCCAGCAGACCTCGGACGCCGACTTCTCGCCGCTGCGCATCGTCGCCGACGCCTTCATGCTGGGCCAGCGCATCGCCGCGCCCGAATATATTGAGTAATCGTCGCGAAGTCGTCGCGCAGTAGTCTGGTAATCACTCGCCCGAGCGGGCCTGCCACCAGTCGATGAACTCGGCTGGCGGCATCGGCCGCGCATACAAATATCCCTGCACCTCATCACATCCGGCACTGCGCAGCAGCGCCGCGATCGTCTCGCGTTCGACGCCTTCGGCCACCACCCGGTAGCCCAGGTCATGCGACAGCGTGATCATGGCGCCCACGAGCGCCTGGCCGCGCGGGTTGCGGTCAAGTCCGCGAATGAAGGACTGGTCGATCTTGACCACGTCGGCCGGTAGCCTTTGCAGATACGCCAGGCTACTGTAGCCGGTGCCGAAATCGTCGATCGCAATCGCGATGCCGGCCTGCGCCAGCGCCGACAGCGTCATTTGCGCCTGGTTCGGATTGGCCATGATCGCGCCCTCGGTGATCTCAAGTTCGAGGCTGGCCGCGCTCAGTGCGTGGCGCGCCACGCCGTCGATGACGCGCGCGGCGAAGTCGGTTTCGACCAGGTTGGCCGGCGATACATTGACCGACAACTGCAGGCCGATGCCGTCGGCCTGCCATTGCGCCAGCTGGGTCAGCGCCGCTTCCAGCACCCAGGCCGTGGTGCCGCGCGCGACCGAGGTCTGTTCGATGATCGGAATGAATTCGGCCGGCGACACCGCGCCCAGCTCGGGATGGTCCCAGCGCAGCAGCGCTTCGGCGCCGACGCAGCGGCCGCTCGCCAGGTCGATGCGCGGCTGGTACACCAGGTGCAGCTGGTCGTTCTGTTCGAGCGCGCCGCCAAAGGCGCGCAGCAGGGCGAAGCGCCGCTGGTAGGATTCGTCCTGCGAAGCCGAATACACGCCGACCCGACTGGCCGTATCGATCGCGTCCTGCGCCGCGTTGTGGCAGCAGCGCAGCACGTCGAGGCAGTCGTTGACGCCGACCGCGAACGGCGCCAGTCCGAAGGCGGCGGTGGTGACATAGCGCGCGCTGGCGGCGTGGTGATGCTGCCGGAGCCAGGCCACGCAGTCGGCGTGGCAGGCGGCCAGGTCGAAGCCCGGCGCGGCGATGGTGGCGAACTGGGTGGCGCCGACGTGGTACAGCTTCTGGCCCTCGCCGATGCGCGCGCGCAGCCAGCGCGCCGCCTCGCCCAGCATCGCGTCGAGGTAGGCGGCGCCCATCACCCGCATCGCGCTGTCGAGCTGCTCCGGCGTGGCCAGGTTCATCAGCACGGCCACGCGCGACTCGCCCTCCGGCCGGTCGATCGCCAGGTCCTTGAAATCCTCGATGAACTGTTTGCGGTTGGGCAGGCCGCTGGCTGGATCGATCCGGCCGAGCGCGTGTTGCAGCTCGATCTGCGCCATCACCATCGAGGCCAGGTCGCGCAGGCTTAACAGCTCCGCTTCGGTGGCGCGGCGCGGCTCGACTCCGAGCACGCACATCGCACCCAGGCAGTGACCCTCGGCCGTCACGAGCGGCGCGCCGGCGTAGAAGCGCACGCCGGAGGCGGCCAACGGACTGTCGCGAAAGGCGTCGTCGCGCAGCAGATCGGGCACCACCAGCAGGGAGGAACTGTCCGCCACCGCCGCGCACGGCGCCTGCGCGCGCGGAATCGACCAGTGCGACACGCCGACGCGTGACTTGAACCACTGGCGGTCGCTGTCGGTGAGTGATATGGCGGCAATCGGCAAGCCAAACAGCTGGGCTGCCATGCGGGTGATACGGTCGAAGGATTCGCTCGGCGGCGTGTCGAGCAGGTCGAGCTTGCGCAGCGCGTCCAGGCGTTCGGCTTCGCGCGTCAGACAAAGGGCGTCGGTCGTGTTCATGTGTCGGTGGTCGGCATGCCGCGCGTGGCCGGGCGGTCGCGCGCTGCGCGAGGGCCGGAGTGGGGAGCGGCGAATGGGGTGGTACGGTGATGGAACCGGCGCGGGGGTTTGGCGCGGGTCCGGGGACGTTGAGAAGTGCTACGCTTGGCGCCCGCACATCCTCAAACAAAAAGTTGGAAGAATTATACCCAACTTGAGGCGCGCACGTTTGAACCCTCACGAGGTGAGGCAAATACAACGCTGGCCCGAAAATGCGCTTAGTTACCGCCGTCCTGGCGAATGCGCTGACCGCGCACCGGTTCGCCGCGCGCGACCGCTTTGCCGTCGGCCTGGTAGCCGCTGAACTGGGCCGGCAAGGCCGCCGCCACGCCGAAGACGGGGCCGGCCTGCAATTGGTAGTGCAGGTGCGCCTCGCTCGAATTGCCGCTGTTGCCACACTCGCCGACCTGCTGCCCGGCCGCCACGCGCTCGCCCGCCTTGACCCGCACCGAACCCCGACGCAGGTGCGCCAGCATCGAAAACTCGCCATTACCATGATCGATGATGAGGTGGTTGCCGACGATCTGCCTGGTGTTCATTTGGCCGGGCACGTTGTCGTCGACGCCTTCGAAGGCGGTGACGACCTGGCCGGCGGCGGGCGCCAGCAGCGGCCGGCCGAAGCAGTAATAGTCTTCGTTGCGATTGCCGTCGCCGCTGTGGGTGGTGCCCTCGCGCAGGATCAGCAGGTCGTAGGCGAAGCGCTGGCTGGCGTGCGCCGCGTGGTAATTCTCGGCCACGCTGCGCCCGCCCCAGAAGACGAAGAATTCGTCGCCAAAGGGCAGGCGCAGGGTGGTCCTGGTCTGGTAGTCGAGATAGGCGCTGGGCGCGGCCTGTGCCGCCTGCGCCGGCTCGGGCATGATACTGAACGCGGCCAGCTTGCCGGCATTGTCGAAGAGCCAGGTCACCAGCACCGGCGCGGCGGTCTTGTCGAAGCGCGCGCGCCTTTGGTACTGCGTCAGGCCGTTCACCTGCTTGACCGATTCTTCAATCACGGCGGTTTCGACGCCCAGCTGGGACGTGACTTTGGCATGGAAGTCAGGCAGAAACTGGGGCGACTTTAAAGCGGCATGGGCTGGCTCGTTCATCGCCGCCCACACTTTGTCGAAATCCTTGGCGTAGAACGCGGCGCCGAGCGCGCGGCCGCTGGCGCGCGATTCGGCCTCGGAAGGCTGAGCATGTGCGGCCGAGTGCAGCAGGACGAGGACGATCACGGCGAGGATGCGGATCATGGCGGCTTTCAGGACAGGGTTCAGCTGGCGGCCAGCAGGCGCTGGCCCGGCTGGCTGTGGATCAGATAGAGACAGGCTGCCTGCAGCGTGACATTGACGGCGACGAAAAATGACAGCGCCGAGAACAGTTGAAAGCCGAAGAAGACATTGCTGATCGCCGAGAGCACGGCAAGCTGGCAGATATACAGCGTGACGACGTTGCCGATCACTTCGACCTTGCGGTACAGCGGTCCCCAGGCATCGTCGGCCGGCTGGTGCTTGCGGCGCAGCGCGTACAGCAGGCACGCGCTGCCGATGATCACAATGCCGCCTATGCCGGCCAGCGCGGCGATCATGCTGGCAAGTGGAATGCGTCCGCGCAGCCAGGCGACGGTGAACACCGCAAGTTCCAGCGCATACAGGCCGTAGCAGACATTGGTCCAGATTGGCGGCAGATAGTCGCGCAAGGCGCGGCGCCGCAGTTGCGCGCTGCGTTTCGTCGCCAGTGGCACGGCTCGGCCGATCCGTCGCTGCTGGACCGCGGCGTAGGCCATCACAAAAAACATCCACACGAAGGTGGGCGCCAGTGAGATGAACACCTGCCATTCACGGCGTTCCTGGAGTCCTTGATGCGCCATCAGCGCGAGCCAGGCGCCACCGCAGGCGTACAGCGCCAGTGGCCACGCGCGCGGACTTGCCAGCGCCGCCTTGCGATCGGGATGATCGGCCAGCCAGGCGGGATTCCTGGCAAAGAAGACGCCGTCCACCATGCGCAGAAGGGGGGCTGCGCTCAGCCAGTAGAGCACGACGATCTGGCTGAACGCGACCGCATGGACGATCCAGGCGCTCACGCCGGGCCGCCGGCGTCGAGTTTGCCGAGGGCTTCCTGAAACGCCGTTTGCAGTTCGCGCACCGACAGACCCTTGCGCACCAGCGCGGACAGCAGACCGCTCATCTGGTTGGCGGCGTCCTTGCGGTTGCTCGTCTCGACATGCCCGGCCGCTCCGCTGTTGATGAAGGTACCTTTCTGGCCGGCGGTGCGGATGATCCAGTCGTTTTCGAGCAGCTTGTAGGCCTTGGCGACGGTGTTCGGATTGAGGTCGAGGTCATGGGCGAGCTGGCGGATCGACGGCAGCGGCATGCCGGCCGGGAGTGTTCCGCCTTGCACGCCTTGGCGGATCTGACGCACGATCTGTTCGTATACAGGTTCGGCGCTGCCGACGTCAATCTCGATCTCCATCCTGCACCCCTTGTACTATTTCAATGTAGTACAAGAATGCCGCGAAACGCCGCGCCTGGCAAGGAGTTTTTGAACGCTTACTGTGGTTTAGCGGTCGGGGCCTGGCGATAGCGCTTCAATTCCTCGC
>JBDSTZ010000304.1:0-19070 GCA_039927975.1 Massilia sp. | reverse complement strand
CACCCGGCCGGGGCGCGCGAGGCCCAGCGCCTGGGCCTCGTCGGCCAGGCACAGGGCGATGCGCTGATGCAGGCGCTGGACCCGGAACGCCTGGCTGTGCGCGACCAGCCGCGCGGTCAGCGAACCGGGCGCGGTCAGCCACGCCGCCATGCCGGCCGGCGCGCCCCGCCGGTTCACGTGCGGATGCCACAGCACCTGGCGCAGGGAGGTGGTCCTCACCGCGCCTGGCCCGTCAGGCAAACGTCCAGCACCTCGTCCACATAGGCCGGAAACTCGCTGATCGCGTGGTCGCTGCCGTCGATCACGTGCTGGCGCGCGCCTGCGTAATGGGCCAGCATGGTGCGGTAGTCGAGCACTTCATCGCCGGTGGCGGCGATCAGGAAGTAGCGCGAAGGGCCGCTGATGGCCGGGACGGCCAGCGCGTCGAGCTCGGCCAGGTATGCTTCCTTGAATTCGAAGGGTTGGCCGGAGTGCCAGTTCGACGTCACGCCCACATAGTTGGCCAGGTCCTTGAACGGCGCCACCGCCGGATTGAGCAGCACCGCGCGGCAGCCGAGCCGCTCGGCCAGCCAGGTGGCGTAATAGCCGCCCAGCGAGGAGCCGACGATGGCCAGCTGGTCCGGCGCGCAGCCGTCGACCAGCGCCAGCGCCAGGTCCATCGCCGCCTTGGGCGAGGCCGGCAGCTGGGGGCAGCGCAAGGCATCGGCCAGGCCGCGCGCCCGCATGGCTTCGCCCACCACGCGCGCCTTGAACGATTGCGGCGACGAACGGAAGCCGTGCAAATACAAGATCATGGCGCCAGCGCCTCGAGCAACTTCTGGTGCACGCCGCCGAAGCCGCCGTTGCTCATCACCAGGATATGGTCACCGGGACGCGCCGCCTGCACGATGGCGTTGACGAGGAAATCGATCTGGTCGAAGCTGTGGGCGATGTCGCCGAGCGGTTTCAAGGCGTCGGCCAGGCTCCAGCCGAGCGCCTGCTGGCTGCCGAAGCCGAACACCAGGTCGGCGTCCTTCAGGCTGCCCGGCAACGCATCCTTCATGGCGCCCAGCTTCATGGTGTTCGAGCGCGGTTCGAGCACGGCCAGGATGCGCGATCCGCCCTGCCCCAGCTTCTGGCGCAGGCCGCCCACGGTGGTGGCGATCGCGGTCGGATGGTGGGCGAAATCGTCGTACACGGTGATGCCGCCCACTACCCCGCGCACTTCCATGCGCCGCTTGACGTTCTCGAAGCGGCCCAGCGATTCGCAAGCCTGCTCGACCGGCACGCCGACGTGGCGGGCGGCGGCGATCGCGGCCAGCGCGTTGGTTCGGTTGTGCTTGCCGGTCAGCTCCCAGCGCACCGTGCCGACGGTCTGGCCGTTGAAGACGACGTCGAAATGGCCATCGGGATGCTCGACCATGGTCCAGCTGACGCCTTCGCTGACGCCGAAGCTTTCCTTCTCGCTCCATACGCCGCGCTTGAGCACGCGCGCCAGCGAGGCTTCGTCGCCGTTGACGATCAGGCGGCCGATGCCCGGCACGGTGCGCACCAGGTGGTGGAACTGGGTTTCGATGGCGCCGATGTCGGGGAAAATATCCGCGTGGTCGTATTCGAGGTTGTTCATCACCGCCGTCTTGGCGTGGTAATGGACAAACTTGCTGCGCTTGTCGAAGAAGGCGGTGTCGTACTCGTCGGCCTCGATGACGAAGAAGTCGGAATCGGCTTCGCCCGACAGGCGCGCCGAGATGCCGAAGTTCATCGGCACGCCGCCGATCAGGAAGCCGGGCGAGTAGCCGGCGTCTTCCAGGATCCAGGCCAGCATGGCCGAGGTGGTGGTCTTGCCGTGCGTGCCGGCCACCGCCAGCACCCATTTATTACGCAGGATGTGTTCGCCGATCCATTGCGGGCCCGACATGTAGGGCAGGCTGCGGTTGAGGATTTCCTCGACCAGCGGATTGCCGCGCGAGACCACGTTGCCGATCACGTACAAGTCCGGATTCAAGTCGGTCTGCTCGGGGCCGAAGCCTTGGATCAGTTCGATGCCCTGGGCTTCGAGCTGGGTGCTCATGGGCGGATAGACGTTGGCGTCGCAACCGGTCACGCGGTGTCCGGCTTCCTTGGCCAGCACGGCCAGGCCGCCCATGAAGGTGCCGCAAATACCGAGAATATGAATGTGCATGGTGGTGAGGGGGCGCCGCCGGCGATGAACACAGCGCACACAAGTGAGAGTGGAAACAGCGATTTTACCTGACGCGGTGGCATTTTCCGTTCCAGAGTATTATCTCGGTCATGATGGCACCCCACGACGACGATCTCCAACTGTTGCGCGCGGAAATTGCCGCGCTCGCCGCCCGCATGATCGCGCAGGACGGCGCCGACTATGGCAGCGCCAAGCGCAAGGCCGCGCGCCAGATCCTCGGCAGCGAGCAGCCGGGCGCCAACCGCCTGCCCGACAATGCCCAGGTCGAGGAAGAGCTGCGGCGCTACCAGGCGCTGTTCCAGGGCGACACCCAGCCGGCGCGCCTTCGGCAGCTGCGCGAAATCGCCTTGCAGGTGATGCGGCAGCTGGCCGACTTCAATCCCTACCTGACCGGCGCGGTGCTCAACGGCACCGCCGGCGAGCACGACGACGTCCACCTGCAACTGTTCGCCGACAGCGCCAAGGATGTGGTGCTGTTTTTATTAGGTAAGGACGTCAACTTCGATATTTCGGAAACGCCCCACTTCAAGGGCGGGCGCCACGCGCCGGTGGAAACCGTGAGTTTCTTCTGGCGCAAGCAGTCGGTGCATGCCGAGTTGTATGAACTGAATGATTTACGCGGCGCCCTCAAGGCGCGCCCCGACGGCCGCCCGCAGCGCGCCGACACCGAGGCCGTGCGCGCGCTGCTAGCAGCCGACCCCGCTTCCTCTTCCGCTTCCACTTCCACGTCCACCGATCCCACTCCTGATTGAGCAGCATGCAAAAAAATAAAGTCATTTTGTACACCGTCATTGCCGTCGCCTTCGGCGTCATGGGCGCCGTCGTCGGCTACAACAAGAAGCCGCCGGCCGCGCCCGTGACCACGGTGATCGCGCCGACCGGCGGCCCGGCCCACACCCCGGTCGCCGCGCTGTACGCCCAGTCGATGAACGACAGCCATGGCGTGTCGCAGGCGCTGGCCCAGTGGAAGGGCAAGCCGCTGCTGGTCAATTTCTGGGCGCCCTGGTGCGCGCCCTGCGTGCAGGAAATGCCCGAGCTGTCGAGCCTGGCCCAGGCCAGCGCCGCCAAGGGCATCAATATCATCGGCATCGGCATCGATTCGCCGACCAACATCAGTACTTTCGCCACCAAGTTCAACATCAGCTACCCGCTGTACGTGGCCGGCATGAGCGGCACGGACCTTGCGCGCGACCTCGGCAACAGCGGCGGCGGCCTGCCCTACACGGTGCTGATCGGGGCCGACGGCCAAGTCAAGAAAACCTACCTTGGACGCTTGAAATTTGACGAGTTGAAGGCCGATCTTGCCGCGCTTTAACAGCGTCCGCAGCCGTCAAAACGCTTGTTCCAGTACAATTTCCCTTGCCATTCCCCGATGTTGGCGGCAAAATGCGGGACTTTCGCGCATTTCTGTTCCAATACCATGGCAAAAAAGCTCCTGTTGCTGAACGGTCCCAATTTGAATTTGCTGGGGACCCGCGAGCCTGCGGTGTACGGCTCCACAACACTGGCCGACATTGAACAGGCGGCGCAAGCCCAGGCGGCGGCGGCCGGTGCGAGCTTGACCAGCTTCCAGAGCAACCACGAGGGCGCGCTGATCGACCGCATCCACGCCGCGCGCGACGAGGGCGTCGACGCGATCGTCATCAATCCGGGCGGACTGACCCACACCAGCGTGGCCTTGCGCGACGCCCTGGCCGGGGTCGCGATTCCCTTCGTCGAAGTGCATATCTCGAATGTGCACCGGCGCGAGGAATTCCGCCAGCATTCCTATGTCTCGGCTATTGCCGAAGGCACAATCTGCGGCCTCGGTCCTGATGGATATCGCTTTGCCATCGACTTTGTGCTCAAAAACCGTTAATCTTCATCAACTTCACGCATTGTTGCGGCATCGCTGACGCCTGGCGCACCGCTTTCACTCTTAAAACACAATAATTCCAAGGGGTTTCACATGGATCTACGAAAACTCAAGACCTTAATCGACCTCGTCGCCGAGTCCGATATCGCCGAACTCGAAGTCACTGAAGGCGAAAGCAAGGTACGCATCGTCAAGTCCTCGCCCGCGCCGCAAAACCAGATGGTGATGATGCAGCCGCAGGGCATGCAGCAGCACTACCCCGCCCCTGTCCACCAGTCCGCCGCGCCAAGCGCCGCGCCGATCGACGTGGTCGCCGCCGAGCCAACCGGCCACGTGGTCAAGTCGCCAATGGTCGGCACCTTCTACCGTTCGTCGGCACCCGGCACGCCCGCGTTTGTCGAAGTCGGCTCGCAGATCAAGGAAGGCGACACCGTCTGCATCATCGAAGCGATGAAACTGCTCAATGAAATCGACTCCGACGTCTCCGGCGTCGTGACCAAGATCCTGGTCGAAAACGGTCAGCCAGTGGAATTCGGCCAGCCGCTGTTCATCATCGGCTAACTCTTTCAGTCTTGCGCCTGCCTGGGCAGCCCATCGCGGCTGCGCCGCACCAGGCGCCTGTATGACGTCCCCGGCCTCGCGCCGGACCTCACGGAAACACCGAACCTACCATGTTTGAAAAAATCCTCATCGCCAATCGTGGTGAAATCGCCTTGCGCATTCAGCGCGCCTGCCGCGAAATGGGCATCAAGACCGTCGTCGTCCACTCCGAGGCCGACAAAGACGCCAAATACGTGAAACTGGCAGACGAATCGGTGTGCATCGGCCCGGCCGCGTCCTCGCTCAGCTATCTGAACATGCCGGCCATTATCAGCGCGGCCGAAGTGACCGACGCCGAGGCGATCCACCCCGGCTACGGCTTCCTGTCCGAGAACGCCGACTTCGCCGAGCGCGTCGAGAAATCGGGCTTCGTCTTCATCGGCCCGCGTTCCGAATCGATCCGCCTGATGGGCGACAAGGTCTCGGCCAAGCAGGCCATGATCCGCGCCGGCGTGCCTTGCGTGCCTGGTTCGGAAGGCGCGCTGCCGGACGAGCCGAAGGAAATCATCCAGACCGCCCGCAAGGTCGGCTATCCGGTGATCATCAAGGCGGCCGGCGGCGGCGGCGGACGCGGCATGCGCGTGGTGCATACCGAAGCGGCCCTGCTCAACGCCGTGGCGATGACCAAGACCGAGGCCGGCACCGCCTTCGGCAATCCCGAAGTGTATATGGAGAAGTATCTCGAAAATCCGCGCCACATCGAGATTCAGATCCTGGCCGACGAACATAAAAACGCCGTCTGGCTGGGCGAGCGCGACTGCTCGATGCAGCGCCGCCACCAGAAGGTGATCGAGGAAGCGCCGGCGCCCGGCATTCCGCGCAAGCTGATTGAAAAAATCGGCGACCGCTGCGCCGAAGCCTGCCGCAAGATCGGCTACCGCGGCGCCGGCACGTTTGAGTTCCTGTATGAAAACGGCGAGTTCTATTTCATCGAAATGAACACGCGCGTGCAGGTCGAGCATCCGGTGACGGAAATGATCACCGGCATCGACATCGTGCAGGAACAGATCCGCATCGCCTGCGGCGAAAAGCTGCGCTTCCGCCAGCGCGACATCATGCTGTCGGGCCACGCGGTCGAGTGCCGCATCAATGCCGAAGACCCGTTCAAGTTCACCCCGTCGCCAGGGCGCATCGTGTCGTGGCACGCGCCGGGCGGCCCCGGCATCCGCGTCGATTCGCATGCCTACGCCGGCTATTACGTGCCGCCGCATTACGACTCGATGATCGGCAAGGTCATCGCTTACGGCGCCACCCGCGAGCAGGCGATCCGCCGCATGCAGATCGCGCTGTCGGAAATGGTGGTCGAGGGTATCATGACCAATATTCCATTGCACCGCGAACTGATGATCGACGCCCGCTTCATCGAGGGCGGCACCAACATCCATTACCTGGAACAGAAACTGGCCGACAAGCCCGACCTGCCGAAGGGTCCTGGCCTGGGCAGCAAGAACGAGATCAAGGCGAACGCATGAGCTGGACCGAAGTCATCATCGAAATCGCGCGCGACAACGCCGAGGCCCTGTCGGATGCCTTGATGGAAGCGGGCGCGCTGTCGGTGTCGGTCGAAGATGCTGACGAAGGTACCGAGCAGGAAAAGCCGCTGTTCGGCGAACCCGGCATGGAACCGACCGAAGCGGCGTGGGACCATAGCCGCGTGGTGGCGTTGACGGATGTCGACGCCGACCAGGCCGCCATCGTGGCGGAAGCGGCGGCGGCGATCGGTCTGGCCGCAGCGCCAACTTTCAAGCTGCGCCCGGTGGCCGACGAGGACTGGGTGCGCCTGACGCAATCGCAATTCGCGCCTATTCACATCGGCAAGAACATCTGGGTTGTGCCGAGCTGGCACGAAGCGCCCGATCCGGACGGCCTGATTCTCGAACTCGATCCTGGCTTGGCCTTCGGCACCGGCAGCCATCCGACCACCCGCCTGTGCATGGAGTGGCTGGAAGCCAATCCCGCGCCCGGCAAGTCGGTGCTCGATTACGGTTGCGGTTCGGGCATCCTGGCGATGGTGGCCAAGAAGACCGGCGCCGGCGACGTCGCCGGGGTCGACATCGACCCGCAGGCAATCGTCTCGGCACGCGACAACGCCGCACGCAACGACTGCGAGATCGACTACTACCTGCCGGACGAATTCGCCGCCTCGGCCAAGCCGCAGCACGCGACTGGCCGCTTCGACACGGTGGTCGCCAACATTTTGTCGAGCCCGCTCAAGCTGATGGCGCCGATGCTGTCAGGCCGGGTCGCCCCCGGCGGCGCCCTGATCCTGTCGGGCGTTCTGGCGCGCCAGGCCGAGGAAGTGGCGGCCGCGTATGCGCCGTTCATCAAGCTGGGCGTGTGGGCCGAGCAGGATGGCTGGGTCGCCCTGCACGGCCGGCTCGGCAGCGACACGGTTCCACCGGCGCGCGCGCCAGACGCCGCGTAAAGGCATGGCGCTCGCCACACAATGCCCCCATTGCCATACGACTTTCAGGGTCGCCGCTGACCAGTTGAAGTTGCGTGGGGGCATAGTGCGCTGCGGCGCCTGCAAGGAAGTATTCGATGGCAACGCGGCGCTGGTCGATCTCGACGCGCCGCCGGCCCCGGTGGTCGCAGTCGCGGCCAACGAGGCCCTCTCGCACAGCGACGCCTTCGACGCCGAAATGGCCGAACTCGAAGCGCGCCAGAAGGAAGCCGAACAGGCCGCCGCCAAGGCCGCGGCCGACAAGGCGCACGCCGAGGAAGCGGCCAGCAGCGAGCCGATCTACACCCTCGATTTCGACACCACCTTCGATCCCCTCGATTTTCTGCCGAAGAAGCCGGGCACGCCGGCATCGGCAACATCCCAGGCGCCCGATCCGCACGAAGCTGAGATCGTGCGCGCCGTCAGCCAGTTGTCGGAAGCGGAAGTCGGCCGCGCCATCGACGAGCTGCTCGATGCCGAACAGTTCGAGGCGGAAGCGCCGACTGTCGACGCCGCGCTGGCCGATGTGGCCCTGACCGACGAGGAACTGGCGCGCGCCGGCCTGGCCGAGCCGGCGCCGCAAGCGGAACCCGCCCAGACGCTCGCGGCGGACACGCCGGAAACCGCGCCGGACGAGGCGCCGCACACCGAAATCCAGATCGAACTGTCGGACGCCGAGCCTCCTCCAGCGAAAAAACCGGCCGCCGACGGCCTGGCGCCGATGCTGATGCGCGCCTCGTCCGCCGCCACCGAACCGATCGCCCCGCCGCCGCCAGCGATTCCGCCGCTGGCGCAAGCGCCGGCGCGCAAGAAACGCAAGACGCCGGCCGCCGCGCCGCGCATCGAGCCGGCTCCTGCGCCGGTCGAAGTCGATGAACCTGAATTCGTCCGCCAAAGCCGCATCGAGGAGGAGACCGGCCGCACGCGCCGGCTCGCCATGGCCGGCGGCGCCGCCCTGCTGGCGCTGCTGCTGGTGCTGCAAGCGGGCGTCACCTTCCGCAATGTGCTGGCGGCGCGTTCGCCTGCGCTCAAGCCGGTACTGGCGGCGCTGTGCGCCCCGTTCGGCTGCAAGGTCGAGCTGCCGGCCCAGATCGAGGCGCTCAGCGTCGAAGCGGGCGAACTGCAACCGGCCGGCAACGGTACCTTCCAGTTCACGTCGCTGCTGCGCAACCAGAGCGACCTGAGCCAGGCCTGGCCCCACCTGGCGCTCGAACTGACCGACGACAACAACAAGCCGCTGGTGCGCCGCGTGTTCGCCCCGGCCGACTACCTGCCGGCGGGCAGCGTGGCGGCCAAGGGCTTCGGCGCGCGCAGCGAGCAGCCGGTGCGCCTGCATTTCGAACTGAACCAGCTCAAGGCATCGGGCTACAATATCGCCGTCTTCTATCCCTAGGCTTGACCCAAGCCGCATTGCCCCCAAGGCTCACATGACCAAGACTTCCCTGATCTGCGGATCGCTCGCGTTTGACAAAATCATGCAGTACCACGGCCGCTTCGCCGACGCCCTGATGGCCGACCAGCTGCACAAGGTCAATGTGTCCTTCCTGGTGCCGACCCTGCGCACCGAGTACGGCGGCTGCGCGGCGAACATCGCCTACAACCTCAAGATGCTGGGCGGCGATCCACTGATCATGGCGACCATCGGCCAGGACGGCGGCGAATACCTCGAACGCTTCGATGCGCTCGGCATTTCGACCCGCGCGATCCGCAAGATCAGCCACGCCTACACCGCCCAGTGCTTCGTCACGGCCGACCAGGACAACAACCAGATCAACGCCTTCCACCCGGGCGCGATGCAGTTCGCCCACGAAAACAACGTGGCCGACGCCGGCCCGCTGGCAATCGCCATCATCGCGCCGGACGGCCGCGAAGGCATGCTCAAGCACGCGGCCGATTGCGCGACGCACAAGGTGCCGTTCATGTTCGACCCCGGCCAGCAATTGCCGATGTTTAGCGGCGCGGAATTGATCGACCTGATCAACAAGGCCAGCTATGTCGCCGCCAACGACTATGAATTCGACATGATGCTCGACCGCACCGGCCTGACCCTGCCCGACATTGCCAGCCGCCTCAAGGCGCTGATCGTCACGCGCGGCGAAAAAGGATCGGAGATTTATGCCGACGGCGAGCGCCACGAGATCCCCTGCGTGGCAGCGAGCGCGGTGGTCGACCCGACCGGCTGCGGCGACGCTTACCGCGCCGCCCTGCTGCACGGCATCACTAATGGCTACGACTGGCCGACCACGGGCCGCCTGGCCAGCCTGCTCGGATCGATCAAGATCGCCCACCAGGGCGGGCAGAACCATGTGTTCACGGCCGCCGATATCGAGCAACGTTTTGAAGCGGCGTTCGGTTATCGCTACGCCTGACGGCGGCTGTTAGTTCGCCTTCATCGTCATCATCGTCTTCCATCACTTGCGGCCTGGCCGCAGGTGACGCGCCATTCTTAGTTCTCCTCCCTTCCCCTCCTTGCTGCCGGCGCCATGCTGCGCCCCGCTGCGCACGCTTGCCGAGTTGTATTGACACTGCCTCCATAAACCGGCTACATTGGCCCTCGATTGGTCCGTCCAATTTGAATTTGGCCTGATCAATCCACGCTTCAACATTCGTTGCCTTTGCACTTGAGCAGCTCCCGATATCCGCCATAACAACCGGCCTGGCCGCGCGCCCGTCCGGCACAAGGAGACACTTATGCATGCGATTCAAAGAGTACGGCAAGCCGGTCTGATCATCACCCTGCTGTTGACGGCGTCCGCCGCGCAAGCCATCACCAAAGTCTACGTGGGCGGGACCGGCACCGGCCACTACGCGACGGTGCAGGCGGCGCTCAATGCCCTGCCCTCCGACGGCGGCGAAATCGCCGTCGCGCCCGGCACCTACAAGGAACAGGTCACCATCACCAAGCCGAACGTGCGGCTGATCGGCCAGGGCAGCAGCGCCACCGCCACCGTCATCACGCAAAACTACTGGGCGCAAAAATCGAACGGCAGCGGCGGCACGGTCGGCAACAAGGGCTCGGCGACGGTGATCGTGACAGGCGCCGGCTTCTTCTCGAACAACATCACCCTGCGCAATACCTACACGCAGGACGGCAACACCCAGACCCAGGCGCTGGCGCTCTACCTGGCCGCCGACAAGGCGGTGCTGCGCAACGTGCAGCTGATCGGACGCCAGGACACGCTGTATGTCGGCAGCGTCGGCTGCACCAGCAGCACCTGCGTGGCGGCGCGCGCCTATTTCTACGGCGTGACCATCGAAGGCAATGTCGACTTCATCTTCGGCGACGGCGCGGCGGTGTTCGACAACTGCGTGGCGCGCGTGGTGCCGAACGGCAGCCTGAGCGGCACCACGGCGGTGATGGCGCAGAACAAGCGCTTCAACAACTACAAGAGCGGCTACGTCTTCTACAACAGCAAGATCATCACCTCGACCACCGGCATGAGCAACCTCTACCTGGGCCGGCCATGGGGCGCGCTGGCGACCACCATCTTCATCAATACCAATATGCAGGCGCCGGTGATGGCGGCCGGCATGCGCGAGTTCAACCCCGGCACCACCAACAACTTGCCGACCGCCTACTTCGCCGAATACGGTTCAAGCGGCCCCGGCGCTGCCGGCTACACCGCCCACACGCGCGAACCCTACACGGTGTATCTGAGCTCCTCGCAAACCGCGCAGTACGCGCCGAATACCTATCTGGCCGGCTCGGACGGCTGGGTCCCGACGTCGGTGAACTAGGGGACGGCGATGCGGGCAAGTCAGCGTCTCGCTCTGCTGGCGATTTTTGCCTGCGGAACGTTGGCGGCCGTGTACCTGGCGCGGGACGGCGCGGTGGCGCCGCCGCCATCTACCGTGGCCAGGCCGGCGGTCGCGACGCCGCCCGCGCCTGCGGCGGCCTTCAGGCAGATCAGGCCGGACCGCGCCGGCACGGCGGCGCTGGTGATCGACCGCGCCCTGCTCGACCTGTTCAACGCCTACCTGCTCGAACAAGGCGGCCCGCAAGGCGCGGCCGCGCTGCGCCTTCGGCTGCAAGGGCAACTGAGCGAGCCAGCCTATCGCGACGCGGCCGCGCTGCTCGAACGCTACCTGGCCTACATGCGCGCGCACGACGCCCTGCTGGCGGCGCAAAACCTGGGCCCGACCGACTTGCGCCGCATGGCCGTCTGGTGCGATCAGCGCGACCGCCTGCGCCAGAACATGCTGGGCATCGGGCCGGCGCGGGTCTGGTACGGGGAGGAGGATGCGCAACTGCGCCGTATTGTCGAGCAGACCGTGGGGCCCATCGACCTGGTGGCCGAGACGGCCTTGACCAAGGCGAGCAGACGCTTTGCCGATCTGGCGCGCGAGGAACCGGCCTGGCATGCGCGCCACATGGTGTATCTGGAAGCGAAGCGGCGCATCTTGCAGGCGCCCGAACTGGACGAATCGGCGCGCGTGATCCAGGTGCGTGAGCTGCTGCTGCGCTCGTTTTCGTCCGAAGCGGAACGCTACCGGGCGCGGGCGCTGGAGAACGACTAGCCCGGGCCCGGGTCGGTGGCGCTGGCGGTAGCGGGAAGCAGCCGGCGCGCCAGCTCGTCGATCGACAAGCCGGGCGCGGCGATCTCGATCAGCTTGCGTTTATTGGTGAGGCCGTGGGTGATGGTGACCGCGCTTTTGGGCACGGCCAGGGTTTTGGCGAGGAATTTGACCAGCGCCGCGTTGGCCTGGCCTTCAATCGGCTGGGCCTGCAGCTTGAGCTTGAGGGCGTCGTCCAGCACGCCGATGACTTCGGTCTTCCTGGCGTTGGGCGTGATCTGCACCGCCAGCCGTACGCCGGCCGGCAGCGCGCTGCACCAGGCAGCACTCATGGCATGCCGAAGATACTGCGCAAAAGCATCAGGGCGATCTGCAGCAGGAACACGGCGACCAGCATCGACAGGTCGAGCCCGCCAACCAGCGGCACCACCTTGCGCAGCGGCCGCAGCAGCGGATCGTTGAGCGCGCGCACGAACGGCGCCAGCGGCGCGTACGGATTGATCCAGCTGAAAATCGCTTCGAGCACCAGCAGCGCGGTGAAGCCGTACACGATCCAGGTCAGGAAGCGGTGCAGCGCCATCTTGAGGACCAGTTCGACCGAATAGTTAAGCACCAGCAGCACCGAGGTGGCCAGCAGGACCACCAGGAAGGCGCCGATCAGGCTGGCCCAGTCGTAACCGCCGACACCGGGCACGAGCCGGCGCAAGGGGCGCACCAGCCAGTCCGACAGGGTGAAGGAAAATTGCGCCACCGAGGCCGGCGGGCGCACGCGGATCGCCTGCATCCAAAACCGCAATAGCAGCACGCCACCGAGCACGGTGGCGATGGTATTGACAATCAACAGGAGAATTTCCAGCACAAGGACTCCTTAAAAAAAAACCGCTGTGTGAAACGTGTCACACAGCGGTATTTTGCCTGAACCAGGCGCAGCGTGCTGATTAAGGACGGCTGCTGGTCGGGAAAGGCCATGCTGCTGCTGGAGCCAACACAGTTTTTGCTGCTGGCGCCGGTGCTGGCGCTGCCGCGGCGGCTGGTGCCGGCGCAGGTGCTGCCGCTGGCTTGGCTGCAGGAGCGGCTGCCTTTGGTGCTGCCGGCTTTTTAGGCGCGGCGGCTTTCTTCACCGCTGGCTTGGCTGCTGCTGGCGCTGCCGCTGGCTTGGCCGCTGCCGGCGCTGCCGCTGGCTTGGCTGCCGCTGGCTTGGCTGCCGCTGGCTTTGCAGCAGCCTTAACCGGCTTTTTTGCTGCTGGCTTAGCCGCCACCTTTTTTGCGGCTGGCTTGGCCGCTGCTTTCGCTGCTGGCTTTGCTGCTGCTTTAGGTGCTGCTTTTTTCACGGCCGGCTTGGCTGCTGGCTTGGCTGCTGCTTTCTTGGCTGCTGGCTTGGCTGCGGCTTTTTTGGCTGCTGGCTTTGCTGCGGCTTTCTTGGCGGCTGGCTTTGCTGCTGGCTTGGCAGCGGCTTTTTTAGCTGCTGGCTTGGCGGCTGCTTTTGGGGCGGCTTTCTTGGCGGCTGGCTTGGCTGCGGCTTTTTTGGCTGCTGGCTTCGCTGCTGCTTTCGGTGCGGCCTTCTTCGCTGCCGGCTTCGCTGCTGCCTTCTTCGCTACTGGCTTTGCTGCTGGCTTGGCTGCTGCTTTTTTCGCTGCTGGCTTGGCTGCGGCTTTTTTCGCTGCTGGCTTTGCTGCAGGTTTCGCTGCGGCTTTTTTCGCTGCTGGCTTGGCTGCAGGTTTCGCTGCTGCTTTTTTCACGGCTGGCTTGGCTGCAGGTTTCGCTGCGGCGGCGGCCTTTTTCACTGCTGGTTTAGCGGCGGCTTTCGCGGCCGGCTTTGCTGCAGCTGCTTTCGCGGCTGGTTTCTTTGCTGCTGGTTTCTTAGCGGCTGTTGCCATTTGAGTTCTCCTTCATCTGCGATGGGAAAAATACGCTACAAGGTTAAAACCCGTCCGACCCGTATTATTCGGTCAGGCGAATTATTCATCGGCACAAACGTCCAGCGTGTTTATGCTAATGAATTCGGCACCGGCTCAACTGCTGCAGCTCCTCACGATTGCAGCACTTCAGCCATAGTCATCGGTCGACGCACGACGACAAATTCGGTGGTTCCAGTGCGCTGTTCACATCCCAGGTGCGCTTAGCGCGAAAAGAAAAAGCCGCCATGCCTGAACATTTTTCAGGCGGAGCGGCTCGACTTTTGCGGTAAGTTTGCGTGCATATCTGTTTGAATCAGCGTCCTATTTTGATCTTTTTTTTGCCTGCTTCCGCGCTAAAAAATTGCGCGTTCACATTTCGACAAATTCAATCACGTAAAGTACACGAAAACCTTGTCAGTGCGCAACTGGCGCGCCAACATTTCGTCAGCTTTTTTTCAGATAGATCGAAGCGACGCGCGCGATGCGCTGTCAATCGCACGCATCGCGTGGCCGGAATCGCCCGTATTTGCGGGCCGCGCGCGCCGCGCGCTGTGTCGGCGCGGCGCCGATCGCGACAGCCGGGCGGCGCGGCGCAGCGCCTGGTCCGGCTTCTGACGGCAACTGACCGAAACGCAGACAGCCCTTACCTGCGGGCGGTATGCGAAGGCGAGCGGTTTGGCGAGGGGACTGTCGGCGCGCTCGCGTAGCGGCTGTCGGCACGCCAAACGTGCGTCAACGCACGCAACGCGATGGCGCATGCGGGTCGCGCACCGAGCGCGTGTGATGCGGTCGCGAGGCGCGCATCATCGAAACGGTTTTCGTTGCGGTTACGAGACGAATACTTCAACACGCGAGGGCGTGATCAGCATGCGGTGCGCACCGCGCGCGATTCGCGCCGCCATATCCACGCACACGACCAACGTCGATGCGCCGAATTCGTACTCGATTCGCGTGCCCAATTCACGCGGTGCAAATCTCTTCGCGCGGGCCATTGGCGTAGAGGTCGCGCGCGCCATCGATGTGCACTGTCGCCTTTGCATGCGCAGTACAGGCGCCGTCACAGGAGCGCAATTTCTGAACCGCAGACCGTGACGATGAAGGCGGCAAGCGCGGAAGTGCCGCTGTATGGAAAGTGCTCTTGGCTCGCCGATGACATGGTGGGCACGTCGAACAAGGGGCTGTGGCGGACAAGCCGATCACCCTGCGGTCGCAGCGAAACCGCTCCAATGAATGAGGCGATCAAGGCCGCGACGACTGGAACCACGCTACGATTGTCTGCGAGGTCGGGCGAAGCCGGGTGATTGAGCGGCCCACCGCGCGTTCGATCGGTGATCAACAATTGGAGCGGGCTAATGTCACGGGGCCAGGCCGGGACTTTTTTAAGGAACTCTTTTTGCTGCCCTTTTTTGGTGGCGGCGCTACCGTCTTCGGCGTGCTGGCCGGCTACCTCGGCGCCCATTTTGATAAAGACATCGCCGCAGCCAACTACATCGTCTTCTGGCCAAACACCACTTTCCAGGGCGCGCCCACCATATTCTGGGCAACCACGCTGCTATTCGGGGCCTGCTTCGGCGGCACCTTTGTGGGTTCAAAATCTCAGCAACGCCGAGACGAACGGGGAATTCAAAGCGTCGCTGCGCGCCTTGTTCAGCATGCCCGGCAGAGGCTTTCTGCAGCGATATCAAGAAATCTCTCTGGCGAGCGTGAACTTCATGTGGAGCCTTCCACAGTCACTGCCGCTCGCACAATTGGAGCATGCAATCCGGGTACGGCTGGAATGCATCTGTCAGGTAGTGAGGGAGTATGACCGCGAAGGGAGCGGTGTCGGCTATGGTGGCAACGTGATGCTATACGTCGACACGACAGGGTCCCGGTTCGCATCTGCCGTTGTTCTGGCTGCCCTGCAAGAGCGCACCGTCTGTATTGAAACGGGCGTTGCGATCACCAATCTTGCTGGCGTCCTAGATTTGCAGCTGCCGCTTAGCATCCGCAGCACCGGCAGTTTTAGCCCGGACACCAACTTGACCGCAATGGCGCTTCCGATACCCCGACGGCCGCCCAATGAAAGCGCGACGCGGCGGAATGTCGACAATGTCATTCCTGGCGCACCGTACGCCTTTGTGTCCGAGCAGGCACTTGTGTTCTGCAATCAACATGAACTCGTCAACAAGGTGGCGTCGAACCGCTTGTTTTCATCCGTCGTCTTGCATCAGCTAAGCGAAGTAGTGGCCGCGCAAGCAGCCCATGTGCAGGCGCTGATCTGCATACCCTTGTACGGCGCTGCGCGGCCGGAAGCCGGCCATCGCGCGCCCATTGGCATCGTCAATATTCACCGAAATCAGCCAGACCCGCACGCCACTGCGAAGTTCGAGTACCTGGCGCCACTGCTCGTCCCGCTGGCCCAGAGTCTGGGAAATCTGGTGGAGCAGCTCCCCTGGACTGCTATACTCAAAACGATCAGGGAGGGCCAGGAATATGAACAATATGATCACCATCCGACGCAGCACCACGAATTTTGACGAACTCGTGCGCATGACCGAAGCGCGCATTCGCGACGCCGTCAACGCGCCGCCCTCGGAGCTGATCGCCGTCAAGAGTCCGATGGGCGGGGCGGAAATGCATCTTCAGCGCGTTGGATTTGTCCGCCGCTATCGGCAGCCCCTGTAGGCAGCCCCGGGTAGGCAATTCCGCTAAGCAGCCCGGCGCTGCGAGCTTTTTCATAAAAAAAACCCTCTTGCGAGGGTTTTTTCATTTCAGACTTATTCCCAGTTCAGCGCGCCGCCGGTCTGGTACTCCGTCACGCGCGTCTCGAAGAAGTTGCGCTCCTTCTTCATGTCGATCATCTCGCTCATCCACGGGAACGGGTTTTCCTCGTGCGGGAACAGCGGCTCGAGGCCGATCTGCACCGCGCGGCGGTTGGCGATGAAGCGCAGGTAGCCCTTGAACATGGTCGCGTTCAAGCCCAGCACGCCGCGCGGCATGGTGTCCTCGGCGTAGGCGTACTCGAGGTCGACCGCCTTGAGGAACAGGCCGCGGATCTCTTCGCGGAAGGCCGGCGTCCACAGCAGCGGGTTTTCCATCTTGATCGTGTTGATCAGGTCGATGCCGAAGTTGCAATGCATCGACTCGTCGCGCAGGATGTACTGGTACTGCTCGGCCGCGCCCATCATCTTGTTCTGGCGGCCCAGCGCCAGGATCTGGGTGAAGCCGACGTAGAAGAACAGCCCTTCCATCAGGCAGGCGAACACGATGAGCGACTTGAGCAGGGTCTGATCGCTCTCGGTGGTGCCGGTGGTGAAGGCCGGGTCGGTCAGCGTATTGATGAAAGGAATCAGGAACTCATCCTTGTCGCGGATCGACTTGACTTCGTTGTAGGCGTTGAAGATCTCGGCCTCGTCCAGACCCAGCGACTCGACGATGTACTGGTAGGCGTGGGTGTGGATCGCCTCTTCGAAGGCCTGGCGCAGCAGGTACTGGCGGCATTCCGGCGCCGTGATGTGGCGGTAGGTGCCCAGCACGATGTTGTTGGCGGCGAGCGAGTCGGCCGTCACGAAAAAGCCCAGGTTGCGCTTGACCAGGCGGCGCTCGTCCTCGGTCAGGCCGTTCGGGTTCTTCCACAGCTCGATGTCGCGCTGCATGTTGACCTCTTGCGGCATCCAGTGGTTGGCGCAGCCGGCCAGGTATTTGTCCCACGCCCATTTGTACTTGAACGGCACCAGCTGGTTGACGTCGGTCTTGCCGTTGATGATGCGCTTGTCGTCGGCGTTGACGCGTTTGGCCACGGCGGCCGCCGCCGGCGCGGCTTCGGCCGCAGGCTCTTGCGCCAGCTCGCCGCCCAGCGGCATCGGTGGTCGCGCCGCCGGCGCGCTGCTTACTTCATCGTCCCAAGACAACATAATGGTGATTCCCTTCGCTTCTATATAGATGCCGCCGCTTTTTCAGCGGCGGTCCGTCAATCCGTTCTGATCCGTTCTGAATACGCGGGCCGGTTCCAGCCGGTCCGCGCGTTCATCTTATTGGCAGGCTTCGCATTCCTCGAAACCGTCGTCGCCAGGACGCAGGTAGCAGGCCGCGCCGTCGGCTTCGGCGGTGATCGCCGCCGCCGCCGCTGCCGCCGCCGTCGCCACTTCGGCCGCCGCCGCGCTGGCCGACATGCCGCCGTCGACCGCCACCGCGTTCAAGGCGCCCGTCTTGGAGGTTGATTTCTCCATGTGGGTGGCGGCGATGGTGCGCAGGTAGTACGTGGTCTTGAGGCCGCGCAGCCAGGCCAGCTTGTAGGTCTCGTCGAGCTTCTTGCCCGAGGCGCCGGCCATGTAGATGTTCAGCGACTGGGCCTGGTCGATCCACTTCTGGCGCCGCGAGGCCGCTTCCACCAGCCAGCTCGGCGACACTTCGAAGGCCGTTGCGTAAATGTCACGCAGGTCTTGCGGAATGCGGTCGATCTTGGCCAGCGAACCGTCGAAGTACTTCAGGTCGGCGATCATGACTTCGTCCCACAGCTCGCGCGCCTTGAGGTCGCGCACCAGGTAGGCGTTGATTTCGGTGAATTCGCCCGACAGGTTCGACTTCACGTACAGGTTCTGGAAGGTCGGCTCGATGCAGGCCGACACGCCGATGATGTTCGAAATCGTCGCGGTCGGGGCGATCGCCACGCAGTTCGAGTTGCGCATGCCGAACTGGGTGATGCGATTGCGCACGACCGACCAGTCCATCGCTTCCGAGCCGTCGACTTCCAGGTAGCCGCCGCGCTCTTGCGCCAGCAGCTTGACCGAGTCTTGCGGCAGGATGCCGCGGTCCCACAGCGAACCGGTGTACGACTCGTAACGGCCGCGCTCTTCGGCCAGTTCGGTCGAGGACAGGTAGGCGTAGTAGCACACCGCTTCCATCGAACGGTCGGCGAATTCGACCGCCGCGTTGGAGGCGTAAGGCACACGCATCATGTGCAGGCAATCCTGGAAACCCATGATACCCAGACCGACCGGGCGGTGGCGCATGTTTGAATTGCGCGCTTTTTCGACCGCGTAATAGTTAATGTCGATCACGTTGTCGAGCATGCGCATCGCGGTGCGCACGGTCTTTTGCAGCTTGACCGGATCGAGCTTGCCTTCCTTCATGTGGGCCGGCAGGTTGACCGAACCGAGGTTGCAGACGGCGATTTCGTCGGCGCCGGTGTTGAGGGTGATCTCGGTGCACAGGTTCGAGCTGTGGACCACGCCGACGTGCTGCTGCGGCGAACGGATGTTGCACGGGTCCTTGAAGGTGATCCATGGGTGGCCGGTTTCAAACAGCATCGACAGCATCTTGCGCCACAGGTCGAGCGCGGCAACCTTCTTGAACACGCGGATCTGGCCGGCGGCGGCAGCCGCTTCGTAGCCCAGATAGGCGGTTTCAAAGGCCTTGCCCACCTTGTCGTGCAGGTCTGGCGTTTCGGACGGCGAGAACAAGGTCCACTCGCCTTTTTCCATCACGCGCTTCATGAACAGGTCGGGAATCCAGTTCGCGGTGTTCATGTCGTGCGTGCGGCGCCGATCGTCGCCGGTATTCTTGCGCAGGTCGAGGAATTCCTCGACATCCATG
>JBDSTZ010000303.1:0-15352 GCA_039927975.1 Massilia sp. | reverse complement strand
CGCCAGTTTTTCGGTCGCGTTCATGCCGGCGGCCGGCTCGTCGAGCGCCAGCAATTGCGGATCGGTGGCCAGCGCGCGGGCGATTTCAAGCCGGCGCTGGTCGCCGTAGGAGAGGAATTTCGCGGTGCGGCCGGCGAAGCCGCCGATGCCGACGAAGTCGAGCAGCTCCTGCGCGCGGCGGCGGATCGCCGCCTCTTCCTCGCGCGCCGCCTTGTGGCGGAACACCGCGCCCAGCACACCCTGGTGCGAACGCACGTGGCGCCCGACCATCACGTTTTCGAGCGCCGTCATCTCGCCGAACAGGCGAATGTTCTGGAAGGTGCGGGCAATCCCGGCCTTGGCCACCTTGTGCGGGGCCGACGGCGAGTACGGCTTGCCGGCCAGCTCGAAGCTGCCGGTGTCCGGCTGATAGAGCCCGGTAATGACGTTGAAAAAGGTGGTCTTGCCGGCGCCGTTGGGGCCGATCAGGCCGACAATCTGGCCCTGCTTGATCGTGACGCCGACATCGGTCAGCGCCTGCAGGCCGCCGAAGCGCTTGTTGACGCCGGCAATCTTGAGGATGGTCTGTTCGCTCATCAATGTATCCTTGGCAATCAGGCCGGAAAGCCGCCGCCCTTGTTGGTCTCGGCGGCGTCGGGCCGGTCTTCATGCTTGGGCGAAGGCCACAGGCCGGCCGGCCGGTTCAGCATGATCAGCACCATGGCCAGGCCGTACAGCAACTGGCGCAGTACTTCGGCCTCGATCAGGATCTTGCCGAACATCGCCTGCTGGGCCGGTTCGACCACGTGGCGCAGCACCTCGGGCAAGGCGGCCAGCAAGATGCCGCCCATGATCACGCCGGGGATGTGGCCGATGCCGCCCAGCACCACCATCGCCAGCACGGCGATCGATTCGGTCAGCGAGAACGATTCGGGCGACACGAAACCCTGGAAGGACGCGAACATGGCGCCGGCCACGCCGCCGAACGAGGCGCCCATGGTGAAGGCGAGCAGCTTGACGTTGCGGGTGTTGATGCCCATCGCCTTGGCGGCGATCTCGTCCTCGCGGATCGCCACCCAGGCGCGGCCCAGGCGCGAATGCTGCAGGCGCGAGGTGATGAACACGGTGGCGATGCACAGGAACAGGAACAGGAAATAGTAGGCGTTCACCGAGGGCATCGAATAGCCGCCCAGGATGACGTTGGCGCGCGAGCCGGGCTCGCCGCCGAGCGAGACGCCGAAAATGCGGATCGGATCGATCAGGTTGATGCCCTGCGGACCGTTGGTGAAGTTGATCGGATCGTTCAGGTTGTTCATGAAGATGCGGATGATTTCGCCGAAGCCGAGGGTGACGATGGCCAGGTAGTCGCCGCGCAGTTTCAAGGTCGGCGCGCCGAGCAAGGCGCCGAAGAAGCCGGCCACCAGCGCCGCCAGCGGCACGATGATCCAGACCGACAGGTGGATGCCGTGGTCGCGGATTTCGGGCCCCATCAGCGCGACCAGCGATTCGCCCAGTGCCGGGTATTGGTTGACGACCGATTCGAGCAGCGCGGCGAACTGCGGCGAGGCCAGCAGTCCCGTCAGGTAAGCGCCCACCGCGAAGAAGGCGATGTAGCCGAGGTCGAGCAGGCCGGCGAAACCGACCACGATATTTAAGCCCAGCGCCAGCATGATGTACAGCAGCGCGATATCGATGATGCGCACCCAGCTGTTGCCGTACTGCGCGGCAAAGAACGGAAAAATGAGCAGGCCGATCAGCAGCACCGCCATGCTGCCGTAAGCGCGGCGCGGATTGGTCTGGACGTCGAAATTGAGGAGAGCCATGATGATCCTTGACTGGTTAGCGCTCAGGCGCGGTCGGCGACGCGTTCGCCCATGATGCCGGACGGCCGGATCGTGAGCACGATGATGAGGACGACGAAGGCGAAGATATCCTGGTAGTGGCTGCCGAGGAAACCGCCGGTCAGGTCGCCGATGTAGCCGGCCCCCAGGCTCTCGATAATGCCCAGCACCAGGCCGCCGATCATCGCGCCATAGATGTTGCCGATGCCGCCCAGTACGGCGGCCGAGAAGGCTTTCATGCCCGGCACCACGCCCATGCTGAACTGCACCGACGAATAGTTGGCGCCCCACATCACGCCGGCCACGGCGGCCAGCGCCGCGCCGATCGCGAAGGTCGAGACGATCACCTTGTTCGAATCGACGCCCATCAGGCCGGCCACGCGCGGGTTTTCGGCAGTCGCGCGCATCGCCCGCCCCATCTTGGTTTTTTCGACCAGCAGCACCAGGCTCACCATGGCGACGGCGGCCAGCACCAGCAGCAGCAATTGGGTCTGCGAAATCAGCGCGCCGCCGACAGCGATCGGCTCGCTCGACAGCAATTGCTTGAACGGCAGCGGGCTGCGGCCCCAGATCATCATGGCGAAGGTTTGCAGCAAGGTGGATATGCCGATCGCGGTGATCAGCGGCGCCAGCCGCGGCGCGTTGCGCAGGCGGCGGTAGGCGACCCGCTCGATGATCACGTTGACCAGCATGCAGGCGGGAATCGCGCCGGCGATCGCGATGAACAGGTTCACATAACCGGGCAAGCCGGGAAAATGCGCTTCCAGCACATTCAGGATCGACAGGCCGATCATGGCGCCGATCATCAGCACGTCGCCGTGGGCGAAGTTGATCAGGTTGAGCACCCCGTACACCATCGTGTAGCCGAGGGCCACCAGTGCGTACATGCTTCCCAGCACCAGTCCATTGATGATCTGCTGGATAAATGTATCCATCGTGTGCCCGCCCTTCGCTTGTTCTGCTTGTTTCAAACTAACAAAAACGGCACCCGGGGAAACCCGCAGTGCCGCTCATGGCATCATGCCGTCGTTGACATACCAGTGCGCGCGGGGCTGGTTGGCCGGCCGCAAGCGCAACTGCTCACTGCGCCTTGTGGGCGCAATTCAAGAGCGTCGCCATGATAGCGAGGATTTGAAAAAAAGACATATCGGAAACGCCAAACTTTTCCGAATTTTATTCTGCGAAACGTCTGCCCAAGCTTAGGCTGGCACTGCTTTCGGTCCTTCGAGCCCTTTTGGCAGCGGAAACGTCACATGCTCCTCGACGCCGTCGAGGGCGCGCACGCTGCGCGCGCCCAGTTCCTTGAGGCGGTCGATCACGGCTTGCACCAGCACTTCCGGCGCCGAGGCGCCGGCCGTCACGCCGATCCGCAGCTTGCCGATCAGCCATTTCGGGTCGATCTGCGAAGCATTGTCGATCATATACGCCGGCGTGCCCTTTTTCTCCGCCACTTCGCGCAGGCGGTTCGAGTTCGAGCTGTTGGGACTGCCGACCACGATCACCACGTCGACCTGCGGCGCCATGAACTTGACCGCTTCCTGGCGGTTGGTGGTGGCGTAGCAGATGTCGCCTTTTTTCGGTTCGATAATATTCGGGAACTTGCGCTTGAGCGCGGCGATGATGTCGGCCGTGTCGTCGACCGACAGCGTGGTTTGCGACACATAGGCCAGCAGGTCGGGATTGGCGACTTGCAAGCCGTCGACGTCGGCCACAGTCTCAACCAGGTGCATGCCCGCCTCGGCCTGGCCCATCGTGCCTTCGACTTCGGGATGGCCGTCGTGGCCGATCATGACGATCTCGCAGCCCTGGCGGCGCATCTTGGCGACCTCGACGTGGACCTTGGTCACCAGCGGGCAGGTGGCGTCGAAAATCTTCAGGCCGCGCGACTCGGCTTCGAGCCGCACCGCTTTCGACACGCCGTGCGCCGAGAACACCAGCGTGTTGCCGGCCGGGACATCGTCGAGTTCCTCGATGAAGATGGCGCCCTTGTTGCGCAAGTCCTCGACCACGTAGGCGTTGTGGACGATTTCGTGGCGCACGTAGATCGGCGCGCCGAACTGCTGCAAGGCGCGCTCGACGATCTCGATGGCGCGGTCGACCCCGGCGCAAAAACCGCGCGGCTGGGCTAATAGAATCTCGTTTTCCATGGCGTTCTCTTTATCGTATCAAGCGCGGCGGGCGCGCCGGCGTTACAGCACCGAAATCAGGTTCACTTCAAATTGCAGATGCTGGCCGGCCAGCGGATGGTTGAAGTCGAACAGCGCGCCGGTGTCGCCCAGTTCGCGCAGCACCCCGGCGAAGCGGCCGCCGCCCGGCGCGGCGAAGTCGACCAGGTCGCCCACCTTGTAATCGGCGCCCGGCACCGAATTCTCGTCGAGCGTGGCGCGCGACACCGTCTGCACCAGCTCGGGATTGCGCGCGCCAAACGCTTGTTCCGGCGCCAGCGTGAAGGTCTGGCGCGTGCCTTCCGGCATGCCCAGCAGGCAGGCTTCGAGGAAGGGCGCGAGCTGGCCCTGGCCGAGCATCAGGGTGGCCGGATTCCCGCCGAAGGTAGTGACGATATCAGTACCGTCGGCGGTGGCGAGCCGATAATGCAGGGTGAGGTAGGCCGAGTCGGTGACGACGGCGACAGATGCGTTGGACATGGTATTTGTTGTTGCTTGCAAACCGATATTGTAAGCCACGGCGGGCCAAACCGCGCCAGGCACAAGCATTTCGTGACCGATTTTCACAGGAAACTCCCATGAGCATCAGCGACTGGCCCGCGCCCCAGCGTCCGCGCGAACGTCTGATCAGCGAGGGCGCGCAGGCGCTGTCGGACCCGGAATTGCTGGCGATCTTCCTGCGCACCGGGGTGGCCGGCAAGAACGCGGTCGAGCTGGGGCGCGAATTGCTGCTGCGCTTCGGCACGCTCAACCGCCTGTTCGGCGCCAGCGTGGGCGAGTTTTCAAGCGTGCACGGGCTCGGCCCGGCCAAATTCGCCCAGTCGCAGGCGGTGATGGAACTGGCCCGCCGCGCGCTCGGCGAAGAGCTGGCCGCCGGCGAACTGCTCGGCGCGCCGGCGACCGTCAAGCAATACCTGCGGCTGCAACTGGGCCGCCAGGCGCATGAATCGTTCGTTGTGCTGTTTCTCGACGTCAAAAACCGCCTGCTGGCCAGCGAAGAAATGTTTCGCGGCACCCTCACCCACACCAGCGTGTATCCGCGCGAGGTGGTCAAGGCGGCGCTGCGCCACAACGCCGCCGGCGTCATGCTGGCGCATAACCATCCCTCGGGCGCGCCGGAGCCGAGCGAGGCCGACCTGCTCCTCACGCGCGCGTTGATGCAGGCGCTGGCGCTGGTCGATGTGCGGGTGCTCGATCACTTTGTTGTCGCGGGTCCACAGGTGCATTCCTTTGCCGAGCATGGGCAGCTGTGAACCCGGCATCCGCGGCAGCGGCGGCGGGCGATCGGCCCGCAAGGTGCGCTTCGTCACGCTGGCGTCATATGGGCCTGCTTTAATGCGACCCGCTGACGCGCCACCGGCGCGGCACGGCGCCACCCATCCCGGAGAAACCATTGTCTCGCCCTACTTGCCGAGTCCACCTGCCTGCCAGACGCAGGATCCTGTTGACCATGCTCGCCACGATGACCGCGCCGCTCGCTCTCGCCCCCTCAGCGGCAGCCGGCGCCGTTTTACTCGGCTGGAACGCGCCATCGAAAACACGGGTAGGCAGTAGTTTCCCCCTCCGCTTGAGCATTGAAGCGGACCAGCCCCTGCGCATGCTTTCCCTCACTATCGGCTTCGACCCGCGTTGCCTCGAGGTAAGGCGGGTAATGACGGGCAAGCCGGCCGATGCCGACAGCAAGGAAGTGCCCTTGCGCGGCGCGCTCGCGTCCAGCGGCCAGCTTGCCCTGGCGCTGACTCCGTTAGCGGCCGGCACGCTGGCCACCATCCACTTGCGCGCCATTGGCGAGTCACCCGCTTCGTTCATGCAGATCCTCGCCGTGCGCGCGGTCGATGCGGTTGGCGTTGAGGTCCCCGTTGCGGTACCAGGCGTCGTTCCGATCCTCATTCTTCCCTGATCGACAACTTCCGTATCTCCTTGACATCAAGTAGTCATATCTCATGTTTATGCTCCGGCATCAGACAGTCTCCGCTGTCGTGAAAAATGCCCTCCACAACAACATGAAGAGATCACAATGCCGACCCCTTTCAAACTGCAACACCACCTGCTGATGGCAACGCTGGGTTTGAGCGTCACCGCGCCTTTCGCCCACGCCGAGAAATTCAAGTTCGGCGTGATGGCCGATACGCAGTGGACCAGCAACGACGCGGGCAACAATCCGAATACCGTCGCGCTGGGCATCATCAACCAGATCCTGCCCAAGTTTGTCGACGAACAGGTGAAATTCGTCGTGCAGGTCGGCGACCTGACCGACAACGGCAGCACCGGCGGCCTCGACACCTGGAATGTCGCCGCCCAAACGCTGTACAACAACCGGATCGGCTTTTACCCGGTGCGCGGCAACCATGAACCATCGGCCACGGCGGCGTCCCGCTTCAAGCTGAACTTTCCGCAAACCCAGGGCACCGGCAGCAACGTCGCCGGCGCCATCAATCACGCCAGCCCGGTCAGCCCGGCCGGCTTGACCGGACTGACGTATTCCTTCGACTATGGCAACACCCGGTTTGTCGCGATCGACCAGTTCACCCGCTCCAGCGGCACCACGCCCTCCGTCGATGCAGCCGCGCTCGATCAACTCGACTGGGTCGGCCAGCAGCTGGCCGCCAAGCCGGCCGACAGCCACGGCTTCGTGTTCGCCCACAAGGAACTGATGGGCCAGAACCATACGGACGTGCTGCTTGGCGCCAATCCGGCCAGCAACGCCGGCGCCCGCAACCAGCTCATCACCGTCATGGCGCAGAACAAGGTGCGTTACTTTCTCGGCGGCCACGACCATATGCACCACCGCTCGATCGTCAAAAGCCCGGACGGCAATTACAGCGTGCAAAACATCATCCACTCGTCGGACAGCTACAAATTCTATGTGCCGGCGGTGCCGTCGAAAGACCAGGTGTACAACGGCGCGAATCGCCAGGAAATGCCGATCGCCCAGGAATTGTTCACCATCGGCTACTACATCTTCACCGTCGACGGTCCCCGTCTGACGGTCGACCATTACGCCTCGGACAACGGCTGCGGCGGCACGCTGGGCGCCGGCAAGGATTGCGACCTGACCAAGACGCCAGTCTTGAATTTCTTCAAGCGCGAAAGCTATGGCTACAGCCTGAACGGCAAGGAATTCATCATCCAGCCAGGCGCGAGCTTCACCGACATCACCGATGCCAGTCCGACCGGCGCAAGCTGGACCGGCACCAAAATGCGCATCGTCAATGGCAGCAACGTTATCTCGACCACGCTGTACGACGGCCGCGTCGCCATCCAGGACGTCAACACCGGCTGGTCCAGCCGCGCCGAAGCCGATGCCGCCGGCGCCAGCCGCCTCAAGAGCGACGTGCTGACCCTGTGGGGCATGGAAAATGCCATCGCCAGCGAGGAAGCCGACGTCTTCACCCTGTCGATGGACTACGCCGCCGACGCGCGCGGCCCGCTGGCGATTCTCGCCAAGCCCTTCAACACCGGCGCCTGGGACCCGGCGGCCAGCCGCAATATCGGCGGCGCCAAGCGGTTCGTCGTCGGTCCGTGGAAAGCCGGCTATGGCCTCGGCACCTACGGTGTCGACCCCGCCACCCGCACTGCCTGGGCGGTCCTCAATCGCGGCGGTGAATTCGCCGTCGCCCAAAGCGCCGATGGCGACCTCAATGGCGACGGCGTGGTCGATAACCGCGACGTCGCGATCTTGTCGCAGAACGTCAACAAGGAGGCGGCCGCCCTGCCAGGCGCCGATCTTGACAACGACGGCAAGATCACCGCCCTCGACGCCCGCAAGCTGACCCTGATCTGCACCCTGCCAGCTTGCGCCACGGCGCCCTGATTACGCATTCCACCATCCAAACAAGGAGTAAATCATGTCTGAAAATATCTTGCGTTTCGCCCAGCGCTGCGCCCTTGCACTGTTGCTGACGAGCGGACTGTGCGCCTTGCCCGCCAAGGCGGCGGTGCTGAGTTTTAATCCGGCCACGACCAGCACGGCGGTAGGCGCCACCACCTCGGTCGACGTGCGCATCGGCGGCCTGGGCGGCACGCTCGACCTGGCCGCGTTCGATCTCAATGTGCTGTTCGATGCGAGCAAGCTCAGCTTTTCGTCCTATACGTTGGGCGGCAGCCTGGGCGACACGACGTTGCTGGAAGCCTTCGATTTCAGCGCCGGCAAGCTCGCCGTCGGCGTGCTGAACCTGGCCGAAGTGTCGTTCCTGTCCGACCTTGGCGCGCAGACCGATGGCTTCGTCCTGGCCACCTTGAACTTCACCGCGCTGCGTCACGGCGTCAGCACCCTGTCCTTCGGCGCGGTGACGCTGTCGGACGCCTTCGGCGACCCGCTGACCGCCAGCGCCACATCGGCCGCCGTGTCGGCGATACCGGAACCGGGCAGCGCCTACCTGGTGCTCACCGCCTTCATCCTGCTGGGCCTGATGCGTCGCGCCCGCAAATAAGGCGGCGGCAGACCGGTTCGGCCATCGATGGCAACGCCTGCGATGGCCTTTTTAAATTTTTGATGCGAACTCCCCCACCATGAATTTGTGCAAGCGAATCAAGCGCTGCGGCATCTGCCTTCTGTTCGTCCTGTCCGGCCTTGATGCCAACGCCCAGCAACTGAAAGAGGCGGCACCGATGACCATCGCGCGCCAGGGCCATACCGCGACAGTCCTGCCCAATGGCATGGTGCTGGTGGCGGGCGGCATCACCGTGAATGGCGATGCCACGGCACATGTGGAAATCTATGACCCGAAGAAAAATACCTGGGCCGACGCCGAGTCGATGACGGTGACCCGCTCGCAACATACCGCGACGTTGCTGCGCGATGGCACGGTGCTGGTCACGGGCGGGGTCGACAAAACCGTGTTCCGCAATAGCGCCGAGATTTTCGACCCGGCCGCGAACACCTGGTTCGCACTCGGCCCAATAAGTGAGGCGCTGCGCGCCAATCACACGGCCACCTTGCTGGCGAATGGCGACGTGCTGATCGCCGGCGGCCACGGCTATCCGGACGACGAGGAATATGAAGACACAGCGGAACTGGCCACCGCGGTGGTGTACGAGAGCGCCAGCCAAAGCTGGAGGAAGGTCGGGCTATTGCACAACGCGCGGCAATTGCACACCGCCACCCTGCTCAACAATGGCAAGGTGCTGCTGAGCGGCGGCGTGGGCGAGTTCGGCGGCCTGGCCGACACCGAACTGTTCGATCCGGCGACCGGCAAGTGGCAAATCGGCGGCGCCCTTGCGGCCGCGCGATGGTCGCACAGCGCCACCATGCTAAACGATGGCAAGGTCCTGATCGCCGGTGGATACGGTGCCGGCAAATCGAGCGCCGCCGTCGAACTCTACGATAGCGCCAGCAATACCTGGACGCCGGGACCGAGCCTGCTGACGGCGCGCCATCTGCATACGGCGACCTTGCTACCAGGTGGACAGATCCTTGTCGACGGCGGCGTCATCGCCAGCAACCAGGCGCCGACGGCGGAACTATACGATCCGGTTAGCAAAAAATGGTCGGCTACCGGCTTGCGGCCGCGCATGCGCTTCAGCCACTCCGCGTCGCTGTTGCCTGGCGGGGCAGTGATACTGCTGGGCGGACTGAACGCCAATGCGATGTTGACCAGTGCGGAGATGTGCACCTTTTAGTGGGTCTCCCGGTCGGTGACGCCAGCACGCGCCGGGGGACGCTGCGCGCGGCCGTCGCCTGTGTCGTTGCAGTGAAGGGAGAATCCTTGTGGCCGTTGTCGCGGCCCCACAGGCGGTCGCCCACTCACTTGCGACGGGCAGCGTGCCGATTTGATAGCTTAACAGAGTGAAAATAACTGTTCGCCCCGGAGCTGGGTCTCCCCGCGCCAATTGTTAAATAGTGCGACGTGCGCGAGACACAATTGTTTTTCACAAGTCATTGATTCCCCGATGATTTTCGCGCTATACTCTTTCTTTTCCAAGTTGGATATTTTTTAGGAGTGCGCTATGGCACGTGTTTGCCAAGTAACTGGCAAGGGCCCGATGGTTGGTAACAACGTCTCCCACGCTAACAACAAAACGAAGCGTCGTTTTTTGCCTAACCTGCAAAACCGCCGCATCTTCGTGGAATCGGAAAACCGCTGGGTCTCCCTGCGCTTGTCCAACGCCGGTCTGCGCGTCATCGACAAAGTCGGCATCGATGCCGTTTTGGCTGACATGCGCGCCCGTGGCGAAAAAGTTTAATTAGGGAGCTATCATGGCAAAAACTGGCCGCGACAAAATCAAGCTGGAATCGACCGCGGGTACGGGTCACTTCTACACCACCGACAAGAACAAGCGCACGATGCCTGCAAAAATGGAGATCATGAAGTTCGATCCCAAGGCACGCAAGCATGTGATGTACAAAGAAACGAAGATCAAGTAATCAACGATTACCTGTCTTTCAAGAAGAGCCGCCCACGCAAGTGCGCGGCTTTTTTGTTGTTCGCCGAGTGAGAAAAGACCTGCCATGCTCGGACGTGCAGGCCATGCAGGACACCTCGCCTAACCGGCAACTGCACCAAGACGCTGGCGAAACCGGCGACTGGCAAAGGTTTCGCCAGACACGGCGGCCTCCTAATGCAGTGATCGGTACTACGACAGCGAGCCCACCGCAAGTGTGCAGGCCTGTAAAAAAGGCTCCACGAAGGAGCCTTGGTTTTGTCGCCAACCCGCCTTACGCGTAGCTGCGCAGGCGCATCGAAAATTCTTGCAGCGACTTGATGCCCGATGCTTCGGCGCGCACGCACCAGTCCTGCAGCTGATGCAGCAGCTGGTCGCGGGTCGAATGCGACCGCTCCCAGATTGCGGCCAGCTCAACCCGCATATGGTGCATGGTTTCCAGCGCCTTGCTGTGCTGGAAAAGCTCGACCAGCTGCTGTTTCTGCGGCGCTTCCAGCTTGCCCGGCTCGCGCTGCAACAGCTTGCGCGACGACTTCAGGAAGCGCGATTCGAGTTCCTTCTTTTTCTTCAGGTGCTCGATCTCTTCATGCCAGGCGCGCTTGACCGACTTGGTGTACTTGGCCATCACGTCGTAGCGGTTCGAGATCACCGATTGCAGCGTATCGAAATCGGCCACTTGCTTGCCGCGCGCGAAACGCGGCGCCGGCGCCAGCTTCTTCACCTTGGCCAGGCCCAGCGTTTCGAGAATGCGAATATACATCCAGCCGATATCGAACTCGTACCACTTGCTCGACAGCTTGGCCGAGGTGGCAAAGGTGTGGTGATTATTGTGCAGTTCTTCACCGCCGATCAGGATGCCAAGCGGGATGATGTTGGTGGCCGCGTCGGCGCAATCGTAATTGCGATAGCCCCAGTAGTGGCCGATACCATTGATGATGCCGGCCGCCGTCACGGGAATCCACAGCATCTGGATCGCCCAGATGGTCACGCCGATTACGCCGAACAGCGCGACGTTGACGATGAACAGCAGGACCACGCCCTGCATGCTGAAACGGCTGTAGACGTTACGTTCCATCCAATCGGTCGGCGTGCCGTGGCCATACTTCTCCATGGTTTCCAGGTTCTTCGATTCGATGCGATACAGTTCGGCGCCTTCGAGCAGCACCTTCTTGATTCCGCG
Source organism: Massilia sp. (assembly GCA_039927975.1). Taxonomy (GTDB): domain Bacteria; phylum Pseudomonadota; class Gammaproteobacteria; order Burkholderiales; family Burkholderiaceae_D; genus JBDSTZ01. The sequence goes on along the minus strand of JBDSTZ010000303.1, from coordinate 3,803 downwards.
CGTGACAGGGCTGTGCGGATCGTCGACGGTCTCGCACTTTGCGTGATGCTTGCGATGGACGGCCGCCCATTCCTTGGTGACCTGGCCGGTCGTCAACCACAGCCAGAAACGGAAGAAATGACTCGGGATCGCGTGCAGGTCCAGCGCGCGGTGCGCCTGGTGGCGATGCAGGTAGATCGTCACACTCGCGATGGTGATATGGGTGACGATCAAAGTGTAAATGACAACCTGCCATGCCGACAGGTCAACAATGCCGCCATCAAGAAATGCCAGTACTGCGTGCCACATGCTGCTTAACAAATTCATTACTTCTCCAAGGTGGATGGTAGGTCCTGCGCGCTCCGGTTCTTGGGACCGGTAGGCCAACTTCACATTTTACGCCTATCTACTGTCATACGGCACGATTCGCAGCATCAATTCGTATTGGGCTGCGACAACTCTTCCGTAGCGGGGGGCGTGCGCAAGTCCTGCAGGCGGACGTCGTAAAACTTGTGCGGCAGGGTGACGCCTGCCGTTCTCAACGCTTTCCACAGCGCGCGGTTGACATCGGAGACCACCCCGCCACGCCCATTGTGGGGATCGTCGATCCAGAATCCGACGTCGAGATCGAAGCCGTCTGGGCCAAACTGGCGCAGCACGGCGTTCGGCGGCGGGTCCTGCAAGACCCGCGTCACAGTGCTTGCCGCCTCTTCAAGTTGCGGGAACAGCAAGTCGAGGTCGCTGTTGTACGACACCGTCAACTGGGTGCCCAGGCGCACGCGCGAGGTCGACAGCGACTGGTTCTGCACCGGCCCGGAGATCAGCATCTCGTTCGGCAGCACGGTTTCCACCCCGTCGAGCCCTTGCAGAACTGTGTAGCGCGTATTGATATGGGTGACCTTGCCGGAAAATTTGTCGACCGAAATGATGTCGCCGATCGACAGGCTGCGTTCGAGCAGGATGACGAAGCCAGACACATAATTGCTGGCGATCTTTTGCAGTCCGAGGCCGAGGCCGACCCCGAGCGCGCCGCCGAACACCGACAGCACGGTCAGGTCGATGCCGACGAGCGACAGGCTGACCAGCACCGCCACCAGGATCAGCACGGCCCGGCTCATGCGCGCCATCACCACCCGCAGCGAGGTGTGCAGGGTCTGCATGCCCATCAGGCGTTCTTCAAGCGCGGCGCCGGCCCACAGCGCCAGCATCAGCAGCACCACCACCGACACCACCGCCTGGCCAATGGCCAGCAAGGTCACGTTGTGGCGGCCGAGCGGCAGCGTGGTGGTGTTGAGATAGCCGAAGATATCGGGCCACAAGCCGGTGATGTACATGGCCACCGCCAGCCAGACCACGGTGGCGAAGATTTTCTCGAAGGTGAGGATGGCGCTGCCGACCGCGCCGTGGCGGGCGAACACGCGCCGCATCAGATAAAACGCGGCGCGGATGACGGCCAGCGAGGCGAACACCGGCATGGCGATCCGCAGCACGTGCACGTTCAGGTGGTAACGCTGGAGCAGGTAGGTGGCGCCCCACAGCAGTGAGGCGATCAGTAGCGGGCTGAGCACATGGGCGAAGCTGGCGACCCCGATCGCGGTCACGCCTTCCGTCCCGGCACGTCCGCTCAAATAGGACTTGCGGATGAATCGCGCCAACAGCCAGCCCAGCGCGGCCGCCACGACGATGGCGCCGACCTGCCACATGATGCCGGGATCCCGGATATCGTCGAGCAGGTCGGTGAACAGGTTCTGTAGCGGCATCGGCTGCCTTATCCCTCGGCTTGGTTGTCGGGCTTGCTTGTTGGGCTTAATTGCCAGGCTTAATTGCCGGCGTCGGCATCCGCCCCGGCGTCGGCATCGGCGTCGGCATCGGTCTCAGCCTCGGCGCGCGGCGCCTTCTTCGGCATCGGCTTGCGTTCGAGCACGGCGGCAAAGAAGCCGTCAGTCTGGTGCTTGTGCGGCAGCAGCTTGAGGTAATCGCCCATCTCCAGGGCGATCTTCTGCTCGGCCAGCACCTGGTGCATCGGCACCAGCACGAAGTCCGGATGAGCGGCGAGGAATTGCTCGACGATGAAGTCGTTCTCTTCGTTGAGCAGACTGCAAGTGGCGTACACCAGCCGGCCGCCGCCCTTGAGCAGGCGCGCGGCGCCGGCCAGGATCGAGGCTTGCTTTTCCTGCATTTCGCCGATCGCTTCCGGCTTCTGGCGCCATTTGACGTCGGGATTGCGGCGCAAGGTGCCCAGGCCAGAGCACGGCGCGTCGACCAGCACGCGGTCGATCTTGCCGGCCAGGCGCTTGATCTTGGCGTCGCGCTCATGCGCGATCTGCACCGGATGTACGTTCGACAAGCCGCTGCGGGCCATGCGCGGCTTGAGTTTCGCCAGCCGCTTTTCGGAAATATCGAAGGCGTACAGGCGCCCGGTGTTGCGCATCAGCGCGCCGAGCGCCAGTGTCTTGCCGCCGGCACCGGCGCAGAAATCGACCACCATCTCGCCGCGCTTGGCGCCGACGATCTGCGACAGCACCTGGCTGCCTTCGTCCTGCACCTCGATCGCGCCTTCCTTGAACAGCGGCAGGTTTTGCAGCGCGGGCTTCTTCAGCACGCGCAGGCCGAGCGGGGCGTACGGCATCGGCTCGGCGGCGATCGGCGCCTCGGCCAGGCGCGGCACGACCTCGTCGCGGGTGGCCTTGATCGAGTTGACACGCAGATCGAGCGGCGCCGGTTTGTTCAAGGCATCGGCCAGGGCCAGCGTCTCGGCGTCGCCGAACTGGGCGACGAATTTGTCGAACAGCCACTTGGGCAGGTTCGCGCGCATTTGCGCCGGCATCAGCTTGCGGTCGATCTGCTTGATGCGCTCAAGGAAGGCGGTCTCCTCTTCCGTCAGGCCGCCCAGCGAATCGGCGCCGACCGCTTCGGCCAGGCCGAGGATGGTCAGGCGGCGCATGGTCGGGCTCGAACCGGCTTCGGCGAAGTCGGTGAAGAAGGACTTGTTGCGCAGGATGGCGTAGATGCCTTCGGCGACCGCACCCCGCTCGCGCGAGCCAAGCCGCGGATGATCCTTGAAGTAACGCGACAAGGTGGTATCGGCGGGCGCCGAGAAACGCAAAATCTCGCGCAATACTTCTTCAGTATTGCCGAGTATCGCTGGAGGCAATCTCATGGGTATTCCTAGGTAAGCTGAATGACTGGTACTGATTGGATGGTACTGGCGGCGCCGCCTTGCCGATGAATCACAGGCGGCGGCGCCTTGCTAACTGGTCCTGACGGCGTCCTGCTGGTCGAGCACCATGCGGATCGCGCGCGGGTATAACAAATGTTCTTGCGGCAGCAGGCGCGTGGCCAGCGTGGTTTCGGTGTCGCCCGGCAGCACCGGAATGGTCGCTTGCGCCACCATCGGGCCGTGATCGAGTTCGGCCGTGACGAAGTGTACCGTGGCGCCGTGTTCGGTGACGCCCGCGTCGAGCGCCTGCTGGTGCGTGTGCAGGCCGGGAAAGGCCGGCAGCAGCGAGGGGTGAATATTGAGCATGCGGCCGGCATAGTGCTCGACGAACGGCGCGGTGAGGATACGCATGAAGCCGGCCAGCACGACCAGGTCGGGCGCGTAACGGTCGACGACTTCGCTCAGGGCGGCGTCGAAACTGGCGCGGTCGGGGAAATCCTTGTTGCTGACGACGGCGGTCGGGATGCCGTGCGCTTCGGCGAACGCGAGCCCGGCGGCGTCGGCCTTGTTGCTGATCACGGCGGCGATTCTGGCCGGCCATTGCTCGGCCTTGGCCGCGCGCACGACCGCTTCCATGTTCGAGCCGCGCCCGGAAATGAGGATG
>JBDSTZ010000302.1:0-2321 GCA_039927975.1 Massilia sp. | reverse complement strand
TACCTGCGCGAACTTGAGCAGCGCCTCGCGGCCACGTTCGGCGCCGTCGCAGCTGGTCACCTCGACCAAGTGCACGTTGCGCCGGCCAAGCCACTGGAGAAGAAGCAGAACGTTCCTCAGTACGTGGTCGAGGGGATCACGAATAATGCGAAGTCGCTTTCCTCGATCAACTCCGCCCTGGCGAGCCTGGAAACGCCGGCCGGCAAGAATGCGGTCGGATGGAAAGGCTATTTGCCGAATTCGATCCTCAATCGAAATGATCCGGCTGGAACGGATACGCGGGCGAATATTGCCGACGTCGGCAGCTTGATCTTGCACGATCGGAGTGGTGCATCGGTTACGGCCGCCGAGTCCCCGCGGCTGATGCCGTTCATCCCACTGGCCACGGACGATTCCGTTACCGCCACGAAGAAACTGAAACGCTTCAAGCAGATTTTCGAGGCCGAGAACAACAACCTGACGTTCCAGTTCCCCGGCGCCAAGAAGCTGGCCGAGTTCGCGGCGCCGCAGTCCCCACCAGCCGCGCATGACGACATTACCGATCTACTCAACAAATACGGAGGCAAATAATGCCCACCATGGACGAGTTATATACCGCGCTGCGCAATGCCGATGCAGCGGGCGACACGGCGGCCGCCACCCGGCTCGCTACCCATATTCGCAGCGTGCAGGCCGCCCCTGTTCAGCCATCCGCCATACAGCCAAAGCAGGGAGAGAGCTCGGACTTTGCCGACGGCGTGCGCGGGTTCGGCGCTGGCCTCGGCAAAGGGCTGGGAACCACCGTGCTCGGCGTGCAGCGATTGGCCGGCAAAGGCCTGCAGTCGCTGGGGGATCTGGTCTCGCCGGATCAGCAGACCATCAAAGGCCTTGTCAGCGGCAAGAAAGAGCGCGGCCTGATCCAGTCTGCGGGCGACTGGCTGGCGAACGATGCGGACCAAGGGCGCGCGCGACTGGATGCCGAGAATGCATCCTACAAGGTCGCCAGCCCGTTGATGAACGGAGCGGGTGAGGTAGGCGGCTCGATTGCCGCCACGCTGCCGATTGGCGGGCTACTTCCCGGCATCCTGCGCGGTGCGAATGGTGCGCGCGTCATCGGCGCGCTGCCCAGGGCGGCGACGGCAGCAGGGGTGGGCGCGGTGTACGGCGGCGTGACTGGTGCTGCTGGGTCGAACGCCTCCACCCTGGGCGGCATGCTGGGCGACGGTGCTGCTGGTGCCGCCTCCGGCGCCGCCCTGGGTGGAATCGCGAGCCCGGTAACGTCGGTTCTGGGCGCTGTCGGCGGCAACGTGGCACAGCGGATTTCTCAGTCCAGCGCTGCTGAGTATGCAAAGCAAAAAATCGCCGAGGCGTTCTCCCGGGATGCACAAGGTGCACTGGCGACCGCCGGCAACATCAATCCTTTGGGCCAGATCGCCGCGCGCTTCAAGAGGCTTGGACCCGAGGCGACCCTGGCCGATGCTGGCGGCCGGAACACTAGCCAGCTGCTCGACACGCTGGCCACCCTGCCGGGCCGCACGAAGGACGCGGCTGACCGCCTACTGCGCCAGCGCACCGCCGGCGTGGGCGACCGCATGCGCCAGGCTGCAGATAGTGCGCTCGACACGCAGGGCCAGCGCTTGCCGACGACAGTGGATGCTCTGATCACGCGCCGCCAAACCGACTCGGGGCCGCTGTATGCCAGGGTTCGCCAGATTGACATCGATCCATCTCCACAGCTGACAGCAACCGTCGCGGCGGCCGACAATCTGGGCATGGTCGAGCTGGGAAGGAAAATTGCAACAGCGCGCCAGATGCCGTTCACGCTCGATGCGCAGCGACCCGCGCAGTGGAACATGGGTGACCTGGATCACGTCAAGCAGGGTATCGACCAGGCACTGACCAGCCGTGCCGCACAGCACGCGGACGGCACATTGACGCCTCTCGGCAATTCGTACATGGCGCTGAAAAAGAGCCTGTTGGGCGAGCTCGACACGGTTACCACCAATCCTCATACCGGCGAATCGATCTATCGCAATGCGCGCAGCGCGTTCGAGGAGCCGTCAAAATTGATCGACGCCGCGAACGCCGGCAAGTTGGCCATCAGCCGCGACGAGGCCAGCATCATGAGCACCATGCAGGGCATGGGCGGCAACGAGCTTCAGGCGTTCCGGATCGGCGCGTTCGAAGGGCTGCGCTCGAGGCTGGGCACCCAGGGTGGCCAGACCAACATCATGAACATGTGGAAGGAGCCAGCCACGCAGGAGAAGCTGAAAGCCGTGTTCGGCGATCTGCGGTCGTACCGGGAGTTTGCCTCCAGCGTGGCGAAGGAATCCCAGCTGAAG
>JBDSTZ010000301.1:0-7169 GCA_039927975.1 Massilia sp. | reverse complement strand
TAGTTCGCGGAGGAAGGGGCAGGGAGGACCGCCGAGGCGATCCTCCCCGACCGCTGATTTACTGGCTCACAAAGGTGTTGACGCTGCCCGGATCGATATAGGCGGTGGCGGTCCCGCCGGTTACGGTGTATTGGCCGGCATACGCGTTACTGGTGCTCGAATTGGTCCGGTACTTGACGAACGAGGCGGCGCTGCCCGCGCTCAGCTGCAACTGAAGCTGGCGCTGCGACGTGCCGGTGTTAATCGCCACCACCACCAGCTTACCGCTGCTGTCCTTGTAGGCCGTGACGTAGACGTCGGCATACGGCTTCTCCGTCGCGCCGATGCGCGTATAGCCCGGACGGATGTATTTGGCGTATTGCGACATGATGAAACCGCGTTTGCTGACATTGCCGTCCTCGGTGAGCAGGCCATACGAACGCCGGATATACCACCACACATACGCGCTGTAATTCGACACCATGCTGTTGTGGACTTCCAGCGCCACCGGCATCGCCTTGGTCCAGTCGTTGGCGTCGCCGTTGTCGGTGAAGTGCTCGGTCATCCACAGCTCCTTGCCCTTGCTGCGCGCCAGCGGATAATCGCTCGGGCTCACGCCATACAGATGGCCGGCGACGATGTCGAACTGCGGCGCGGCGGTGGCGTCGTTGAGAATCGGATCGGCCAGTGTCTTCTTGGAGTTCAGCGATTCCGGCGCCATCACCTTGAAGCTGCCAAAGCGCGAACCCTGCGCTTTCAGGTAATTGATGAATTCTGTCGAATTCCACTGGCAGCCTTCGTAGTCCGGATCCCAGTCCGGCTCGTTCTGTACCGAGATCGCGTACAGCGCGGCGCCGTTGGACGCCATGTGGGCGGCAAAATTGAGCAGGTGGGTCGTGTAGTCGTAATAGTAGGCCGGATCGAGCCTGCCGTGGATCAGGCTGTTATTGGTTTTCATGTTCGCCGGCGGCGACCACGGCGTGGCGAACAGGGTTGCTCCCTTGGCCTTGGCCAGCTGCGCGGTCGGCACCTGCAATTGCCAGTTGCTGCTCGACGCGTCGATCCGCATGCGCATGATCGACAGGCCGATCTGGCCGCTGCCGGTGCCGAAGGCGGCGTCCACCTGGGCGGCGGTCAATTCCGGAATCCAGCCGGCGCCGTTATGGCCGCCGAATCCGCGGATGGTCTGGTAGGTGGTGTTCGGGTTGATGGTGACGGTCTGCGCCAGGCAGCTTGTGCCGAACAGGCCGGCGATGAAAGTCGCGGCGAGCGCGATGCGTGTTGGTGTGCGTGACAGCGTTGATATCATGAAGCGTCTCCTTGTTCAAATTGTGGTTGGGACTCCGATTTGATACGTAAACTTCACTTCTGCTACTGCTACCTTTGTCGCTGTTGAATGGTTGTTGGACGCCCTCCCGCCGCGCCGATCATCCGGCTCGCCAATGAATTGAAAGTGACAATCGCCGAGATGATTCGGCGCGGTGAAGACGACATGGAGCCAGGTGGCGGCGCGCGCCACCTGTCATTTTCAGGAATGCGGACTTACTTGACGGGTGCCGGGGCAGGGCTGAAACGGCAGGCGGCCAGCTGTTGCAGCGGCACCGCGTCGGCCATCACCCGGTATCCCTCGGCCGAGGGATGCAGGCCGTCATTGTCGACGGCCTTGAGCAGGCGGTCCGGTTGCGCCGGATCGCGCAGCGCCGCGTCGAAGTCGGCGACGCCATCGAACAGCGGCGAGCTGCGGATCCACGCGTTGACGGCCTGGCGGTCTTTTTCATTCTCGGCGCCGGGGCTGTAATAACCGCTGCCGGCATACGGCGTCATGGTGCCGCCGATCAGGCAGACGCCGTGCGCGTGGGCGCGTTCGGCCAATTGCCGGTAACTGTCCTTGAGGTCGTCGAGCATGGCCTGGCGTGCCTCGGGGCTGTCCTGGCCGCTCTTGTGCAGCCCGCCCATGTCGTTCACGCCGATCAGCACGATGGCGTGGCTCACGCCGCTGCGCGCGAGCACGTCGCGATCGAAGCGCGACGCCAGGTTGGGGCCCAGACCGTCGCGCAACATGCGCCCGCCGCCAATGCCGGCGTTGACCACCCCCATGTTCGCAAGGCCGCCGGCGGCCATCCGCTTGGCCAGCCAATCGGTCCAGCGCGTGTTGGTGTTGGCGGCCACGCCATAACCGTCGGTGATCGAATCGCCGATCGCCACCACCGCGCGGGTACTCGCCGGCGCCGCCACTTCGACGTCGGCGATCTGGTACCAGCGGGTGAAGGTTTCGGCGCCGGGCAGGGCCGCCGACATCACCAGGTTCCCGGGCGCCACATAGTTGTTCGAGCGGGCGCCGGGATGGCCGGTCTGGCGCGCCGGCTCGGCCTTGAAGTGCAGGGAGATCGCCAGGTCGGCCGCGCGCCCCACGCGCAGCTCGACCGGATCGCTGTAGGCTTCGGTGCCGGCCGGGATCATCACGCTGGCGCGGCCCGAGAAACTCAAGGCGCGCAGGCTGTCCGGGATCAGGTCCGGCAAGGGCGCGCGCGCCGGCAAGCCGACGCTGGCGGCGTTGACGATCAGCGGCTGGCTGCCGAACACATTGCTGATGCGCACACGCAGGCGCTCGCCGCCGATCGACAGGCGCACCACTTGGCGCAAGGTGGCGTCGCGCCATTTGTCGGCAGGCAACGCGTTCTGGCCGTCGGGAATCATCTGCGCGGTGCCCCAGCTCGCCACCCAGCGTTCCGGCCTGGGCACCTCGGCCTTGGCATTGTCGGCTTGCGCCAGGCCGCACTGGCCGGTCAGCAAGAGCATTCCGAGCAGGGTGCCGCGCATATGAAAAATCGCCATGATGAAGTCTCCTTTTTGATGGACTCAGGCTCTGCGCGGCGGCATGTCGCTCAAGGCCTTGGCGATCGTCTCGCGCAGCGGCTTGGCGCGCAGCTTGCTGTCGTAAGGCGCCGGGCGCTGGGCCGCGCCGTCCGAACGTGCCGCCTCCTTCCAGGTTTGCAGCCAGTTCACGTGGTCGGCCATTCCCCACAGCAGGAAGTCGCGGCACACCGGGTAGCTCAGCGTCAGGTCGAGGTAATCGCGCGCGATCGCGGCCACGCCGGCGTCGCGCTGGGCGAAGTCGGCCGGCAGCTTGCGGTCGTTGACGTCGAATTCGGTGATCAAGAGGTCGTAACCCATGCCGGTGACCTCGTCGAGAAACTTGCGCCATTCGCTGCCGGCGCCGGTGCTCGAAGCCGGCAGATCGTCGCCGACATGGCTTTGCAGGCCGAGCGCGTCGATCGGCGTGCCGCGTGCGCGCAGCGCGTGCAGCAGCTTGAGCACGCCGGCGCGGTGGCGCGCGCTGCCCGGGCCCGGACCCATGTAGTCGTTGTAGACCAGCTGCGCGTTCGGCGCTTGCTGCCTGGCCAGGCGGAAGGCAAGGTCGATTTCCTCCAGCGCGCCGAGCCGTTCGCTGAACACGTTGTCGATCAGCGCGCCGTTGTCGGGACTGACCGCCTCGTTGACCACGTCGTAGCTGATGACATCGGCGCCGAAATGCGTGCAGACCGCCTTGATATGCTCACTCAGCAGACGCTCGGCGGTCTGCACCGGCTGGGCGCCGAAGTCGGCCGCGTTGACCCAGGCCGGCAGCCATTTTGGCGATTGCCAGACCAGGCAGTGGCCGCGCAACTGCATGCCTTCCTTCCTTGCCCAGGCAAACATCTCGTCGGCCTGGCCGAACTGATGCGGGCCGGGCCGCGGTTGCAGGGCTTGCCATTTGGTTTCGTTCTCGGCGACGATCAGGTTGCACTCGCGCGCCATCAGCTGTCGGTAGGCCGGATCGGCAAAACTGCCGGGGCCCATGCCGATGGCATTGCCAAAGCGCATGCCTTTCTTTTTTGCGAGGTTTTTCAGCGGCTCCGGCGCGCTGGCTGCCAGCGCCGAGGGCGCCAGTATGCAGGCGCCGGCGCTGGCGCCGAGCATCTGCAAGAGGGTTCTGCGATTGGGCATGTGTCTCCTTCGGTGAGTCTGTCTGCGCTGCACGGCGTCGGCGTCCGCTTCGAGCGAGCAAACGCGTGACTATTTTCCTTGATAGGTCGATTGGTAGCGCAATCTATTTTTCAATAATATATCATGGCATATCAGAATTTCGATATGAAAAGCGCGATAATCACGCCATGAAATCGATCTCTCTCCATCAAAACCGGTCGCCGGCCGAATTTGCGGGGCAAAGATGGCCATGTTACAGTGGCGCCTGCGAGAGATCGCGCAAACATCCGCTGTTGTTTTTTGATTGAATACGCCATGACCAGATCCCTCCCGCCATCCTCGTTTGCCACTCAAGGAGGCGAGGGCGACCCTGACGCCAGGCGCAGCCCGAGCATGATCGACGTGGCCAGGCTGGCCGGCGTGTCGCCCATGACGGTGTCGCGGGTAATGAATGGCAAGTCGACAGTGCGCGCCAGCACCCGCAAGAAAGTCGCCGATGCCGTCGCCGCCCTCAACTACGCGCCCAACCAGGAGGCGCGCAGCCTGGCCGGCTCCAAGCCGATCCGCGTCGGCTTCCTGTACAGCAAGCCGAGCGGCGCCTATCTGGCCGAGTTCCTGCTCGGCCTGTTGAGCCAGGCCAGCCTGAACAACGTCCAGCTGTTTGTCGAAGAGTGCGAAGTGGGCGAACCGGCGATCGCCCAGACCCGGCGCCTGATCGACAACCAGCTCGACGGCATGATCCTGCCGCCGCCCTTGTGCGACATCGCGCAGATCATCGACCTGATCGCCGGCGCCGGCATGCCACTGGTGGTGGTCGCCTGCGGCCAGCCCGACAGCCGGGTCAACGCGGTCAGCATTGACGATCGCGAGGCCGCCTATCAAATGACGCGCCACCTGATCGAGCTGGGCCACCGGCGCATCGGCTTCGTGATGGGCCACCCCAACCAGTCGGTCAGCGCGCCGCGTCTGGCCGGCTACCAGGCCGCGCTGCGCGAAATGGGTGGCGACCTGTCGCCCGAGCTGGTTGTGCCCGGCCTGTTCAACTACCGCTCCGGGCTCGACGCGGCCGAACTGCTGCTGGCGCTGCCCGACCGGCCGACCGCCATATTCGCCAGCAACGACGACATGGCCGCCGCCACCGTCGCGGTGGCGCACCGGCTCGAACTGGATGTGCCGGGCGACCTGACCGTCAGCGGTTTCGACGATACCGCGCTGGCCACCACCATCTGGCCGACCTTGACCACCGTGCGCCAGCCGATCGCCGAGATGGCCGAGACGGCGGTGCGGTGCTTGGTCCGCCAGGTGCAGGCGCTGCGCAATCAGCAAGCACACCAGGTGGAGCACCTGTTCATCGATTTCACCTTGATTCGCCGCCAGTCCGACGCCGCCCCGAGGGTGCGTCCTCCGGTGCGCGCGTTTGCCTGAGACAGGCCGGGCTTCGTGCAGCAGCCCGCAGCCCGCAGCCCGCAGCCCGCAGCCGGAGCCCCAGCCCCTCAGCCCGTTCCGCAATCGATCTCCCGTCCGCACAGCTCCACCTGATCGCCCTCGCACTGTTCGGCGCGGCCGGTTGAAATCGCAAATGTTATGCGCAAACAATTTGTGGTTCTTGCCACGTTGGCTTGGCCCAGCCACAAGCCCCGAGCGCGGGGCTCCCTCTCGCCGCCAAGCGATGAATTCCGTGCCAACGCATTGCGTTCCCACCTAAGTCTTTGTTTCCTTGGCGATTCTGGTCTGAGCCATCCTATCGGCCATGCTCTAGGCGCGGCGATATATCGCTACCATTTCATCCCGTTAAGATGTTTGACACCCGCCGTGTCGTTGTAGCAACGCCCGCTATGAGATAGTTGACGCGTTAGTACAAATCGGTCAGAATCAAAAAATGATAGCGCTATTCATTAGGGTATCAAGACTGTTATGACGAGCAAGGGCCAGGCGCCGCGTCCCGGACGGGGAGGGCGGCGGCGCACGGATAGTCTCTGCGAAAACCGCCGGAATGGGTTGCGCGACCATGTCCTTGCGCTAATGACAGTAAAAAAAATCGCAGCGCCGACACTGGCGTAAATACCAAAGGCACCAGAGGCCGAGAATTGGAGACAAGAATGATTAAAAATGTACAGAGCGGCGCGCGGCGTCGGGTGGGACAGCGACGCGACGTGTTCGTCACGACGGTGCTCGCCGGCCTGATCGCCAGCGCCTACGCGCAAGCCCAGAGCACGGCAGCCGCGCAGGAAGCCGACAAGGACGCCGCCGCCAAGCAGACGGTGGTGGTCACCGGCATTCGCAGCTCGCTCGCCCTCTCGGCCAATGAAAAACGCGACAACATCGGTCTGTCCGACACGGTGTTCCAGGAGGACATGGGCAAGTTCCCGGAACCGAACATCGCCGACGCGCTGTCGCGGATCCCCGGCGTCACCGTCACCCGCGCCAGCATCGACGGCGAGGGCATGAACATCTCGATCCGCGGCATGGGCCCGGCCTTCACCCGCGTGCTGCTCAACAGCGCACCGATGGCCTCGGCGTCGGCCGGCAGCTGGGGCGGCGTCATCAGCGCCAACCGCGAAGTCGACATGGACTTCCTGCCGTCCGAACTGTTCCGCAGCGCCAGCGTCTACAAGAGCCAGCAAGCCAGCCTGATGGAAGGCGGCATCGCCGGCACGGTCAACATGCGCAGCGTGCGGCCGTTCGACAAGAGCGGCTTCCGTTCGGCCTTCACCCTCAGCGGCAATTACCGCGACGAGGCCGGCAAGTTCGGCAACACCGGCTCGGCCCTGGTCAGCAACACCTGGAAGAGCAGCACCTTCGGCAAATTCGGCGCGCTCGCCGGCGTGGCCTTCGGCAACACCGCCTACAAGACCGAGGGCTTCCAGGCCGTCGATATGCGCAACTTCCAGTTGAAGACGACTGGCGTGGCGATCCAGGCCCTGCCGTCGGACAACCCCAACAGCACCGGCGGCGGTTCGCAGTCCACCCCCGACCTGGTGCCGGCCGGCCTGCCGCTCAGCGAGTTGCCCGAGTACGCCCGCTCGGTCCTGGTGGCCGGCAAGCCGATCGACCGCGCCATGCTGCTCGCCCTCAATCCCGGCGCCACCATCCAGCAGATCGACAACGCGCTGATGGCGCGCCTTGGCCGCCACGTGCTCTATGAAGGCAAGCGCAACCGGGTCGGCGAGACCCTCAGCTTCCAGTGGCAACCGAACGAAAAGTGGGATTTCTACTTCGATACC
>JBDSTZ010000300.1:0-1642 GCA_039927975.1 Massilia sp. | reverse complement strand
CACCGCTGTAAAACGCGGGAATCAGATCGCCTCCCGGAATATTGAAGAACGCGATTGTAGGGATCGCGCTGCGCACCCCGGGCGCCTTCGCCCTCGAAAAGAGCCAGCCGCCCAGCCACGCGCCGGCGGCGCCGCTGATTCCCGAGCGCCGCGTCAAGCACGCCGTCGCCGCCCCGCAGGCGCGCGTGCGCGCCGCGCCGCGGCCGCCTGACACCGTCCCGATTCCCCCGGCTGGCGCCGCAACCCTGCTGGCGCAGGCCCGGCGCCAGGCAGACCAGGGCGACTTCGAGGCCGCCAGCGCCAGCTGCCAGGCCGCGCTGGCGACTGACAACAGCCTGGCCGACGCCTACTTCATCCTGGGACTGGTCAGCCAGTGCACCGGCAAAAACGCCGCCGCCGCCGAATTCTGGCGCCGCTGCGTCTACCTCCAGCCTGACCACTACGATGCGCTGTGCCACCTGGCGCTGCTGGCCGACGACAGTGGCGACGCACTCCAGGCCACGTCGCTGCGCCAGCGCGCCGCGCGCGTCTACGAACGCACCTTCGAGCGCAACAGGGCCGCCTCATGAGCGCCGCCACCGACCCCGTCCTGATCATGCGCGACTGCTGGAACAGCATCGGCATCACCGGCGACCAGAGCTGCGAGAAACTCACTGCGCATATCCACTGCCGCAACTGCGAGGTCTATTCGGCAGCGGCGCAGCGCAATCTCCAGCGTCCGGTCGACGACGCCTACCGCGCCGATTGGGCGGCCGAACTGCGCAAGCCGCACGTCGCCAGCGCGCCCACCGACGCTTCCGCGCTGGTGTTCCGGATCGGCGCCGAATGGCTGGCGCTGCCGACCGCGATGGTCGTCCAGGTGGCGCCGGTGGTGCCCGCCCACCGCCTGCCGCACCGTGGCGGCGGCGCCTTGCTGGGCGTAGTCAACATCGCCGGCAAGCTCACGCCCTCGGTGTCGCTGGCCGCGCTGCTCGGCATCGACGAGCGCGCCGCCGTCGCGCCGCGCGGCCGCCAGACCTTCGCGCGCCTGCTGATGGTCGAGAGCGGCGGCCGCCAGTTCGCCCTGCCTGTGGCCGAACTGCACGACATCGTGCGCTACCAGCGCGCCGCGCTGGACACGCCTGCCGCCACCATCAACCAGGCCCTGCACCGCTATCTGGGCGGGGTGCTCGCCCACGGCCGCCTGCGCATCGGCGTGCTCGACCCGGCGCTGCTGGGCGAACAACTGGCGAGGCAGCTGCAATGAGCCAGGAGCGCGACCAGGACCTGAGCCAGTACTCCATGCGCGACCTGTTCCGCATGGAGGCCGACGGCCAGGCCGCGATCCTCACCGACGGCCTGCTCTCGCTCGAACGCGGCGCCGGCGACGCCGCCACGCTCGAATCGATGATGCGCGCGGCCCACTCGATCAAGGGCGCCGCCGCCATCGTCGGCCTCGACATGGTGGTGCAGCTTTCGCACGCGATGGAAGACGCCTTTGTCGCCGCCCAGCGCGGCAAGCTGCAATTGAACCCGGCGCGGGTGGACGTCCTGCTCGGTGGCGTCGACCTGATCGTCCAGTGCGCGCGCCTGGCCGAAGCGGACGTCGCCGCCTGGCTGGCCCAGCACGCCGGCGCCATCAACGGCAGCCTCGGCGCCATGC
>JBDSTZ010000299.1:0-8991 GCA_039927975.1 Massilia sp. | reverse complement strand
GACTGACCTTGTTGTAGCCGTTCTTGATAAACAGCTGGCCGGCGGTCTGCACCAGGTTGGCCGTGCGGCTTTCCAGGTCGCTGGCGCGCGGCCGGCCGGCGCAAGGGGCCGGCGCATCGGGGCAATCGGACGGCGCGGACGGTGCCGACGTAAAGAGGTCTGGTTTGTTCATGCCTCCACTGTAAGCCAAAATAAAATGAAATGCAATCGTTTCATTTCTTGACTTCGGGGTTTTTTTGACCAATAATCCAATCTAACCAATTTCCTCCGGAGCCGCGTCATGCAACAAACCCCTGCCAAGCAAGAGCACAAGAACCTGGCCGCCGTGCCACCGGTTGCCGCCGGCGCGGCTCCCGCCCACGCCCCCGAGAGCGCGCCGGCCGCGCCCGCCGCTCCCGGCAAGACCCCGCCCAATTACAAGGTGCTCGGCGTGGTCGCCGTGATCGCCCTGCTGGCGCTCGGCGCCGGCGGCCGCATGTGGTACCGCAGCACCCATTTCGTCGAAACCGAAAACGCCTACGTTTCCGGCCACGTGCACCCGGTCTCCTCGCGCATCGCCGGCGTGGTCACCCGCGTGCTGGTCGAGGACAACCAGGTCGTCAAGGCCGGCGACCCGATCGCCGAACTCGATCCCGCCGACCAGCGCGTCAAGGTCGAGCAGATCGAGGCGCAGATCGCCAGCGCCGAGCAGCAGGTCTTGCAGGCCGGCGCCCAGATCGCCCAGGTCAAGGCCCAGGCCAGCGCGGCCGGCGCCCAGGTGGCGCAGTCGCAAGCTCAGTTGCTGCGCGCCGAGCAGGACGCGGCCCGCTACGGCCAGCTCTATAACAGTCAGATGAAGGCGGTCTCCAAGGCCGAACTCGACGCCGCCAACGCGGCCCGCACCGGCGCCACCGCCGACTTGGCCGCGCGGCGCGACAACGCGCAGGCGGCCAAGGCCCAGATCGACGCCGCCGGCGCCGCGCGCGACGTCCTCAAGGCCCAGGTCAACGTGCTGCGCACTCAGCTCAAGGACGCCCAGCAGCAGCTGGCCTACAACATGGTGGTGGCGCCGGTGGCGGGGCGCATCGGCAAGCGCAGCGTCGAAGTCGGCGCGCGCATCCAGGCCGGCCAGCAGCTCGCCGCCATCGTCGAAAACGAAGTCTGGGTCACCGCCAACTTCAAGGAAACCCAGCTCGCCGGCCTGGTGCCGGGCCAGGAAGCGAAGATCGTCATCGACGCCATGCCGGGCCAGCCGCTGGTGGGCAAGGTCGACAGCTTCTCGCCGGCCTCGGGCAACCAGTTCGCCTTGCTGCCGGCCGATAACGCGACCGGCAACTTCACCAAGATCGTCCAGCGCGTGCCGGTCAAGATCGTGCTGCGTGCCGACGATGTGAAAAAACTCGGCGGACGCCTGGTGCCCGGCATGTCGGCGCTGGCCGAAGTGGAACTGAACCAGAAGGCCGGCGCGCGCTAAGCCGCCACTCTTCAGCCAAGGACCATCATGAGCAGCACCACACTCAACGCCGCCGGCGCCCCGCCCAAGGGACCGGCCGCCTTCCCCGTCATCGCCGACAAGGTCACGCTGCGCACCTGGATCGCGGTGGCGGCCGGCATGCTCGGCGCCTTCATGGCGGTGCTCGACATCCAGATCACCAACGCCTCGCTCAAGGATATCCTCGGCACCCTGTCGGCGACCCAGGAAGAGGGCTCGTGGATCTCCACCGCCTACCTGTGCGCCGAGATCATCGTCATTCCGATGGCCGCGCTGATGGTGCGCGTGTTCGGCATGCGCAACTACATGATCGGCACCACCGGCCTGTTCGTGGTGTTCTCGACCCTGTGCGGCTCGGCCTGGAACCTGCCCAGCATGATCGTGTTCCGCATGCTGCAAGGCTTCACCGGCGGCGCCCTGATCCCGATGGCGATGACGCTGGTGATGGCCAAGCTGCCGCCGCGCAAACGCGCGACCGGCATGGCCATCTTCGGCCTGACGGCGACCCTGGCGCCGACCATGGGCCCGACCCTCGGCGGCTACCTGTCCGAGTTGTACGGCTGGCCTTCGGTGTTCTACATTAACTGGGTGCCCGGCATACTGCTGATCGCCGGCATCTGGTGGGGTATGGACCGCGAAAAGATGCAGCTCAAACTGCTCGCCAGCGCCGACTGGACCGGCATCTTCTTCATGGCCGTGGGCTTGGGCAGCCTGACCATTTTCCTGGAAGAGGGCAACTCGAAAGACTGGTTCGACTCCGGCTTCATCATCACCTTCGCCGCGCTGGCGCTGACCGGCATCCTCGGCTGGATCACGATCGCCTTCACCAAGGCCGAGCCCTTCGTCAACCTGCGCCTGTATGGAGAGCGCGGCTTCCTGGTAGCGACAGCGCTGTCGGCGGCGGTCGGCATGGGCCTGTACGGCGCCTCCTTCCTGCTGCCGCTGTACCTGGGCCAGATCGCCGGCTACACCCCGATGCAGATCGGCGAAATCATCATGTGGGCCGGCCTGCCGCAGCTGTTCATCATGCCGTTCGCCGCCGCGCTGTCCTCGCGCGTCGACAACCGCATCCTGTGCTCGTTCGGCCTGCTGCTGTTCGGCGTGTCCTGCCTGATGAATGCCCACATGGACGCCACCACCGGCTACGACCAGCTGCTCTGGTCGCAAGTGGTGCGCGCGCTCGGCCAGCCCTTTGTCATGCTTACGCTGTCGAACTTCGCGATGAACGGCATCCCGCCGCGCGACATGGCGTCGGCATCGAGCCTGTTCAACATGACCCGCAACCTGGGCGGCTCGATCGGCATCGCCATGCTGGCCACCACCCTGACCAACCGCGAGCACTTCCACTCGGCCCGCATCGGCGAGGCGATCACCGGCTTTTCCAGCGCCACCCAGCAGCGCCTCGACGAATTGACCGCCGCCTTTGTGGGACGCGGCATCGACCCGGTCACCGCCGGTAACCAGGCCCTGGCCGCGATCGACCGCGTGGTGCGGCGCGAAGCGTATGTGATGGCCTACAACGACGGCTTCCTGATCATGGGCGTGGTGCTGCTCGGCTGCATCGGCGTGCTGTGGTTCGCCAAGAAAATCAAGGCGCCGTCAAGCGGCGGCGGTGGCGGCCACTAGGCCCCCGTGCTGCCTCCCCGCGTGCGTGCACCCAACAATCAGACTGTGAGAATAATGATGATCAAGCCACTGCTTAAAACCGTCCTTGCCGCCTCGATGGCCGCCTCGATCGCCTTGCTGACCGGCTGCGCCACCGTCGGCAGCGACTTCAAGGAGCCGGCCGGCATCGCCACGCCGGCCTTCCGCCACGCCGACGGCGCCGCCGCCGACACCGCGCGCCTGCCGCCCGAGTGGTGGACCGTGTTCCGCGACGACACCCTCAACACGCTCGAACAGCGGGCCGTGCGCGAAAACCCGGGCGTGAAGGCCAGCGCCCAGCGCCTGCTGCAAGCCCAGGCCCAGCTCGGCGTGTACCGCGCCAGCCTGGCGCCGACGGTGAACGTGGGCGGATCGGTATCGAATTCGCGCACCTCCTCGCAAACCTCGCAAGCCCTGGCGCTGGGCGGACGCTCGATCGAAGGCAACAACTTCACCGTCGGCGCCCAGCTGTCCTACGAACTTGATCTGTGGGGCCGCGTCAAGCGCGTGGTCGAAGCGGCCGACGCCCAGGCGCTGGTGGCGCAGGACGACCGCGCCGGCGTGATCCTGCTGCTGTCGGCCCAAGTGGCCAACACCTACTGGCAGCTGCGCGGCACCGACGCCGAAATGACCATCCTGAAGAACGCCCTCGACACCCGGCGCGAATCGGCCCAGTTGGTCGAGGCGCGCTTCAACGCCGGCCTGTCGAACGAACTCGATCTGTCGCGCGCGCGCATCGAGCGCGCCAACGCCGAGGCCGACCTGCACGAGGTGCAGCGCCAGCGCAATACCCTCGAACACGCGTTGGCCACCCTGGTGGGCGTGTCGCCATCGACCCCGCTGGTGGCGGCCGCCGCCGGCGCCGAACTGCCGCAGCCGCCCGCCATTCCGGTCGGCCTGCCCGCCAGCCTGCTGGCGCAGCGGCCCGACCTGGCCTCCAGCGTCGCCTCGCTGCGCGCGGCCAACGCGCAAGTCGGCGTGGCCGAAGGCGCGTTCTACCCATCGCTCAGCCTGACCGGTAACTTCGGGCTGGCGTCCGAAAGCCTGCGCAACCTCACCGACGGCGGCGCGCGCCAGTTCTCGGTAGGCCCGCTGGCGCTGTCGCTGCCGCTGTTCGACGGCGGCCGCAACAAGGCCAACCTGGCCGTCTCGAAAGCGCGTTACGAGGAAGCCGTGGCCAACCACGAGACGCGCCTGCTGACCGCCCTGCGCGAAGTCGAGGATGCCCTCTCCGACGTGCAGCAGCGCCGCCTGCAGGGCGAAACGCAGGCCGCCTCGCAGCAGGCTGCCGCGCGCGCCTTCGTGGTCGCCCAGGCGCGTTACGACCGAGGCGTATCGAACTATCTCGACGTCACCGATGCGCAGCGCAGTTCACTGGCGGCCGACCGCGCCGCCGTGCAGATCCGCACCCAGCGCCTGCTGGCGGCAGTGGCGGTGGCGCGTTCGCTCGGCGCCGGCTGGACCACCGAGGCGCCGCTGGCGACGATGCGCTAAGGCGGCGCCGGGCTGCGGAAAAGGTGCCGGGGAGGGCGCGCGGGCGCAGGTGTGCGCGCCAGGATTAGGAATACAATCCTTGTTCTTCTATCCTGAGAACCTTTACATGAAAAACTTGCTGGCACCAATTATCCTTTTGCTCGCAGCCGGTTCCGCCAACGCCGCCGACACAGCGGCCGAGCTGACCGCCAAATCCAAACGCTTCGCCCCGGTCGAATTAAAGGCCGACACCTCCGGCCTGTCGGCGGGGGACCGCAGCGCGATCACCGCGCTGGTCGAAGCGGCCCGCATCATCGACACGCTGCAGCTGCGCCAGCGATGGTCCGGCAACGAGGCGCTGTGGACCGCGCTAAGGAAGGACAACTCCGAACTTGGCCGCGCTCGGCTCGACTACTTTTGGCTCAACAAGGGCCCCTGGTCGATCCTCGACGACCACCGTTCCTTCATGCCGGCCACCTACGCCGGCATCGCTATCCCCGACAAGAAGCCGGAAGGCGCCAACTTCTACCCGAACGGCGCCACCAAGGCCTCGCTCGACACCTGGATGAACGGCTTGCCGGCGGCCGACAAGGAACAGGCCCAGTGGTTCTTCACCACCATCCGCGCCGGCGCCGACGGCAAGAACAAGATCGTCAAATATTCGGACGAATACAAGCCCGAGTTGACCCGCCTGTCGGCCCTGCTGAAAAAGGCCGCCGCCGCGACCGACAACGCCTCGCTCAAGAAATTCCTCAACCTGCGCGCCGACGCCTTCCTGTCGAACGATTACTACGATTCCGACCTGGCGTGGATGGACCTCGATTCCCCGGTCGACGTCACCATCGGCCCGTACGAGACCTACAACGACGAGCTGTATGGCTACAAGGCCGCGTTCGAGGCCTACGTGAATGTGCGCGACCCGGTCGAAACGAAGAAGCTCGATTTCTTCGGCAAGCACCTGCAGGAGCTGGAAGACAATCTGCCGCTCGACGCGCAGTACCGCAATCCGAAGGTCGGCGCGCAGGCGCCGATGGTGGTGGTGAACCAGGTGATCGGCGCGGGCGACGGCAACATGGGCATTCAGACGGCCGCCTACAATCTGCCGAACGACGAGCGCGTGATCAGCAAGCGCGGCTCGAAGCGCGTCATGCTCAAGAACATCCAGGAAGCCAAGTTCAAGTCGACCTTGACGCCGATCGCCAGGCTGGTGCTCAAACCCGACGCCCTCAAGGACCTCGATTTCAACTCCTTCTTCACCCACATCCTGGCGCATGAAATCACCCACGGCCTCGGCCCGCACATCACCAAAGTCGACGGCAAAGCCTCGACCCCGCGCCAGGACTTGAAGGACACCTACTCGACCATCGAAGAAGCCAAGGCCGACGTCACCGGCTTGTGGGCGCTGGCGTTCATGATGGAGAAAGGCCAGTTGAAGGACACCCTGGGGCAGGGCGAGGCGGCCGAGCGCAAGTTGTACAACACCTTCCTCGCCTCGGCCTTCCGCACCCTGCATTTCGGCCTGACCGACTCGCACGCGCGCGGCATGGCCATCCAGGTCAACTACCTGCTCGACAAGGGCGGTTTCGTCTCGCAGGGCGACGGCACCTTCGCGGTCGACTTCAAGAAGATCAAGCAGGCGGTGATGGACCTTGACCGCGAATTCCTGACCATCGAAGCGACCGGCGACTACGCGCGCGCCAAGGACATGATGACCAAATACGTGGTCATTCGTCCCGACGTGCAGAAGGCGCTCGACAAGATGAAGGTGGTGCCGAACGATATCCGGCCGACCTTCGTGACGGCGGCCTCGCTGACGGCCACGCCGGCGAAGGCGGTCAAAAAATAGCGGACGACGCAGGCCCGTTCGCGCCACGCGCGAACGGGCCTGCGGTACTGATCCCCAGCACGCGCGGCCCCGTCGGCCGCCGCGCCGCGCCGCGCCGCGCCGCGCCGCGCCGCCTTTCTCTCTCCCCTCGTTAATCCCTTAGTTCGTTCGTGGCCAGTTACGTTATATACTGCCGAACATAACGCATTGCCAACGCTGGACTCCTCATGATTCGCTTCGCCGCATTACTGATCCTGCTTGCCGCCGGCCCTGCAAGCGCCGAAGACGTGCGGGTAGCCGTGGCCGCCAATTTCACCGCGCCCATGAAGCTGATCGCCGCCCGGTTCGAGCACGACACCGGCCACAAGGTACTGGCCAGCTACGGCGCGACCGGCAAGTTCTACGCGCAGATCAAGAACGGCGCGCCGTTCGACGTCTTGCTGGCCGCCGACGACGTAACGCCCGCCCGGCTTGAACAGGAAGGCGCCACGGTCGCCGGCAGCCGCCTCACCTACGCGATCGGCAAGCTGGTTCTGTGGAGCGCGCAGCCAGGGCTGGTCGACGCCCAAGGCGCCGTGCTCGCGAAGGGCGGCTTCGCGCATCTGGCGATCGCCGAGCCGAAGCTCGCCCCCTACGGCGCGGCGGCCATGGACGTCATGCAAAAGCTGAATCTGTACGACGCCCTGCAGCCGAAACTCGTATTCGGCGAGTCCGTTTCGCAGACCCACCAGTTCGTCGTCTCGGGCGCCGCGCAGCTTGGCTTCGTCGCGCTGTCGCAGGTGCAGGAAGGCGGCAAACTCAAGGCCGGCTCGGCCTGGCTGGTGCCGAGTCAGCTCTATCGGCCGATCCGCCAGGACGCCGTCGTGCTTGCGCAGGGCAAGGGCAAGCCGGCCGCCGCCGCCTTCCTGCGCTACCTGCAAAGCGACAAGGCGCGGGCGCTGATCGCGTCCTTCGGCTACGCCCTGTGAGCGTCCCATGCTGACGCCTGAAGACTGGGGCGCCGTCTGGCTCAGCCTCAAACTGGCCGCCATCGTGACCATCCTGCTGCTGTTGCTTGGCACGCCGCTGGCGTGGTGGCTGGCGCGCTCCCGCTCGCCGATCAGGCACCTGGCCGGCGCGCTGGTCGCGCTGCCGCTGGTGCTGCCGCCCTCGGTCCTCGGCTTCTATCTGCTGGTGGCGATGGGCCCGCACGGCCCGCTCGGCCGCCTGACTGAATCACTCGGCATCGGCCTGCTGCCGTTCACCTTTGCGGGCCTGGTGATCGGCTCCTTGATCTACTCGCTGCCCTTCGTGGTCCAGCCGCTGGTCAATGCCTTTTCCGCGATCGGCGAGCGCCCGCTCGAAGTGGCGGCGACCCTGCGCGCCAGCCCGTTCGACACTTTCTTCTCGGTGGTGCTGCCGCTGGCGCGGCCCGGCTTCATCAGCGCCGCCACGCTTGGCTTCGCGCACACACTCGGCGAGTTCGGCGTGGTGCTGATGATCGGCGGGAACATCCCCGACAAGACCCGCGTGGTCGCGGTGCAGATCTACGGCCATGTCGAAGCGCTCGAATACGCGCAGGCGCACTGGCTGGCCGGCGGCATGCTGGCGCTGAGCTTTGTCGCGCTGCTGCTGCTCTACACCTTCAACCCGCAACGGCGTCCGCTATGAACCAGCAGATTCGCCTGCGCCTGCGCGTCGCGCGTCCGGGCTTCACGCTCGACGCCGAGCTGGCCCTGCCCGGACGCGGCGTCAGTGCGCTGTTCGGCCATTCCGGCTCGGGCAAGACCACGCTGCTGCGCGCCATCGCCGGCCTCGATCGGCATCCCGGCGCTTATCTCGACGTCAATGGCGAAATCTGGCAGGACGCCGATCGCGGCATTTTCGTGCCGACTCACCGGCGCGCGCTCGGCTACGTGTTCCAGGAAGCGAGCCTGTTCGAGCATCTGGACGTGAACGGCAATCTGGACTTCGCCAGCAAGCGCGCGCAGACCAGCGACGCGGCCAGGCGGCAGGCGATCGACCTGCTGGGAATCGGCGATTTTCTGACACGCCGCAGCGCCGAGCTGTCCGGCGGCGACCGTCAGCGCGTGGCGATCGCCAGGGCCCTGTTGACCAGCCCGCGCCTGCTGCTGCTCGACGAGCCGCTCGCCGCGCTCGACCGCAAGCGCAGGGAAGATGTGCTGCCCTACCTCGAACGCATCCAGCGCGAGCTCGCCATTCCCATGCTGTACGTGAGCCATTCGATGGCCGAAGTGGCGCGCCTGGCCGACCACATCGTGCTGCTCGATGGCGGCCGCGTGCTGGCCAGCGGTCCTGCCGCCGACACCCTCGCCAGGCTTGATCTGTCGGGCGCGCTCGGCGCTGACACCGGCGCGCTGGTCGACGGCGTGGTCGACGACGTCGACGCCGCCTACGGCCTGCTGCGCCTGCGCGTGGCCGGCGGCGCGCTGCACATCGCGCACGCGGCGCTGGCGACGGGCACCCGCCTGCGCTTGCGCATCCTCGCGCGCGACGTCAGCCTGGCGCTGTCGCCGCAAGCCGACAGCTCGATCCAGAACGCGCTCAAGGCGACCATGGTCGAGGCGCGCGAGGAGGG
>JBDSTZ010000298.1:0-10628 GCA_039927975.1 Massilia sp. | reverse complement strand
GCTGGCCGGCGATGCCGGAGGCGCGCATGTAGTCGTAGCGGTCGGCGGCGATGGTGTTGCTCTGCTCCTTGCTGCGCACCACCACCGGTCGCAGGAAGACCATCAGGTTGGTCTTGGTGCGGGCCCGGGTCTTGTACTTGAACAGGTTGCCGATGATCGGGATGTCGCCGAGGCCGCGCACTTTTTCAGAGCTGTCGTTCGAACTGTCCTCGATCAGGCCGCCGAGCACGATGATCTGGCCATCGTCGGCGATCACATTGTTTTCGATGACGCGAATGTTGGTGGTCACGCCGGCCGGCGAGGTCAGGGTCGACTTGTCCACGCTCGAGGTCTCGTGGTAGATCGCCATGCGGATGGTGCCGCCTTCGGAAATCTGCGGGCGCACCTTCAGCGTCAGGCCGACGTCCTTGCGGTCGATGGTCTGGAAGGGATTGGTGTTGGCGCCGCCCGAGGTGGTGAACTGGCCGCTGATGATCGGCACGTTCTGGCCCACCTTGATGGTGGCCAGCTCGTTGTCGAGGGTGATCAGGTTGGGGGTCGACAGGATGTTGGCGTCGCCGTCGGTTTCCAGCGCATGGGCCAAGGCGCCCAGGCCGATCTGGTCGCCGATCTTCTTGAAGATGCCGACCGTGAAGCCGTTGGACGGCAGCACCGGGGTGGTGGTGGTGGTGCCGCTGGTGCCGGCCAGCTGGGCGGCGGCAAGGTTGATGATGTTGTTGCCGCCCGAGGAGAACGACTGCAGCGCGCCGACCCGGTACTTGCTGTTGGCGTCGCCGGTCGCGCCCAGCCACTGGATGCCGAACTCGGACGCCTTGTTGGCGTTGACTTCGACGATCAGCGACTCGATGTAGACCTGGGCGCGGCGCACGTCGAGCTGGTCGATCACGGCGCGCATGTTGCGGTACACCGCTTCGCTGGCGGTGATGATCAGGGTGTTGGTCGAGGCGTCGGCCTGGATGAAGCCGGAGCTGCTGCCGCCGCCGCTGCCGGAGGCGTTCTGGATCTGCTGGTTGAAGGTGTTGCTGGTGCCGCCGAGGCCGCCCTGCTGGCCTTGCTGGCCGGGGTTCTGGTTGGCGCTGCCCTGGACCGAGCCGCCGCTGGTGCCCTGCTGGGTGGTCGGCAGCGCCGAGGCGTCCTGCGACACCACCGCGCGCAGGGTCTGCGCCAGCTTGGTGGCGTCGGCGTTTTTCAGGTAGACCACGTGGACGTTGCCGGCTTCGGCGGTCGGCTGGTCGAGCTTGGCGATCAGCGACTTGGCCAGGTTGGCGCGCGCCGGCGAGGGCGCGCGGATGACCACCGAGTTGGTGCGCGGGTCGGCCAGCACCGAGACGCGCCCCGAATCGCCGCCCGGCACCGGTTCCATCAGGCGGCTGACCATCGAGGCGACGTCGCTGGCGATGGCGTAGCGGATCGGCACCACGTCGAGGTCGCCGGAGACCGGCGCGTCGAGCGCGGCGATGATCTTCGACAGGCGCTTGAGATTGTCGGCGTAATCGGTGATCACCAGGCTGTTGTTGCCCGGGTTGGCCATGATCGAGTTGTTGGGCGAAATCAGCGGGCGCAGCACGGCCGTCAGGTTGGCCGCCGATTCGTAGCTCAGGTGGTAGATCTGGGTGGCGATCTGGTCGCCCTTGGGGGTGCTGGCGCCCACGCCCACGCTGGTGGGCGACGATTGCAGCTTGGCCTCGGCTTCCGGCACCACCTTGGCGTAACCGTCGCCGGTGACCACCGCGAAGCCTTGCAGGCGCAGCTGCGAGGTCAGCAGGCCGAACGCTTGCGACTTGCTCAGCGCGCGCTCGGACACCAGCGTCAGCGTGCCCTTGACGCGCGGGTCGATGATGAAGGTCATGCCGGTGTAGTGGCCGACCGCCTTGATGACCGATTCGATGTCGGCGTTGACGAAGTTGAGCGCGGCGCCGGAACCGGCGCCGGCGGCCGCGTCCTGGGCCACCGCGGGCACGCCCAGCGCGACCGAACAACACAGCATCACGCTGGCGGCCAGGCGCCGCAGCGCAGGGGGGTGGTTGATGCTATGTGCTTGATTTTTCATTTTATTTGAACTCTAACGCAATAATATTCTTGCCGTTCACCATTCGGCGCTGGCCCAGCAAATTCAGGAGATTGCCCAGCGATTCTTCATATCCGGCGCCGGCCCATGCCTGGCCGGAAAACTGGAAGCGACCATTGTCGAGGCTCCCCTTTCCGGCCAACTGCAACGCCCCGCGCACCGTACTCAATTGCAGGCTGGCCTGCGGACCGCGCCAGTCCATCGCCAGCTCGTAGTCGCCGAGCGTGATGGGCGACAGGCGCGAACGCATGTCGCGCATCACCAGCGTGGTGCGGCCGTTGACGGCCACCATGCGCGGCTGGCGCAGCAGCTCCAGGGTGGTCCACGTCAGCCGCATCTGCCCGCTCGGCAAGATAGTGTTGAGCGGCGCGCCCAGCCCGGCCAAGCCCTCGGCCGGCAACATCAGGGCGCCGGGGCTGACCTGCCATTGCGACCAGTTGCCGCTCAGCTGCACCGGCTGGGTCAGCGCCTGCGGATTTTCCAGCGTGAGGTCGACCTGGCCGAGCAGCACCATCGGCGACAGGCGCCAGCTGAAGCGTCCCGGAAACAACGGCGTGACGAGCCCGCCTTGACCGGGCGCGCCGCCCACAAATGCCGAGCCGCGCCACAGCGTACCCTGCGCGTCCCCCAGAGTCAAACGGCCGCCGGTTTGCTGCTCCACAAGGGGACCGAGCCAGGTGGCGGGCAGGCACACCAGCACCGTCAGCGCCGCCGCCAGCACCACCGTGGCCAGCCATAGCAGGGCGCGCCTCATCGGCCCTCACTGCCATTGTCCTGGCGCAGGGTCAGCACGGCATTGACGTGGCCCAGATTGTCCTGGCCGGTGACGGCAGCTTCCTGCACGCCGATGCGCTGCTCGCGGCGCAGCGCGTCGAGCCAGCTGACCAGGTTGGCGAAGGCGACGCCGTTCAGCTGGACCTTGGCGTATTCGGACGTCACGCCAAGTGATTCGGCTTTCATCGAGCGCGCGGTCAGGCTGGCGGTCAGGCTGGCGCTGGTCATCGGCACCACCTGGGCCGGCGCCTGGCGCGCCAGCTGGCCCGCTTCGAGCGCCATGGCTTGCATCTGGGCCGCCTGCTGGCGCAGTTCCGGCAAGCTTTTGTCGAGCGCGGCGCGGCCCTCGATAGCCGGGCCGATGAAGAACGCGTAGATCAGGGCGCCGATGGCG
The DNA here is from genome assembly GCA_039927975.1 of Massilia sp. Classification (GTDB taxonomy): domain Bacteria; phylum Pseudomonadota; class Gammaproteobacteria; order Burkholderiales; family Burkholderiaceae_D; genus JBDSTZ01. The sequence goes on along the minus strand of JBDSTZ010000298.1, from coordinate 7,392 downwards.
ATGGCGCCGCCGATAACCAGGTAGCGGCGTTCCTGTTCGCTGCGCGCCAGCCACCAGGCGCTGGCGCGTTCGCGCAGTTGCACGAGGGGCGGTGTGGTGCTCATGATTTGCCTCCATTGGCGCGAATGAGCAAGGTGCCGGCGGCCGGCTCGGTCACGCTCAGCTTGCGCGGCGCCAGCGCGGCGCCCAGCTGGGCGGCCAGGGCCGGGTCGACCGATTCCGGTTTCAGTTTGACGCTCAGGGCGCGCTCGCGGTAGTCGAGCGAGGCGATCTGCAGCGGCCGGCCGAGGCCGCGCGCCGCCTCGCCCAGCGCCGCCGCCAGGTAGGTGAATTCATCGGCGCCCAACTGGCCGCTGGCGACCCGCGCCTGCGCCAGGTTGCTGCGCATTTGCGCGACCGGATCGAGGATCACGGTCTGCTTTGGAAACGCGCTCTTGAAAGTTTGCAGCATCGCCGCGCGGGTGGCGTCGGCCTCGTGCTTGAGGCGCAGCCACTCGACGTTGATGCCGACCAGGTTGACCGCCAGCGCCAGCAGCGCGATCGCCAGCGGCCAGCGCCAGCGCTGCCAGTCGCGCTTGCGGGCGCCGGCCGTGCCGAGGCCCGGCACCAGGTCGAGCGCGGGGCCGGCGGCGCCGGCGATCCACACGCCCCAGTGCTCGGCTTCGACGGTGACGGGCGCGTCGGCGGCCAGCTGGCGGTATTGTTCAAGCTGGTCGGCGGCGACGTACAGCACCAGCGGCGCCTCGCCGGCCAGCGCGCGCGCGGTCTGCAAGGCCAGCGCCGGCACGCTGTGCATGGCCAGGCCCATGCCCTGGTACTGGGCCTGGCGGATGGTCAGTTCGGCGGCGCCGACGGCGGCGCTGACCTTGCCCGGATGGAGCGGCAGGCAGAGTTGGGCCGGCACCGCGCCGACCGCGCGCGCGCCGAGCGCCAGCAGGGCCTTGACCAGCACTTCGAGCCAGGCGCGCTGGACCACGGCGATGCTGCGCAAGCCGTCGGCCGAGGCGCTTGGCGCGGCCACCAGCACGCATTCGGCCGGGTCGCCGAGGATCTGTTCCTCGACCAGGCCGGGCAGCGCGGCGCGCAGGCGCGCCGGCGAGAGCGGCGGCGTCTTCACGGCCAGCAGGGTCACTTCGGCGGCCGGCAACAGCAGCAGCACGCGGCGGCTGGCGGCGATCACGTCGCCCATGCCGCGCAGCAGTCCTTCGCCTTGCTGGACGATGGACCCATTGTCGGCGACCAGCGCGAAGCGGGCCAGGGCGCCCTCGCCCTCGGCGCGGGCCGCGGGCCGGATGTATAAAGTAGTCAAACGGTCTCTCTTTCTGGATTTTTTCTTATTGCTGTTTTTGCGCTGCTGTTTTTATTATCGCTGTTCTTCCGGGTGACGCATCGATTTATCGCCTTCAGTTCTGACGCACCCACAACACCGAGGTGGTGCGGCGCGGATCGAGCTGGCGGCTCACGAGCGCCTCGGCGTTGAGGGCGGCGCGGTCGAGCCGCACCTGGCTGCGCACCAGGAAATACGTGCTCTTCACATCGAGCGTGCCGTCATCGAAGGACTTGCCGGTCGTGTCCATCAGTTCGGTCTTGAACTGGGCGATGTCGCGCCACGCCGCCCGCTTGCGCTGGGCCACGATCACATTCGCCTGGCCCACCGAAAAATCCTTGATCACCGCCGCCAGCACTTCGGGCGCGGCGGTGTTGACATTCACCGGCGTCGTCTCCGGCAGCACGATGACAAAGTCGCGCAGCTTGTCGACCACGGCCAGCGTAAAGCCCGGCACCGCCAGCAGGTCGTTCAATTCCAGCAAACCCATCGGCACCGGGCCCGTTCCGCCGCCGCTCGAGGCCGCGCCCCCGGTCGTGCCGTTCGGCACGCTGCCACCCGACGCTGTGCCGCTCTGCGCGCCGTTCTGCCCTGTCGCGCCCGACGGCGTGCCGGTGGACGGGGTGCCGCTGGACGGGTTGCCGGCCGGTGGCGTGCCGTCCGGCGGCGCGTCGATGCGCGGCTGGGTCTGGCCTTCGGCGACGAATTTGGCGGCGCGCGTGGACAGTTGCGGGTCGAGCCCCAGATTGCGCAGCAACCTGGAAAAAATCACCACCTGTTCCGGAACCACGTGCTGCGCGCTGGCGAGGTTCGCGAGATTGTAGCGCGAGCTGGCGTCCAGGATGTATCCCGACAGGGTGGCGTCGAACACTTCGCCGGCCACCCGCTCGCGATCGATGTACTGGTCGAGCCGGGTTTCGGCGACCGGCGTGGCCCAGACCTGGTCGAGCGAGGTGTAGTTGCCGTGGTCCATGCCGTCCTGGCGCAAGACCAGCGCCACCCAGTCGAGCGCGCCGCGCATGATCCACTTGGTTTGCAGGTGCAGGCGCTGGTTTTCCATCGAGCGCACCTGGACTTGCTGCTGCCAGAACAGGCTGGCGACGATGGTCACCGCGAGCGTGGTCAGCAGCAATGCGGTGATCACCGCCACCCCGCGCTGACGCAGGCGCCGCTTGGCGCTGGAGAGAAACGCGCGCTTCATATGCCGCTCAGCAAAAACATCTTGCTCATGGTCGCTTCCTGGCCGCGCACCTGCAGCGCCACCTGCAGGCCGGTCGGCAGCAAGCCGGTGGCCTGCTGGCCGGGCGGCAGGCGCCCCACCCCGGACGGCCCGCCGAGGCGCCAGGCATTGTTTTCAAACGTTTGCACCTGCATGCCGCTCACGCCCGACTGCAGCGTCACCGGCGCGCTGCTGTCGTTGTCGGAGATCGCGGCCTGCCACAGCGCGTCGAGCTGCACCAGGTCGCGCGTGGCGCCCGATTCGCGCCGGATCAGCAGGCCGTCGCGGACGCGGTAGGACACCACCTGCAAGCGGTTCGGTTCGTTCTCGGTCGACATCTTGCGCACCAGCGTCAGGCGGTTGTCCTCGGCCGCCAGGTAGGGGCGGTTCTGCACCACGTCGATGTCGGCGATGTGCTCGCAATCGCTCTGCATCTGGGCGAAGGCGAGCTGCATGCCGCGCGTGGTTTCCATCTGCTCGGTGAGCGATTGGCGGGCCCGCACGATGCCGTCGAGGCCGCGCCAGCCGAGCACGGCGACCATCGCCAGGATGCTGATGGCGACCAGCAGTTCGACCAGCGTGAAGCCGCGCGGCGGCAGGGAGCGGCGCGTCATAGCGGCCGCCGCACCAGTTGCACCAGCTTGAGAATGCGCCGTCCGGGGTTATGGATGTCGGCCACGCCGACCTCGATGCGGCGCATCAGCGGATTCGGGGTCGACAGCACTTCCTCCTGGCAGACCAGGTGCAGGTCGCCCTGCGGACAATCGAAACTGCGCTTGCCGACAGCGGGAAATTCCTTGGCCAGGCGGATCTGCACCAGCCGGTTCTCGGCCGACCAGGTCGCCATCATGGTGGTGCGCAGGCCGGCGCTGTTGGAAGCCAGGCTGCCGACCGCGCGCAAGGAAGCGCCGAGCGCGGTGCCGACGATGACCAGCGCCACCAGCACTTCGAGCAGGGTGAAGCCGCGCGCGCGGCGGCATGGCGCGGCCGGAGCAGCGAACGGGGGCGGGAGCGGGCGCGAGGTCATCATTCGACAGTGAAATGGCCGATGCCGTCGGCGTGCACGGCGACCCGGTGCTCGCCGCTGGCGAGCGTCAGCACGAAGGGCTTGTCGACCGGTTCGCGGCCGAAAATGATGCGCAGCGGATTGCCGGCTCCGGCGCCGGACGGATCGAGCAGCAGCGTCACCGGGGCGTTCTTGAACGGCCGTTCGCGCAGCAGGTCGTCGCCCACCACCTGGTCCCAGCGGGTGTCGCCGCGCACCAGGAAACGGTAGTGCTCGGTGTCGGCCTCGAAGGCGACCAGGCGGTTGCGTACGATCGCCTCGTCGCGCGCGAGCTGGAGCAACAGGCAGAGTCGCTGGGCTTCGTTCTGCAGGTTCTGCTGCGGGCTGGGAATCGCGTTGAGCGAAACCATGCCGAGCGTGATGCCGATGATGACCATGACGACCATCAGCTCCACCAGGGTGAAGCCGCGGGCCAGCCTGGCCATCCCGACGATGCGCGCCGGGCGGGCAGAACGGGCGGAAAGGACAGGACGCGCTGGCGTCACGACGAACTCCTGGCTAGGCGCTGCGATGAAAAAAGGCAGAACGATTAATCCCACGAACCGACGTCGGCATCCTCGCCGGCGCCGCCGGGCTGGCCATCGGCGCCGAGCGAGAACAGGTCGACCTCGCCGTGCACGCCAGGCTGGAGGTACTGGTAGTCATGGCCCCACGGATCCTTCGGCAGTTTTTCGACGTAGCCGCCGCTCTTCCAGCCATTCGCGGCCGGGCCGACGGTCGGCTTGGTGGTCAGCGCCGTCAGGCCTTGCTCGGTGGTCGGGTAGCGCTGGTTGTCGAGCTTGTAAAGTTTCAGCGCCGACATCAGGGTGGCGATGTCGGTCTTGGCGGCGGTGACGCGCGACTCGCCGGTGCGGCCGAGCAGCTTGGGCACGACCAGCGCGCCGAGGATGCCGATGATCACCACCACGACCATGATTTCAACCAGGGTAAAGCCGCGTGCGCGGCGCGCGCGGGTCGAACGATTCATCACTGTTGTTTGCATGGTTTATGAATTTTGATTGACTTGGGTGAACAGAATACGGAGACACGAACAGGCTAGTATAAGGCCAAACGGCGCCCTAACCTGACGGGAAGCTTAAGCCGTGTATTTATAGCGGCACTTGGGCCGAACATCCAGCGGCTGTTGGGGTTGCCCGGCGCGCACCCGGCCGCCGGCAGGTGGCATTGTAAGCGACCGCCGCCGGCCGCGGCCAGCTTGCATGTGTGCCTATGCCGGATGGGCGGCGGCGCAGACCGGACAGGCGGGATTGCGCGCCACGCCGATGCTGGTCCACTCGCTGGCGCGGCCGTCGAGCAGCAGCAGGCGGCCGGCCAGCGAAGCGAGGGCCGCGCCGCCGATGATCAGCTTGAGCGCCTCGGCCGCCTGCATGGCGCCGATCACGCCGACGATGGGGGCGAACACGCCCATGCCGCTGCAGGCGACGTCCTGAAAATTGGCGTCGGGCGGAAACAGGCAGGCGTAGCACGGCGAATCGGCACGGCGCGGGTCGAACACGCTGAGCTGGCCGTCGAACCGGATCGCCGCGCCCGACACCAGCGGCACGCGACGCGCCACGCACGCCTGGTTGACGGCGTGGCGGGTGGCGAAGTTGTCGCTGCAATCGAGCACCACGTCGGACTGGCCGACCAGCTCGAGCAGTCGCTCGCCGGCGAGGCGCTCGCGCAAGGCGACGACGGTGATCCCGGGATTAATTTGCAGCAGGGCGTCGCGGCCGGACTCGACCTTGGGCTGGCCGACGCGCGCGGTCGCGTGCATGATCTGGCGTTGCAGGTTGGTCAGGTCGACCTCGTCGTCGTCGGCCAGGGTGATGCGGCCGACCCCGGCCGAGGCGAGGTACATGGCGGCCGGCGAACCGAGCCCGCCGGCGCCGATCACCAGCACGCGCGCGTCGAGCAGGCGCTGCTGGCCGTCGATGCCGATCTCGTCGAGCAGGATGTGGCGCGAGTAGCGCAGCAGCTGAGCGTCGTTCATGCCGGCGTCGGGCGTATCGAGACTGTTCGCGTCGACATTACTCGCGCCTTGATCTGCCGCGCCCGGCTGCTTCGCGCTTTCGTCCTTGTCCGCCATTATTTCTTGTCGCCGGCCTTTATTTCCGGCGGCGCCTTGACGGCCGGCTTTGCGGCCGAGCCCGGCTCTTCCTTGGCCGGGGTCGGCTCGACCTTCGACAGCTTGACCGGCAAGCCCTTGAAATGGTTGATCGCCTGGGCCAGCTGGAAGTCGTCCTTGCCGCCGAAGTCGAGCGGCTTGCGGTTCTTGAGCACGGCGGCGACGCGCTTTTCCTCCTCGGCGTCGTCGCGGCGCGGCCTGGCCGGCTCGGCCTTGTCGTCCGGGTTGCCGAGGTGCTTGTCGAGGTCGGCTTCGCGCATGCGCAGGCTGTTCAAGCCGTCGCCGTCGGCGTTCTCGTCGACCATCATGTCGGGCACGATGCCGCGCGCCTGGATCGAGCGGCCGGTCGGCGTGTAGTAGCGCGCGGTGGTCAGCTTGACGGCGGTGTCGACCGAGAGCGGACGCAGGGTTTGCACCGAGCCCTTGCCGAAGGTCTGGGTGCCGAGAATGATGGCGCGCTTGTAATCCTGCAGCGCGCCGGCGACAATTTCCGAGGCCGAGGCCGAACCGGTGTTAACCAGCACCACCATCGGCACCGTCTTGAGCGCGGCCGGCAATCTGGCCAGCGGATCGGCGGCCTGGCCCGGCGCGTAGAATTCGCGCCGGCCGTAGAAGATTTCATTCGAGTTGGCCAGCTGGCCCTTGGTCGACACCACCACGTCCTGGGTCTTGGGCAGGAAGGCGGCCGAGACGCCGATCGCGCCCGGCAGCAGGCCGCCCGGATCGTTGCGCAGGTCGAGCACCAGGCCCTTGATGTCGGGGTCCTGGGCGTACAGGGCGGCGGCCTTCTTGGCCAGTTCCGGCAGGGTCTGCTCCTGGAACTGGCTCACGCGCAGCCAGGCGTAGCCGGGCTCGATGATCTTGCCCTTGACGCTGACCAGGCGGATTTCCTCGCGCACCAGCGGGAAGGTCAGCGGCGCGTCTTCGCCCTTGCGGGCAATCGTCAGGGTGACCTTGCTCTTGGGCGCGCCGCGCATTTTCTTGATGGCCTCGTCGAGCGAGAGGCCCTTGATGGTGGTGCCGTCGATGCGGGTGATCAGGTCGCCCGGCTTGATACCGGCGCGAAACGCCGGGCTGTCCTCGATCGGCGAGACGATCTTGACGTAGCCTTCCTCCATCGACACTTCGATGCCGAGGCCGACGAACTTGCCCTGCATGCTCTCGCGCATTTCCTTGAAGGCTTTTTTATCCAGATAGACCGAGTGCGGGTCGAGCGAGGACACCATGCCGCTGATGGCTTCGGCGAGCAGTTTCTTGTCCTGGACCGGTTCGACATAGTCCGACTTGATGAGGCTGTAGACGTCGGCCAGCTGGCGCAATTCGTCGAGCGGCAGCGGGCTGGTGGCGCCGGCCTTTTGCGCGTGCGCGGAAAGTTGCAGCGAGGCGGCGACGCCGGCGGCCATGCCGAAGCCGATCAGGCCGATACTCTTGAGTTTGATGCCCATGCTGGTCGCCCACCCTGCCTAGTTAAACACTGTGAAAGAAACGGCGGCGCGCCCGGCCCTCAAGCCCGCCGTCGCCGCACTAGAACCTGACCCACTTGGCCGGGTCGACTGGCGCCCCCAAGTACCTGAGCTCAAAGTATAGCCCCGATTCCTCGTTGCCGCCGGTGCTGCCGGCGCTGGCGATCGGATCGCCGGCCTTGACGATGTCGCCGGCGCGCCGCAGCAGGG
>JBDSTZ010000297.1:0-7001 GCA_039927975.1 Massilia sp. | reverse complement strand
AAGAAATTGCTGTTGAGGATCGTAGGGTAGATAGCTCGTCGTCATCCGCCTAGTTTACAACACGCAAACGGATGACGGAACGGCTTCTGCCGCGCAAACTCCTAGCGCGTCGGCGCGGGCCGGTTCGCGGGCGCCGCGCGCGCGCCGTGCTGGCGGGAGCCGTCCCGCTCAGCGCCGTCTTGCTGAGCGCCGTCCCGCTGAGCGCCGTCCCGCTGAGCGCCATTACCACGCCACCCGCGAATACCCCTACACCGTCGGCTGCTACAAGGGCACGCCGGTGAAGGTGCATTAGGGCGAGGCCGCGATGCTGCAGCGTCTCAGTGTGCTGTTGGCCGGCCTGATCGGGGCGGCGATGCTGGCCGGCGCGCTCCGGCTGCTGGCCGAACACGGGCGGCGCGACTCGGCGCTGGCGCATACGGCCCTGCCCTATTACGCCTCGGCCGACCTGCGGCCGCGCTGGGACTGGCTCTCGCGCCGCCACCGGGTCGGCCGCTTCGCCCTGCGCGACCAGCGCGGCGCCGCGTTCGACCAGGCCGTGCTCGACAACGGCCCGACGGTGGTCAGCTTCTTCTTTAGCGCCTGCACCTCGGTGTGCCCGGTGTCGACCGAGTTGCTGCTGCGCGCGCAAGCGAACCTGCGCCGCACCCGCGCGGGCGGCGCGCCGCGCTTCCTGTCGATCTCGGTGACGCCGCAGCACGACACCCCGCAAGCGTTGCGCGAGTATGCCAGCAAGACCGGGCTGCCGGCCGAGTGGCGCCTGGCCACCGGCGCCCCCGGCGAGATCGCGGCGCTCGCACGGCGTGGCTTTTTCAGTGACGTCGGCACGCTCGGCGCGGACGGCCTGCCCGTGCACCTGAACCGGGCCTTCCTGGTCGACCGCGAGCACCACCTGCGCGGCGTCTACGATGCGACGCGGCCGGCCGACATCGTGCGGCTGCAGCACGACGCCGCCAGTTTGTAAGGAAAAGCCGGCGCGGCGGTCACAGCCGGCGCTGGAACCGTCAAGCGCACCGCGCTGGCCGGCGCGCGCCTGAAGGGCGGCAAGCGCACCGGCCTTGCCGCCGGCATGCGGGGCCCATTCGCCCGGCGCCAACGGCCGTGCAAGGAAGCAGTTGCCGTAACCTTGATGAACTGCGATACTTTTAGCGTGTTTACCTTCCCGCCACCGTTGTCGATCTCCAGCGCCAAGCGATTGCTTGTCCTGCTGCTGCTCGTCGCAGGCAATGTCCTGGCCGCCGACGCGGTGATGGAATACCGTTACTGGGATTGGGGCCGCACCCCCAGGCGCGACGATTACCAGGCCAAGGTGCTCGAACTGGCGCTCGACAAGACGCGCGCCGAGTACGGTCCCTACCGGATCGTGCGGGTGGTCGAAAGCCTCAGCACCTTCCGGGTCAGGAGCGAGGTGGCCGAAGGCCGGCGCGTCAATGTGCACGTCGGTCCGTGGCGCGAACTCGACAAGGAAAACCCACTCGACCGCAACATCGCCATCGACATTCCCATCATGAGCGGGCTGCTTGGCTATCGCAGCCTGATCATCCGGCGCGAAGACCTGCCGCGTTTCAAGGCCATCACCAGCGCCGACCAGCTCAAGAAACTGGTGGCCGGCCAGGGCCGCAACTGGGTCGAGGTGCCGATGTACAAGCGTAACGGTTACCGGGTCGACGACAGCGGCAACCTCAAATCGCTGATCCCGATGCTGGCCAACAAGCGCATCGACTATCTGCCGATGAGCATTACCGAAGTGTCGTCGGCGCTGGCCCAGTACCCGGAATACGCGCGCCAGCTCACCGTGGCGCCGGGCATCCTGATCAAGTATCCCTTGCCGGCGATTTTTTACGTCAGTCCCAAGGAACCGGAACTTGCCGCCCGCCTCAGGCGCGGCCTGACCATCGCCGACAAGGATGGCTCGCTCGACGCGCTGCTGTTGCGCTCGTTCAAAGACGAGATCCAGGCCAGCAGCACGGAGACGACCCGCCTGTTTACCATGTCGAACCCGTCGATCCCCAAACGCCTGATCCGTCCGCTGCCGAGCGCCGCGCCATGCCGCAAGCCGGGCGCCGCGCACGGGTCGGCCGGCGCTGTCGCGGCCTTGCCGCCGTGTCCCTAAGGCCGGCGCCCGTGACGCTGGCGCACACGCACCGCAGTGCGCGCGGGCGGCGCGAATTCCATCCGCGCTAACCCGGCCTGGCCGCGCGGGCGCCATGTCAAGCTCCCCCGCCGAGTTGACGCGCCAGCTTCAAGCCGTCGACCATGACGTCGAAGGCTTGCTGCTTGAGGGCGGCGTCCGGCACCCGCAGCACGTAGGATGGGTGGTAGACCGTCACCACCCAGCGCCCGCCATGTTCGATCGGCCGGCCCAGCGTGTCCTTGAGCGTCGCGTGCGGGTTGCCGAGCACCGCCTTGAGCGCCGTACTGCCGAGTGCGACGATCACCGCCGGCCCCACCTGCGCCACTTCCTGGTCGAGCCAGAAGCCGCAAGCCTCGACTTCGCGCTGGGCCGGGGTCTTGTGCAGGCGGCGCTTGCCGCGCGGCTCCCATTTGAAGTGCTTGACGGCGTTGGTCAGGTAGATCGCGCGCCGGTCCAGGCCGGCCTGTTCGCACACCTGGTCGAGCAGCTTGCCGGCCGGCCCGACGAAGGGCGCGCCGGCCAGGTCCTCCTGGTCGCCGGGCTGCTCGCCGACCAGCATGATGCGGGCGTCGCGCGGCCCGGCGCCGCCGACGGCCTGGGTGGCGTGCTGCCACAGCTCGCAGCGGCGGCACTGGTCGAGGGTCGAGGGACTGTCGCGCCGGGGCTGGGCTTGCTCGGGCGCGATCGGGATGGTGCTGCCGGAGCGCCGTCCGACCGCCTCGGCCTGGCCGCTGCGGCGCGCGCCGGAGTGGGCTTCGCTGATCATCGCCGGCACCACCGCCCCTTCCGGCAGATGCTGCCAGAAACGCGAGGGGATATGGCTTTGCAGCAGGCCCTCGTTGACGCGCGCGGGATTGAAGATGCTGCGGTAGTAGGTGAGCCACAGCGCCTCGCCGGCGTCGTCCAGCTCGGCCGCGCCGCGCAGCAGCGGGCCGGTGTTGTGCAGGGTGGCGCCGTCCCACAGCACGCTGGCGTCGGGGGTGGCGATCATCCAGCTGACCCGCCCCATGCGCTCGACGAAATGGCGCGCCACTTGCGGCAGCACGTCGTGCGCCGGCTCGAACCAGGCGACGAAGCGTGGCGCCCCGGCCGCCTCGGGACGCTCGCGAAAGCGGATGTAGGCGTGCATGTCGTGCTCCTCGCGCTTGACGGCCTTGACCATGGCGTGCAGGCGCGCGCCATCCTCGTCGGCGGCGGACATGACGGCGGCGTCGCCGCGCCACCAGCGCCAGACCACGCGGTACAGGAAGGCCCAGCGGTCGGCGATCCGGCAGCAGGCCGCCGTGCGCAGCATGTCGACCAGCTTGCGCGGCAGGCGCGGCGCTTCGCCGGGAGCGGTGTCGCGCGCGTGCGGTACCTGGCTTGTCTGCCACAGGTCGGCCGTCTCGCCGGGGCTGATGGACGCCTGGGTTGCGCGCGGCAAGCGCGCCGGCGCGGCTGGGAAAGGCGCGGTCGGCGCGCCCGCCAACGCGCCCGCCAGCTTGTCCATCGAAGGGGGCGCCACGTTGTCCAGGGACTGGTCTGCGGAAGCGCTTGCATCTGCCGAAAGCGCCGCTTGCGCCAACAGGTCGCCGCCGCCGTCGGCGCCACGCCAGACGACGTTCTCAGGCGCCACCCCTGACGCCAGCAGGCGCCTGGCAGCGACACGCCATTCGTCGAAGGAACGAACCGGCGGTGGCGCGGCCAGGGGTGGCTCGGGCAGGGGTGGCTCGGTCAGCGGTGGCTCGGTCAAAGGTGGTGCGGTCAGCGCTGGCTCGGTCAGCGGTTGCGCGGCAAGCGGTGGCGCGGTCAGCGGTGGCTCGGCCAGAGCTGACGCGGCAAGCGGTGGTGTGGCCGGCGCTGGATCAGCCAAGGGTGTCGCATGCAGCTGCTGGCCGCGCGCTGCGGCGGGCGCGGCTTCTGCGGCCGGCCCTTCCGGCCCTAGGCGGCTTTGAGTTCCGGCCATAGATTCATCTGCTGTGGCGCCTCCGCCATGGCGCGCCGCAGCAGGTGGGAGGAGGTGTCGGCGCGCGCCGGCGAATAGTCGGCGGTGACGATGAAGGGCGCAATCTTCTTCATGCTGCAGTGCAGGCGGCCGAGGTCGGCGTAGCGGATCTGGCGCAGCCGCCGCAATTCCACCAGTCGCTTGGCGTTGCGCAGGCCGATGCCGGGCACGCGCGCGATCATGTGCGGCTCGGCCAGGTTGAGGTCGAGCGGAAAGTGCTCGCGATGCGCCAGCGCCCAGGCCAGCTTGGGATCGATGTCGAGCGCCAGGTTGCCGGCCGCCGGCAACAGTTCGCTGGCCTGGAAACCGTAGCTGCGCAGCAGGAAGTCGGCCTGGTAGAGGCGGTGCTCACGCCGCAGCGGCGGCGGCTGCAGCGGCACGCTGGCCGGGCTGTGCGGAATCGGGCTGAAGGCCGAGTAGTACACGCGCTTGAGCTTGTAGCTGCCGTACAGGGTTTCGGCGGTGGCCAGGATGGTCTGGTCGTCGCTGGCGTCGGCGCCGACGATCATCTGGGTGCTCTGGCCGGCCGGGGCGAAGCGCGGCGCCTTCGCCTCCTCGGCGCGTTCGTCGAGCTTGCGGCGGATCGCGCCCATCGCCAGCTTGATGGTGTGGACGTTTTTTTCCGGCGCCAGGCGCGCCACGCTGTCGGCGGTCGGCAGTTCGATGTTGACGCTCAGGCGGTCGGCATAGCGGCCGGCGGCGGCGATCAGGGCCGGGTCGGCGTCGGGGATGGTCTTGAGGTGGATGTAGCCGCGGAACTGGTGCACCTCGCGCAGCTGGCGCGCGATGTGCACCAGCTGTTCCATGGTGTAGTCGGCCGACTGGATGATGCCGGAACTGAGGAACAGGCCGTCGATGTAGTTGCGCAGGTAAAAGTCGAGCGTGAGCTTGACCACCTCGTCGACCGAAAAGCGCGCGCGCGGCACGTCCGAGCTGCGGCGGTTGACGCAGTACTGGCAGTCGTACACGCAGAAGTTGGTGAGCAGGATCTTGAGCAGCGAGACGCAGCGCCCGTCCGGCGTGTAGCTGTGGCATATACCCATGCCGCTGGTGGCGCCCAGCCCGTCCTTGCCCTCCGAACTGCGGCGCGGCGCCCCGCTGCTGGCGCAGGAAGCGTCGTACTTGGCGGCGTCGGCGAGGATTTCGAGCTTGTCCCGCAATAGCATTTTGAACACCTTTACACGATACGCACTGTATATGCGTACAGTATAAAGCATGCCAGGGGCGCGCGCGCGGGTTTGGCGCCTGGCGTGCGGGCGGCGTCACGCCGGCCCAACACAGCGAGCGCTCACTTACGCTGGACGACCCTGGCCGCCGTTATCGGCTTCGAGATGCGCGAGCGCCAGGCGCTGGTTCGGGTCCATCCGCTCGGCGGTGAGCTTGCGATATTTGGCGGCGGCCGCCACCCCGCCCTGCTCGGCCATGGACAGCCAGCCGTGGGCCTGCACCAGGTCGCGCGCGGCGCCCTGGCCGCTGGCGTGCATGAGGCCGAGATTGAACTGGGCGCGCGCGTGGCCCTGCTGGGCGGCGCACAGGTACCAGCGGTGGGCGGCGGCGTAATCGCGCGGCACGCCGTGGCCGCTGTCGTGGCGCACGCCGAGCGCGAACTGGGCGCGCGCGTGGCCCTGCTCGGCCGCCTTGCGGTACCAGGCGGTGGCCTGGGCGCTGTCCTGGCAGGGGCCGTCGTCCTGGTCGTGCAGCACGCCGAGCATGTACTGGGCGGCGGCGTAGCCCTGGTCGGCGGCGCGGCGGAACCACGCCAGCGCCAGGCGATCGTCGCGCGCGGCGCCGATGCCGCCCTGGTAGCGCAGGCCGAGGTCGAACTGGGCGCGCAGGTGGCCCTGCTCGGCCGCCTTGTGGAACCAGACGGTGGCCTCGACCGGATCGGCTGGCGCGTCCTCGCCGGCGCCGGCGTCGAGCAGCTGGCCCAGGTGGTACTGGGCGCCGGCGAAGCCTTGCAGCGCGGCCTTGCGGTACCAGTCCGCCGCCAGCGCCAGGTCGCGCGCCACGCCCTGGCCGTGCTCGTGGCGCAGGCCGAGGTTGTCCTGGGCGCCGGCGTGGCCCTGCTCGGCGGCGCGGCGGTACCAGGCCAGCGCCTCGGCGTCGTCGCGCGGCACGCCGTGGCCGCTGTCGTAGATCAGGGCCAGGTTGAACTGCGAGCTGGCGTGGCCCTGTTCGGCGGCGCGCCGGTACCAGGTGATGGCCTTGGCGGCGTCGGCCGGCAGATCCTGCCCCTTGTCGTAGCGCAGCGCGAGGTTGAACTGGGCCGGCGCGTAGCCCTGGCCGGCGGCCTTGCGGAACCAGGCCACTGCCTGCAAGGGGTCGCGCGTGACGCCCTGGCCGTTATCGTAGCGCAGAGCGAGGTTGAACTGGGCCCGCGCATAGCCCTGGTCGGCGGCCTTGCGGTACCAGACGATGGCCTGCCTGAAATCCTGCGGCACGCCCTTGCCGGTGTCGTACATCATGCCCAGGTTGTTCTGCGCGCCGGCGTCGCCCTGCTCGGCGGCCTGGCTGAACCAGTGCATCGCGCGCGCCGGGTCCTGCGGCACGCCCTCGCCCTTGGCGTACAGCCAGCCCAGGTTGTACTGGGCGGCGGCGTAGCCTTGTTCGGCGGCGCGCTCGTACCATTGGGCGGCCTGGCGGAAGTCCTGCGCCACGCCCTGGCCCTTCTGGTACATCACGCCCAGGTTGTACTGCGCGTGTTCGAGGCCGGCCGAGGCGGCCATGCGGTACCAGGCCACCGCCAGCTCGAAGTTCTGCGGCACGCCCTGGCCGTTGACGTACATGAAGCCCAGGCTGTGCTGGGCATTGGCGACGCCGCGTTCGGCGAGCGATTTGAGACGCAGAAAATCTGCGGTGTGGCCGGCGGCGCCGGTGGCGGCGCCG
>JBDSTZ010000296.1:0-15185 GCA_039927975.1 Massilia sp. | reverse complement strand
AGCTGTTCACACTGTTCGCCTTCGCCAATCTGGTGCTGGCCGGCAGGCGCTTCATCGTCACTGAAACCCGAAGTGCGCCTTGATCGCCGAAAGGCGGCAGAAATAGCGCCGATTCGGCCCAAAACGGCTTGTTGAAGGTCCGAAAATTGACGATTGTTGCCGCTGCTTTCGTTCGTCCGCACTGCGACCGGCTTCCGGCTAAAAAGACGAATTGATCAGCAGTTCCCTAGGCAGAGCGCACGCGTGTCGATGGCGCCGGAACAGATGGCGCCCGGCGGCCAAAGGGCGGGCGCCGACAGGTCGGTCGATGGCGGCTGCGGTGCCACCGGCGCGGCGTTAGATCGCGTGCGCCGTCACGACAATCAGCAAGGCCGACGGCACCAGCAGCAGTTGCGCCAGCAGGGTACCGGCCAGGCGGCTGCCGACCAGCCACACGACCGCGCGGCGGAACCGCGATTCCTCGACCCGCCCTTCGATCACGTCGTCCGTCATGACCGACATATAGGGATCGATGAAGACCGCCATCATTACGGTGGCGCCGCCATTGATGATCGACGACAGCGTGCTCGATGTCACGCGCACCGAGGGATCGAGCACGCCGGCGTACAGGGCGGCAAACACGCCGACCGTCCACAGCGCGACCGCACCCACGTTGAGCGCGGTGACCTGCCACGACACCCCTGACGCCTGGCCGAGCGCGGTCAGATTGGCCTTGGCCGGCATGCTGGCGGCGTCGCGCACATACGACAGGCCACCCTTGAAGAAGCCGTGCAGGATCAGCTTGGGCACCGAGCGGTGGCGCTGGAAATGCACCACCGCGCGGCAGAACACGCGCTGGAAGGTCGGAATCAGCAAGGCGCCTGCAATCGTCGCCAGCGAGGAAGCCAGCAGCAGCCAGCGGAAGTCGGCCAGCAGCACCTCGGCCGCCTGTGGCGCGCTCAAGCCGGTTTCAACGCGCTTGGCCAAAAAAGGACCGAGGAAGGAATTGGAGGTGCGCGAGACCAGCATCAGGATGCTGAACAGGGCCAGCGAGACGGCAATGCGGCGGGTGCGGATGCCGGCGATGCGCACTGAATACGCCAGCGTGCCGATCAGGTGGATGACGAAGGTGAGAAAACAGATGAAGAAAAGTTGCTTGTCCATGCGCTCGGGCGGGTCGAAGTGGTGCTGATCGTCAACGTTACCACATAGCCAAGGAGATGCTCAGGGAAGGATGCGCATCGGGTTATACAGCAAGCCCTTGGCGCATTGGGTCGGCGCGCTGCGGGTGAAGCCGAGCGCTTCGTAGACGGGCACCGCGTAATTGGATGCGTTGACGGTGAATTCACCACCGCCGCCCGCTTCCAGCGCGGCCTTGCGCGCGACCTCCCACAAGCGGCGCCCGACGCCGCGCCGGTGCCAGCGGGCGTCGACGAACATGTGGAACAGGTGATGCGCGTCGCGCACCGCGACGAAGCCGACCAGCGCCTCGTCCTCGATCGCCACGTGGTAGCACATGCCGGCGCCGAGAAGGCGCCGGATGCCCTCCTCGTCATTCTCGCGCAGGAAGGTGGCGCGTCCTTCCGGCGTGGATTCGTGCAGGATGAAGTCGAGCGCCTGCTGCCTGAGCAGGCTGGCGACGGCGGGCACATCGGAATCTTGCAATTGGCGGATCAGCATGGGGCAGCACGGGGGCAACCGCGTAACAGCACGGAAATCAGCAAGATAGCACGAAGCGCAAGCGCCGCCACCTGCCAAAAAACACGCTTTAATCTTGGCTTTGAACCGCACCAATCAAGGGTAAGCTATGACAATTGGCAACCAGTCCGCCCACGGCTTCAATGACAGCTTCCGTTCCAGCACAGTTCCGCTTCGATATCGCGGCGCGCAGCAGCGCCGGGACCGGCCACGGATTGCGCCTGGAAAACCAGGACAATTTCCTGCTGATTAACGAACAAGGCCACGCCACTTTCCTGATGGGCGAAGCCCAGCAGCAGCGCCGCATCGAGGGCTGGCCAGCCGGCCATGCGCGTGTGGCGGTGCTCGACGGCATGGGCGGCCACGGTCACGGCCGCGAGGCAGCCGAGGCGGTGGTGGCCGGCTTGCTGGCGATGCCGCCCTGCGCCTCGCTGTCACAGCTATCGCGCCTGCTCGACGCCCTGCACGCCAATTTGCAAGAGCATTTCGCCGGCGCCGACGCGCCCGCCAAACGCCCCGGCACCACCCTCACCCTGCTCGAACTGCATCCCGACCAGCCGGCCATGCTGTACCACGTCGGCGATTCGCGCCTGTACCGGATCACCCCGACCCAGGTCGCGCCCCTAACGGTCGACCATGTGCCGGCCACCGCCTTCGCCATGGCCGGCGTGCTGGGCGAACAGGAATGGTGGCAGCAGGTGCACGCCGAACACCGCTCGCAGATTTCGCAGGCTTTCGTCCTCGGCAACGCCTTCGTCAATCCGGCGCTACTGGGCAATGCGCTGGTCGAACTGGGCCCCCACAATCTGCCGCCCTATCTCAGCCATTTGCCCGATCGCCGCGCCCTGACGCTCGACGACGACGCCCTCTACCTGCTCGCCAGCGACGGCTTCTGGGCCTGCGCCGAACCCTACGGCTGGGTGGCCGGCTGGCCGGCGCTGCTGGGTGGACGCGGCTGCGCGCGCGCCACGGTCGACGCCCTGTTTAATGAAATCGCCCAGCGCCCGCCGCACAACTTGCATCCGGACAACCTGACCGCCATCGTCGTGCGGCGCGCCAGCCGGGTTTTGCCAAGCGGCGAAGAAACCGCTTTACCGACACATAATATTAATCAATAATAAAATATAAGTTCCAAATAGAAATTTTTGTTGCGCTTGCCAGACGTTTCCGCGCCGTAATTAAGACAAATGAGCGTAAGCTTGAGCGACTATCCGAGGGTTGTGAATGCCATGAACAAATGCAGCAATCCGGCGCATCCGCACTGCACCATGTGGGTCGCGCCAGGAGCCAGCAGTTGCGCCAGCGGCCACCCGCAGGGGGCCAGCGTGGCGGCGGCGCCATCGAGTTTCGACTTGATCAGCGCGCGCCGCCGGGAGCGGAGCGCCGACGGCGCCCTCGCGTCCATCGCCGCGCCCCTGCTCGCCCCAACGGTGGCGCCGGACACGAGCTGGCGGCCGCATCTGCACGTGAGCGGCTTCGACCCGCGCGCGGCCGGCGGGCGCCAGGCGCTCAAGCTCGAACTGCGCGGCATGCCGGCCGGCGTGGCGCCGCAAGTGAGCATGCTGCTGCAATCGGCCCTGATCGGCCCGGCGGGCGGGCGGCATGTGTTCAGCCGCACCCTGCGCGGCGACTGGCGCCCCGTGTTCATCGAATTCTCCTCGCGCGGCAAGGAGCACGGCCAGTACCAGATCGACATCGAGCTGCTAAGCGAGCAGGCCGGCGGACAGACCCAGCGCTGGGCCTGCACCATGCTCATCCTCGTGCCGCGCGCCGACGCCAGCCTCACCGAAATCCACCAGATTTTCCTGTCGACCCACAAGAACGTGCGGGTGGTGGCCGACGACGCCTCGATCGCCAAGGTGTACGCGCAAACCGGCGGCGGGCGGCTCGATATCGACCTGACCGCCAGCAACGCCTCGATCGCCCACCTGAACCTGGACAACAAGCCCGGCAAGGTGGACCTCGGCTTCTCGACCATCGCCTGGGACGAAGACCTGATTGAAATCGACGTGCCGGCGCTGGCCGAGGCGCATCCCCATCCGAGCGCCGCGGCTTGCCTGGTCAATGCGGCGCCCGAGGTCGGCGCCCAGCGGCAGACGCGCCTGTTCGCCCTTGAGCAATGCGTGCTGGGCCGCTTCGAGCAATACGACCCCGAAGCCGACGTGCTGCTGACCCATTTCGGCGACGACGGCCAGGACCGCGAGGGTTTGACGCGGCGCCTGTCGGGACGTCACGCCGTTCTGCGGCGCGGCACCGGCGGATTCGAGATCGAGGATATTTCGCGCTACGGCATCCTGCTCGACGGTGTGTGGCCGGGCAAGCACAAGCCGGTGCCGCTGCGGCTGGGCATGCGGATTGAATTTACCGCCAGCATCAAGGGCGTGGTGGTGCTGGGCGTGAGCGCGCTGTTGCCGCATGGCGTGATCATGCACCGCCTCGACCAGGGCGAGCATGCCGAATGTTTTTATTTCCTCGAACCGGAGCGCCAGCCGGGCTTTCCGCTGGCCGCCTACCCGGTCGAGCCGCGCGCGGCGGCCATGCCGATGCTGTTCCATCGCGGCGGGGGTTTCTGGCATCTTGATCCCGTCACCGGCAAGCAGACCGCGCTCACGCCCGACAGCGCGCTCGACAAGCTGTGCCAGTTTCCGCGTCACGTGCGTTTCGCCAGCGATCCGTATCCGGAATGCTGGATCATCCGCAGCAATGCCAATCAACTGCGCCGCGCGCCGGTGCACGACTTGTTCACGGCGTAAATCGGGACAAGGGGACGCATGTTCCTGGCCTGGCACCCCGGGCGTTGGAACTTTTGCTGTGGTTGATGGTCTAAACGTCGGCTAGCGCGTGCGCCACATTCGGCCTCGCGGAAAACGGCGGACAATATGCAGAGACCATCCCGAGGTCGCGATTGTCAGTTTTTTCAAGGAGGACGCCATGAAAATCCCTGAGCATCTTCGCATTCCCGCTATCGTGTTCACGCTTGAAGCCGTGCTGCTGCTCGGCTGTTCGCTGGTGTTCTTCGTGCTGATCCCTACCTGAACTCCAGCTGAGCATCACGATCGAACCGCCCCCTTGTGATGGGGGCGTTTGCTCCACCGACCGCTAAGACTGCGGACGCTGGCGCGCCGGAAGCAGAATGAACTCGGTCTCGCCCGGCACCTTGGCGTAGCGCTGCTGCTCCCAATCGTCGGCGGCGCTGGCCAGGCGCGCCTTGCTTGACGAGACAAAATTCCAGAAGATGAAGCGCGGGCCATCGAGGGCGGCGCCGCCGATGACGACGAACTGCGCGCCGGCCGACGAACTGACGCAGGCAACGCTGCCCGGATCGAGGTAAGCCATCAGCCCTGGCTCCAGCAACTCGCCATCGAGCGCCACGCTGCCTTCGACAACGTAGATCGCCGCCTCCTCGGGCAGCTCGCGCAGGTCGAGCACGCCGCCGGCTTCGAGCGTAATGTCGAGATACAGCGTTTCGCTGAAGGTGGCCACCGGCGAATGCTGGCCGAAGGCACTGCCGATCAGCACGCGCGCCTTGCCGCCTTCAAAATCCACAACCGGAATCGCGCTCGCCGGCGTGTGCACGAAACTCGGCGCATCTTCCTCGTGCGCTTGCGGCAGCGCCGCCCACAGCTGCAAACCGTGGCTGCGGCGGGGCTTGCCTTTTAAATCCTGCGGGGTGCGTTCCGAATGCACGATACCGCTGCCGGCCGTCATCCAGTTGATCGCACCCGGCTCGATGCGCTGCACCGAACCGACGCTGTCGCGGTGCTCCATCGCCCCTTCGTACAGATAGGTCACGGTGGCCAGGCCGATGTGCGGATGCGGGCGCACGTCGTGGTCGGCGTCGTGGGCGACGTCGATCGGACCGAAATGGTCGAAGAAAATGAAGGGCCCGACCGACTGCTTCGCGGCCGCCGGCAGCAGGCGGCGCACGACGAAGCCGCCGCCCAGGTCCTTGTCGTGTGCTTTCAGATAGTGTGCGACGCTCATGGTGTCAGGCCAGTATGGTGGTGATGTCGGTGGTCACGCTCGTCATCAACTTGTGGACCGGGCACTTCTGCGCGGCGGCCAGCAATTCCTGGCGCTGCGCGTCCGACAGCTCGCCGCCGAGGTGCAGCGCGGTGGTCAGCTTGTAGACTCCGTGCCGCTCCTCGCTGGCGTCGCGTTCGACGCTCACCTGCAGCTCGCGCAGGGGAATGCCCTTGCGCTTGGCGAACCAGACCAGGGTCAGCGCCTTGCAGGCGCCCAGCGCGGCGTCGTACAGGTCGTGCGGCGACGGGCCGGCGTCAAGACCGCCCTCCTCCACGCTGCCATCGGTGTCGATCTTGTGCTCGCGCACGGTGATGGTGTGGCCCATCGGCTGGGACAGGTCGCGCGTAACGGTGATGGTCATCGGTATCTCAAGGAGGTGGTCGGGAAGACCACAATCTACACCAAATCGCCAATCAGGTTGCGGGCCACGCGGAATCCGACGATGTCGTTGCTGAGCACCGCCGAGAAGCCGTTGCGCAGCGCCGCGCGCAGGTAGCGCGGGTTGTACAGCCATGAACCGCCGCGCAGGATGCGGCGGCTGGCGTCGCCGCCCTGCTCCCACGCCGAGCCGTCGCTTGGGGCGCCCTCGTAGTTGTCGTGCACGGTGTCCTGCACCCATTCCCACACGTTGCCGTGCATGTCGAACAGGCCCCAGGGATTGGGCGCGAAGGCGTCGACCGGGCTGGTGCCCTGGCGGTATTCGCCCTTGGCGCTGCCGTTGTAGGTGTAGTTGCCGTCGTAATTGGCCAGCTCTGTGCTGATCTGGTCGCCGAAGCTGAAGGTGGTCTTGGTGCCGGCGCGGCAGGCGTATTCCCATTCGGCCTCGCTGGGCAGGCGGTAGGTCTGGCCGGTTTTGCCGCTCAGCCAGCGGATGTACTGCTGCGCGTCGTGCCAGGTCACGCCGACCACCGGATGCTCGTCGGTCTGGCGAAAGCCGGGCGCGCTCCAGTTCACCTCGCCCTGCGGCTGCCAGCCGCTGTCGCGCACGAACAGGCGCCACTCGCCCACCGTCACCGGATAGCGGCCCATGGCGATCGGCTGCTCGATGCCGACCCAGTGCTGCGGAGTCTCGCGCTCGACCCAGGATTTTTGCGCGCCGGCGTCCATCGCCTTTTTGCGTTCGTGCTCGGGAGAGCCCATCTGGAAGCGGCCGGTCGGAATCAGCACCAGCTCGGGTCCCTTGCCGCCGCTGCCGTCGAGGAAGCGGTCGCGCAGCACGCCCTCGGGGTCGGCCACCGGGCTAGTCGGCGTGGGCAGCAGCGCCGCCAGTTCGGCCTCGGTGCGCGCGGCCAGTTCGGCGCGCGCGCGTTCCTGCTCGGCGCGATAGGCCGCCGCCGCCTTCGCCTGCATCGCCTTGCGCTGCTGCTCTTCCTTGTCCCGGCGCGCCTTTTCGGCGTCGGCGTCGCGCCGCTCCTGCAGTTGAAGGCGCAGCGCCTCCTTGCGCTCGCGCCGCGCCACGTCGGCGGCGGCGCGTTCGACTTTTTCCTGTTCCTTGCGCTGGGCCTCGCGGATCGCCTGGGCGGCCGCCTGCGCCTCGGCGTTGGCCTTGCGCTGGGCCGCCAGCTTCTTGTCGCGCAGTTCCTGCTCGGCGCGCGCGGCGGCCTGCTGCGCGGCCTGTTCCGCCGCCAGTTGTTCCGGCGTCGGCCCGACCGCGCTGCGCAGGCCGTCGAGCAGCGCGCCCACGGTGGCCGGGCGCTGCTCGGCGTCCCAGGCGAAACCCTTGCGCAGCACCTCCCACTGGCGCTCGGTCAGCGCCACCGGGCGCGCCGGCTCGTGGCTGGCGCTGCGGTGGCCGTCGAACGGCATGCGGCCCTCGACCATCTGGTAGATCATCACCGCCACCGCGTAGACGTCGAGGCGCTGGGTGTTCTCGCGCTGGTGGGTGCCGGCTTCGGGCGCGCGGTAGCCGGCCGTGCCGGAGCTGGCCGGCGCCTCGAAGCCCAGACTGCTCGCGCTGCTGCGCGCGCGCGCGGCGATGCCGAAGTCGAGCAGCTTGACGTCGCCCTTCTTGGTGACGAATACATTGCCCGGTTTGATATCGCGGTGCACCAGGCGATGCCGGTCCCAGGCGTATTGCAGCGCCTCGGCGATTG
Source organism: Massilia sp. (assembly GCA_039927975.1). GTDB lineage: Bacteria > Pseudomonadota > Gammaproteobacteria > Burkholderiales > Burkholderiaceae_D > JBDSTZ01. Next base: position 7,389 of record JBDSTZ010000296.1, on the reverse strand, counting down.
GCGCCAGCAGCGCGGTGGCGCGTTCGAGCGAGAACGGTCCTTCGCGCGCCAGCAGGCTGTCGAGGTCTTCGCCTTCGAGGCATTCCATGATGATGAAGTAGCTGGCGGTGGCCGGGTCCTGGGCCCATTCGTAGACCCGCACGATGTGCTCGTGCGCCAGGCGGCGCGCCTGGGTCGCCTCTTCGATCAGCAGCTTGGCGTGGGTGGCGCTCTGGGTCAGCTGGGGCGGCAGGATCTTCACCGCGACCATCGCGCTGTGACCGAGTTCGGCCTGGGTCGCCAGGTCCATCGCCTGCCACACCTGGCCCATGCCGCCCTGGGCGATCAGACGTTCGAGCCGGTAGCGGCGATTTTGCGGACCGATCTCCTGGCCCACCATCAGGCCGATTTCGGTGGCCTGCTTGACGTGCATGGCGCCGGCGACCGGCATGGCCAGGCCTCCCGGCGGCGCGTACTCGGCATCCAGGATGGCGTTCTTGCGGCTGTCGAACTCCTGCTGGCTTAACAGGCCGTCTTCATGCAGGGCGCGCAGGGCGCGGATCTTGTCTCTTGCGGTTTGCATCTATCCAGTCAAGGGTGAATCGCCGCGCCGCACTGGGCGCAGAATTTGTCGTTGGGGCCGGCCAGGTGGCCGTTGGCGCACTGTCGCGGCGCGGCCGGCGCGCGGCCCTGCGCGACGCCGATGCCAAGCTCGGACTGCGCGGCCAGCGCCGCCTTGTTCACATCGTTCTGCATCGCCAGCAGATCGAGCTGATGGCGGCGGTCCTTGTCGGCCTGCGCCTCGCGCAAGGCCATCTGCTCGCGCACCTGCGCCTGCGCCAGGCTGGCCGCTTCGGCCGGCGTCACGCCGCTGCCGGCCGCCACCACGCCGGCCAGCGCGGCCAGCTGCTGCGCGCTCATGCCTGCATGGACCTGGGTCTTGAGGTAGTCGGCCAGCGCCTTCGCGTTCGGCTCGGCGGCCAGGGCCAGCTTGGCGGTGTCGCTCATGGCGCCGATCGATTCGGCGCGCGCAATGTCGATCCGGGCCAGGTCGGCGGCGTGGGCGAACTGGGCGAATTTGTCTTCGCGCGCCTGCTCGATGAGATGGAGCTCGTGCTGCCACTGGGCTTCCTGCGCTTCGCGCTGGCGCGTGTGGCGCGCCGCTTCTGCGTCGAGCTGAATCTGCAGCGCCTGGCGCTCGTGCACGCCGTCGGCGGCGATGGTGCGCAGCAGTTTTTCGTGCTGGGCCAGCGCGTCGGCGGCGGCGCCACCGCGCCGCAGCGTGTCGAGCTTCTGCTTGACCTCCTCGTCGTCGAGCGAGGATGCGCGCGCCAGCACGCGCTGGCGTTCGAGCGCCTGCTGGTCCTCGAACTCCTGGATCCGCTCGGCCTCGCGCTTGTGCGCCGCGTTGACCAGGGCCAGCGACTGCCAGCTGGCCTTGTGCTCCTCGGCTTCGATCTCGCGCTGGCGGCGTGCCGCGTCTTCCTGCGCCAGGCGCAGGCGGGCCAGCTCCTGACGCTGTTCGCTGGCGTCCTCGATCAGGCGCGCCTGGGCGACCTTGTTGTCGATCTGCTGTTGCAGCAGTTGCTGGGAGAAGCGCTGGCGCGCCAGCTGGTGCGCTTCGAGCGTGCCTTGCTGGGCGATTTCGATTTCGGTGCGCATGCGGATTTTCGCCAGCTCGCGCAGATGCGCCCACTCGGTCGAATCGTCTTCGCGCGCGGCGCCCTTTTTCGCATGCTCGTGTTCGAGCGCGGCCAGCACGTCGCCGGCGCCGTGTTCCAGGGCCTGTTTGCGGTTCTTCGCCTCGGCCACGCGGCCGAACAGGTCGATCTCGCGCGCGCGCAGAGCTTGCAACCGCTCGGCGCTCTGCAAGGTCAGTTCGGCGCGCTCGATGGCGTCGTCCTGGTGCAGCTCGGCGCGGCGGAAGCGCTGGCGGCGCTCCTGCTCTTCGCGCGCGATCCGGCGCCACTGCTCGTCGTCGTATAGCTGGTCGAGCTGCTTGGCGTGGGCCAGGTCGACGTGGCCCTGGTCGGCCACCAGCCACAAGGTGCCAAGCCGTTCGCGGTTGGCGTCGTATTTGTCGTGTCGCAGGCCCAGCGTGTCGACCTGCACCACCGCCAGGCCGTACTGCGCCAGGCGCAGCTTGAGCGCGCTTTGCAGGCGTTCGTCGAGCTGGGCGCGCAGGTCCGGGTTGGCGGCCATGTCGCGCATCGAGCGGGCGGCGACGAATTCGGCCGCCAGCTGGCGCACCGAGGGCGCCAGCAAGGCGACCAGGTGCGCGTCGGTGACGCTGCCGGGAATGGTCATGAAGTGGCGGGCAAAGGCCGGCACCTGCTCGATGCGCACGCTTACCGTCAAGCTGGCGGCAATGCGCAGGTGTTCGGCGCTGTGCAGGTCGTCGAATTCGAACGCGAGCGGCATGGCGCCGCTGCGGGTGATGAGGATTTCGGCGTGCTGGTCGCGCAGCAGATGATTGAGGCGGCTGAAAAAGGTCTCGATCTGGTATTCGCCCTGCGGCACTTCGGTCGCCTTGTCGCCCTGAAGAATGTAGGCGCGGCTGGCGACGGGCACGTGCAGCGTCTTGACGAACAACCCTGACAGGGCGCGCACGCCAAAGAACACGGCCAGCTCGTTGGGCGCGGCGATCCAGCGGTTCTCCACCAGCACCGGCTCGTTGCGAGGGGCGCCGAGCGTCAGCCCGCACTTGGCGCAGTAGCCGGATTCGTCGGCGTTCTTGTGCTCACAGCGAGGGCATTTGAGGCCGCCAAATCCAAACATCTGGAACATATTCGACTCCTGGTTAATCACACCGCATACAGTCCCGCGTTCGCGCCCATGAATACTGATTCTAGCAGGGGCGCGCGCGCTTCACAGGGCGCACAAGCGTGCGCCATTCCATTCAAATAATGCCAATCCGTTCGACGCAGGCCAGGCTGGCCCCTTTGGCCGCCAGCGCGGCGCCAAAACGGGGCGCCAGCTCGTTTTCCCAGGCCTTGGGCAGCAGGATGCGGTCGCCCGCCACCGCTTGCGCCAGGATCAGGGCGCACTTGGCCTCGCGGGCGTCGACCTGCTCGACGCGGCCGGCATGCCAGGCGTTTGAGGCGCCGGTCGCGATGATGCGTCCGCGCGGCAGGAATTCGCGCCCGCGCGCCAGGCGGTCGGCCATCACCAGCGCCAGTTCAAACGAGCTGCCCTGGAAATGCGGCTGGCCGAAACGCACCACGGTGCGCCATTGGGCCGCACGGGCGCCATCGAAATGGCGTGCGCCGGCCAGCGCCTGGCTCACCGCCAGCTGGCGCGTGAGATCGACGCCGTCGACGGTGACGGCATCGTCGTCCGAGGCTAGCGGATACACGCTCACCTCGACCCAGCACAAGCTGTCGTTGATGCCGCCGCTATGCAGCGGAAACCAGGCGCGCGCGGTGGAGACGGCCGGCGCGCTGTCCGGCTGGCCGGTCAGCTGGCCGAGCCAGGCGAGGCCGTCGGCGCCGCCCAGCAGCACGTGGGCCGGCGCGGCGGCGCAATCGTGGCCGTCGACGCGGCCCAGCTGCCATTGTTCGGACCAGCCGTTGGCCGTCACCGGCGCGGCCGGCCGGTACAGGCCGCGCACCATGCGGTCCGCCAGCACCAGTGCCAGCTCCCAGTCGCGCTCCTGCGGCGCCGGCGCGCGGTCGATGCTGATGACGACCTGGTCGCGGCTGTCGCTGCGGGCCTCGGTGTGGCGCGCCAGGCGCACCACCTGCTGCATCCGTTCGGCCAGGCCGGCCACGCCGGCGCCGGCGCACTTGACGTCGGCGCGGCCGCCGCGCGGGCGGCGCGTGGCGGTGACGGTCAGGATGGCGCCGTCGGCCAGCAGGCTGCGGCACTCGGCGCTGGCGGGGGCTTCGATCATAGCTGCTCGCTCTCGCTGATGGCGCGCCGTCCGGCCAGCGCGGTTTCAAGATTGGCGACGATGCGGTCGGCGTCGTCGAACAGGGCTTCAAGCTGGGTATCGGCTGCGTGCCGCAAGCGCGCCAGCAGCGACCACGCTTCGTCGAGCGCCATCAGCGCGGCGCGGCTGTGGGCGATGCGGCGGACTTGTTCGGCGTCCGCCAGCCGCTCACATGGCGACGCCAATTCGAGCGCCGGCATGGTGCTCGCGGCCAAGCTGGCCAGGTCGAGGCGTTCAAGCAGCGCCTGGTGCTGGCGAAACAGCGCCTGGCCGGACGGCAGCACCGCCTGGCGCAGGCCGCACATCACATACGGTAATTCGAGGAACAGGCGGCGCAGAGCGTGGCGGTCGGTGGCCGCGTTTGGTATTGGTGCGGGCGTTGGCGCTGGCGCGATCACATTTTCGCTCGCGGCCACGGGATTCGCCTCGATCCGTGCCAGTAAAATTTGGGCGTAATCGACCTGCGCGGCCAGGTCGACCGGCACGCAATCGTCGACCGTCACGCCGAAACGGGTGTAGAGCAGCTGATTGAAGCCGGCCCGGAAGGCGTTCCATTCGTCGAGCGTGGTGCACGGCGGCAGATCGAGGCCGCCCTGCGCCAGTTCGCGCTGGAGCGCCGCTTCGATGGCGCCGCAGAAGGCGTCGAGCGCGAGCTGGTCTTGCGCTTCGCTGGCGAGGTAGAGGTCGAAGCGCTGCTGGGAGACGCGCGGATCAAGGCTGTCGACGCTGAAATTGAGGCGCAGGCCGATTTCGGGCACCTGGGCGAAGGGCCGCAACTCCCATTGGTAGGGGCCGGGATGGAAGCACCAGCCGGCGGCGGCGCCGCACGAGGACAGCTTGGCGCCTTCGGCCACGCGCCGCGTGCGTCCGCCAGCATCGACCACCAGGCCGACGCAGCCTTCCGGCACCACGCAGCCGGACGGCATCGACAGCGCCAGCGTGGCCGTGCCAAGCGTCGAGGTGTCGAGCGCGGCGGCGCGTGCGCCCCATTTGAAAAAGCCCATCATCGCGGCCTCAGCTCCGCACCGGTTCGACCGCGAAGCGCGCGTCGAATTGCTGGAAATGCGGCGCCGGTTCGGTCGAGAACGGCCAGGTGCTTTCGCACTCGCCGTCGGTGTCGAGGCGGCCCTGCAGGATGATCGCGCCACCGCCGTCGAGCACGCGCAGCATCGGCTGCTCGCGCATCAGGCGGGGGGCGAACGGGGCGTCGGCGGCCAGCTTGAGAATCACCTGGCAGCGACCATCGTCGGGCACGAAATGCAGCGTCCAATAGCGGTCGTCGGTGGTCAAGGCGGTCAGTTCGCCGCCAGACGCCGCGCGCAGCATGCCGGCGCTGCCGTTCCATGCGGCGTCGGTGGCGGCGCGCCGGTCGAGCGCGAGCTGGCGAAAGCGGCGCAGCGTCAGCGGCGAACCCTCCAGCGCGGCGCGTTCGCCCGGCGTCAAGGGCCGCGTGCCGTCGAGGGCCGCGTGCAGCACGGCGTCGGCCAGCATCAGGCGGTCGCCCTCGACGGGGCGCAGCAGCAGGTGCGCGCGCAGCTTGCGGTCAAGCTCAGGGTTGGTCTTCACATCATTCTCCTTTATGGCCGCGCCGCGCCGTGCAAGCGGGCGATGGCCGCGTCGCGCCGCTTGCGCAGGGTCGGCAGCGACAACCGGTCCAGCCCCGCCCGCTGCAGCATGGTCGGCAGTTCGCCGGTGGCCGGGTCGAGCCATTCGGCCGGGTAGCTGTCGTCAAACGCGCCCAGTATTTTCAGGTAGACCGCCAGCCGCACCGGCAACGAATCTTCGGCCATCATCAATACGCTCCAGCTGCCGTTTTGCTGCGCAGCCCGCGCCGAAAGCATATAGCCGGGGGGCAGTGAAACGGCCATGGCGCGGGTGCTCCAGGCCGGCTCGGGCGCGTCCGGCGCAGAAGGCTGCTCGGGGTCGTCGAAGCGCTCTTCGTCGGGCGCCAGGATCTGGTCGGACTCGCCGCTGGCCGCCTGTTCGGAGTCGGCCAGCACGCGCGCCAGGTCGTCCAGCCACAGAGCCGCCTCGCCGGCGTCGGCGCGCCAGTCGTTGTCGTGGTTGGCCGAAAGCTGCTCGTATTCGCCGATTTCGCGCAGCATGGCGCCGATTTTGTCGGCGTTGTCCTTCAAGCTGGCGAAGCGCTTGGAGCGGGTGTGCAGCGGGCCGGGGCCGGCGCCGAAGCGCTCACGCGATTCGCTCCAGCGCAGCACCCATTCGGCGCGGCAGCCGAGGATGGACGAGAGCTGGCGCGTTTCGATCGGTTCGGCGCCGATCGTGCGGCCGAGGATCGCCTCGACCTGCGGCAGGTGTTCGCGCCAGGCGGCGAAGATGCGGGCGATGTCGCCGTAGGCCGTATCGAGCATGCGGTAGGCATACATCTTGTTGGGGCTGCACAGGCGTCCGCAAGCGGCCTGGTAGTTGTCGGCGTCGACCTTGTCGCGCAGGACCGCGTACATGTCGTTGACCTTCTTGCGCAGGATGGCCTCGCCGCCCTCGCGTTCCCAGAACGCGCCGGTTTTGTCGAATTCAGCGGCAACCGCCGCGCAGAACGCCAGCCAGTCGGCGGGCCGCGCCTGCAGTTCGCAAACCAGGCTGGCGGCCAGTTCGAGCACGCTGTCGCCGTAGCTGTTGCCGGAGGCGGCTGCGCGCTGCGGCTGGCCGCAGTGGCGCAGCAGGTCGGCGACGCTGTCGACGTAGCCGCCCAGTTGCGCCTCGCGCGCCGACGGTTCGAGCAGGCGCGCCGGCGCGCCATGGGCGAGCGCCTGCAGCGAGCAATGCCCCAGCAGCTTGCGCACGTGCTCCCAGCCGTGCTCCTGATACCGGCTTCCCGGCAGACGCATACCTTCCCCGATCGATCTGTGGCCGTCCAGGGACCCTGGACGCACTAAAATCATGCCATACAAACAGCGCGGGCAAGGCACGGTTGAACCGTCTATTTACCCCTCTGTTCGGGGTTCTGGCGCGGGTTGCCGGATAGTCTGGAAGCGAGGACGGCGGCGACGATCGGCGCGGCGTGTTCGCCGCCGGTCGCTTCCGAATGGCTGACGAAGGCGGCCAGCGCGAGCCGGTGGTCCTGGCCCGGCAGGCTGCCCGCTTGCAGGAAGCCGGTGAACCAGACGGTGGCCAGGGCGCCGTCGGCGCCGGTCGGCGCGGTGCCGGTCTTGCCAAACAGGCCAGCGCGCAGCGGCGCGAAGCGGGTCGCGCGGAAGGCGCCGGCGGCGGTGCCGCTGTCGATCACGCCTTTCATGCCGGCGCGGATGCGGTCGAGCCGCACGCCGAGGGCCGGGCCAGCGCCCGCCGCCGCCGCGCGGCCGTCGAGCGAGAGCAGCAGGCGCGGCGTGACCACCCTGCCCTGCCCGACGGCGCCGGCCGCCAGCGCCATTTGCAGGGGCGTCGCTTGCATGCGCAGGCCGATGGCCATCTGGCGCAGCTCATGGCGGGTGTGGATCGGGTCGATGTGGGCCGGCGTGGCT
>JBDSTZ010000295.1:0-3248 GCA_039927975.1 Massilia sp. | reverse complement strand
ATCGCGCTGTACGTCGGCCTCGACTGGCTCAGCTATATCGAGCCCCTGTTCGGCCTGAACATTACGCCATGGAATCCCGACCCCGCGCTCGGCCTGGTGTACTGGATGCGGGTCGGCCGCCGTGCCGCCGCGCCCTGGCTGCTGGCGGTGCTGATCAGCGAAGGCCTGGTGCGCGGCCTGCCGGCCGGCGCCCTGGCCACCCTCGTCACCTCGGCCGTGCTGGTGCTCGGCTACGCCCTGACCGGCGAGGCGCTGCGCGCGCGCTTCGTCACCCAGGTCACCCTGTCGACCCGGCGCCGCCTCACCGTCTGGCTGGCGATCGTCGTCAGCGGCGCCGCCCTGACCGGCACCGCCTACATCGCGCTGCTGCACCTCGCCGGCATGATCCCGCCCGGCGAACTCGGTCGCGCGATCCTGCGCTACTCGCTCGGCGACGTGGTCGGCGTGGTGGGCACCATGCCGCTGCTGTGGAACCTGTCCGGCGCCGAGGGCCGCGCCGGCCTGCGCGCCATGCTGCGCGACTGGGAAAGCCTCGCCTACGTGGCGTCGGCGGTGCTGCTGGTGCTGGGGATCTTCTACGGCGTGGTCGGCAACAGCCAGTACCGCCATTTCTACTTCCTCTTCATGCCGATCATCTGGGCCGCCACCCGCCACGGCATCAAGGGCACCGGCCTGGTCGCCTTTGTCATGCAGCTGGCGATCATCGTGGTGGCGCGCTTCGGCCCCGGCGCGCTGCTGCCGTTCGCCGAGCTGCAGCTGCTCGGCCTGGCGCTGGCGCTGGTCGGCTTCTTCATCGGCGTGCTGGTCGACGAGCAGCGCCAGGCCGCCGGCGAACTGAAACACTCGATGCGGCTGGTGGCCGCCGGCGAGATGGCCGCCGCGCTGGCGCATGAACTGAACCAGCCGATGACCGCGCTGGCCGCCTACGGCCGCGCCAGCGAACACCTGCTCAAGCGTGGCGACACCGGCCCGCTGCTGACCCAGACCATCGGCAAGTTGGTGCAGGAGGCCGGCCGCGCCGCCGAGGTGGTGCGGCGCCTGCGCGAATTCTTCCGCACCGGCGCGATGCACCTGGAGACGGCCAACATGGCCGACATCATGGCCGCCATCAGCGGCCAGTTCGCGCTCCAGTGCAACGCCGACGAGGTCGTGCTCGACACCGACGCCGTGCCGCCGCTGGCGATCCGGGTCGACCGCCTGCAGATCGAACTGGTGCTGCGCAACCTGGTCGCCAACGCGATGGACGCGGTGCAGGCGCAGCCGGACGGCGCGCGCCGCATCCGCGTCTGGGGCGAGGCGCTGGCCGGCGGGCGCCTGTGCATATCGGTCGAGGACAGCGGCGCGGGCGTCTCGAAGACGGTGATGGCGCGCCTGTTCGAGCCTTTTGTGTCGGGCAAGTCGAGTGGCCTCGGACTGGGCCTGGTCCTGAGCCGCAACATCGTCGAGGCGCATGGCGGCACGCTGTGGGCCGAGGTGGGCGAGCGCGGCATGTTCCGCTTCATCCTGCCGCTAGTGGAAACCGGAGCCGCACATGAGCAATGAAGCTGAACACGGCCTGACGGTCTACATCGTCGACGACGACGCCGCCGTGCGCGATTCGCTCGGCCTGCTGCTGGGGGTGCTGGGCTACCGCATCGCGCTGTTCGCCAGCGCCGAGAACTTCCTCGCCGCCCTGCGCGAGGAATGGTCCGGCTGCGTACTGCTCGACGTGCGCATGCCCGGCATGGACGGCCTCTCGCTGCAGCAGCACCTGCTGCGGCGCGGCTGCCAGCTGCCGGTCATCATCATCACCGGCCACGGCGACGTCGACCTGGCGCGCCAGGCCTTCAAGGCCCAGGCCAAGGACTTCCTCGAAAAGCCGCTCGACGAGGACAAGCTGGTGGGCGCGATCGAGGAAGCCTTCGCCGACGCCGCGCGCGGGCGCGACACGCGCCGCCAGCACGGCGGCGCGGTGGCCCTGATGGCCAGCCTGACGCCGCGCGAGCGCGAAGTGGCGGAGCTGGTGGTGGCGGGGCGCCACAACCGCGACATCGCGCTGGCGCTGGCGATCAGCGTGCGCACGGTCGAAGTGCACAAGGCCCGCCTGATGAGCAAACTCCAGGTCGACAACGTGGCCGACCTGGTGCGCATCAGCATGCGCGGCGAGGGCCGCTGAACCGTCCGTTTGTATTTACGAAAATTTACACAAACCGGACAATACTTCACATTTAGCCATGGTCCAATGAGCTCCTCACCTACAGGAGCACAACATGAACGGCATGCATGGCCACGGTCTGGCGGAGGACCTTCCACTGATTGAAAAACAACTGCTGGCGCGGCGCCATGCCTTGCGCCTGATGGCCTTGTCCAGCGCCGCCGTGCTGCTGCCGGCCTGCGGCGGCGGCGACGCCAGCGCCGGCACCGACACCACCACCAGCGGCACCACCGGCACCACTGGCACCACCGTCTCGAACGCCGCCTGTATCGTCAATTCGACCGAGACCAACGGCCCCTATCCGGCCGACGGCACCAACACCGCCAGCGGCTCGACCAGCAACGTGCTGACCCTGGCGAGCGCAGTGCGCAGCGACATCCGCGCCAGCTTCCTCGGCACCAGCACCGTCGCCGCCGGCACCCGGGTCGACCTGACGATCCGCCTGGTCAACGCGCAGGGATCGTGCGCGGGTCTCGCCGGGCGCGCCATCTACCTGTGGCATTGCGACGCCCTGGGACGCTACTCGCTCTACGACCTGCCGAACGAGAGCTACCTGCGCGGCATCCAGGTCACCGACGCCAACGGCTACGTCACCTTCACCACCATCTTCCCGGGCGCCTACGCCGGGCGCTATCCGCACATCCACTTCGAAGTGTTTTCCAGCCTGGCCGCCGCCACCACCGGCCGCAGCTCGCTGCTGGTCTCGCAGTTCGCCATGCCAGCCAGCCAGGCCACGGCGGTGTATGCCGACACCACGCTGTACGGCAGCAGCGCGACCCGCTTCCCGCAAACCCCGCTCGCCTCCGACAATGTATTCGGTGATAACACGGCGGCCCAGAACACCCAGCAGACCATCGCCATGACCGGCTCGAACAGCGCCGGCTACACCGGCACTGTCCTCGTCGGCATCAATGCCTAGTGGCGCCGCTCGGGTGTGGCGCGCCAGCCGCACACCGTGGGCGCGCCGGCCTGGCGGGCTGCCGGCGGCCCCGCCGGCGGGGTAAAATGGCGGTATGACGACACCGATCTTTACCCACCTGCGGGTGCACTCCGA
>JBDSTZ010000294.1:0-7774 GCA_039927975.1 Massilia sp. | reverse complement strand
CGGATTGGCCCGGAAGCTGTCCGAGGCGGCCCTGAGGCCCCGTTGCTCGGCCGGCGTATAGGCCCTGAGCGCATGCTGGATGCGATTGCCCAGCTGGCCCAGCACGGTCTCGGGAATGTCGAGCGGGTTCTGTGTGACGAAATAGATGCCCACGCCCTTGGAGCGGATGAGCCGCACCACCTGCTCGACCGCCGTCAGCAACGACTTCGGCGCGTCGCTGAACAGGAGATGCGCCTCGTCGAAGAAGAAAACCAGCTTCGGCTTGTCGAGGTCGCCCACCTCCGGCAAGTTCTCGAACAATTCCGACAGCAGCCACAGCAGAAACACCGCGTACATAGCCGGCGCATTCATTAGCTTGTCGGCCGCCAGGATATTGACCACGCCCTTGCCGTGCGCATCGGTCTGCAACAGGTCGTCGATATTGAGCATCGGCTCGCCGAAGAACTGGTCGCCGCCCTGCTCCTCGATGGCGATCAGACCGCGCTGGATGGCGCCGATACTGGCCGCCGAAATATTGCCGTAACTGGTGCGGAACTCGGCCGCATTGTCGCCGACGAATTGCAGCATCGCCCGCAAGTCCTTGCTGTCGAGCAGCAGCATGCCCTTGTCGTCAGCGATCTTGAACACCAGTTGCAGCACGCCTTCCTGGGTGTCGTTCAAATTGAGCATGCGCGCCAGCAGCAAGGGGCCGAGCTCGGACATCGTCGCCCGCAAGGGGTGGCCCTGCTGGCCGAACACATCCCAGAAGGCCACCGGGCAGCCGCTCCAGGCCGGCGCTTCCACGCCGAGCGCGGCCAGGCGCTTGTCCATCTTCTCCGACGGCGCGCCCGGCGCCGCCAGTCCCGACAAGTCGCCCTTGACGTCGGCCATGAACACCGGCACGCCGATCTGCGACAGGGCCTGGGCGATCACTTGCAGTGTGACGGTCTTGCCGGTTCCGGTGGCGCCGGTGATGCAGCCGTGCCGGTTGACAAGGTTGGCCAGCAATTCCAGCTCAAGCGGCGCCGGCGTGGGGCCCGACGACGGCATGGCTTGTTTGGCGATCAGCAGCGAAATGGGCATCGAAAGGTCTCGGTAGGGGTCGGTAAAGTCTGGGCAGGTCGCGGCAGGTCCTGGCGACGCCCGCCCGGGGCGCGATGAACCCATTATAGCGATAGCGCCAACACGAGGTGAGCGGCCCGCGCGGCCGTGCTTGTTGTCCGCAGACCACTCCATCGCCCTCTCTCATTTTTCGCGGTGGAATCTATTGTGCGCGGCAGATCGTTTGCTTTAGTATAAAGTCAGCTGGACAGCATTGTTGCCGGCCACACCCTGCCCTGTCATCGACCACTTACCTTGGGATCTATCGTGAAGAATCTTCTCGCCGCCTGCGCTCTCGTTTGTTTCGCCTCGTCCGCCTTCGCCGCCACGGCCGCCAGCGCGGCCGCCTCGGCGCCGAAGTCGGCCCAGCAAAACAAGATGGTCACCTGCAACGCCGATGCGACGGGCAAGAAAGGCGATGAGCGCAAGGCGTTCATGAAAAGTTGCCTGTCCGCCAAACCGGCGCCTGAAGCACCGAAACTGACCGGGCAGCAAAGCAAGATGAAGACTTGCAATGCCGATGCCAAGGACATGAAAGGCGATGCCCGCAAAGCCTTCATGAAGACCTGTCTGAGCGCCAAGTAGGCGAGCGGCGTTCGCGATGGTGGTGATGGCACAGGCGAACTCTGGTCGAATCTTGCAATCAAAGCATGATCGCCAGTAGAGGGAGCGCGCCATGCCATCACCGCAAACACCACCGTCGCCACCGGCGGCGGACACCGGCGCCGGTCAGTCCGCCGACGCCCGTTCAGAATCGCTGCTGCCGGCCACGCCTGATGACGAGGACGACGGCCGCTACGCGGTCGCCGAGGAAGTCAGCCTCGACCAGCAATCGGACCAGGCGCGCCGGGTAGGCCAGTTGCCGCCCGAGCCAGCCCCGGCCCAGGCCATCGCCGACGCGCTGCAAAGCGAAGCGGTGCCGCCGGTCAAGCCGCAACAACAATCATCAGCCCCCCAATCGACCCGGCAAGAAGGCGCGCACGGCAACGCCCACCCTCGCCAGCGAACGCACAGTCAGCTCACCAGCCCCGGTCCCGGACAGGGCCCCGTCGCGGGTTCAAACCCGGACCGTGAGCCGTAAACGCCACCGCACCACATAGTGATCTCCGCATGAACCACACTTTCGCCAACACCCGCCTCGCCCATCCACGCCGTCCGGCATTGTCTGGGCTGCCAACGTGCTGAGCGCGGTTCGGGAAGGTGGCATCCTGCTGTTCGGCGCCGCCGATGTTCCGGCGCTCGCCGATTTGCGGCGCGACTGGGGCGCGGCGCTGGCGCACACCAGCGTGTTTGCCGATGCCCTGGCGAAGGCGCGCGGCCATCACTTCGCCCTGATCCTGATCAGCGTGGCCGACGACGCCCACGACCCGGCCGCCCTGGTGCGCGAACTGCATCAGCAGCGCCGCTCGCAGCAGACGCCGATCATCGTGCTGGCGCCGCGCGCCGGCCCCGACTTTCCGCTCGCGCAGTGCTACGAAGCCGGCGCCGTCGACGTCCTGCCGGGCGCGTTGCCGCGCGTCGCGCTGTCGAGCAAGGTGCGCCATTTCATCGACGCCGCCCGCAGCGCGCGCGAACGGCGCCACATCGAGGACGTCCTCGAGGACACCCGCGCGCGCCTCGACACCACCGTCGCCGCCGCCGAACTGGCGATGTGGGCCTGGGACCTGCGGGCCGACCGCGTCACCGCCGATCCCACCATGCAGCGCCTGTTCGGGGTCTCGGACGCCGACGCCGAAAACGGCGCCTCCGACACCTATTTCGCCTCGATCCACCCGGAAGACGCGATCCGCAACCGCCAGATCATCGCGCATGTGATCAGTACCGGCGCGCCCTACGAGGCGCGCTTGCGGGTGCGCGACTCGGCGCTCGGCCGCTACCGCACCCTGATGGCGCGCGGCCAGGTCAGCTACGACGCCGGCGGCCAGGCGGTCGGCATGCGCGGCGTGGTGCTCGACATTAGCCGCGAGGCCGAGGCCGAGCAGGAACTGCGCGACAGCGAGGAACGCTACCGCATGCTGTTCGAGACCGTCGACGAGGGCGTCTGCATCATCGACATGCTGTACGACGAGGCCGGCGCGCCGTGCGACTACCGCTTCCTCGAAATGAACCCGGCCTTCGTCGCCCACACCGGGCTGCAGGACGCGCTCGGCAAGACCATCCTGGAACTGGCGCCGGGCCACGAGAAGCGCTGGTTCACGATCTACGGCCAAGTCGCCGCCACCGGTGAAGCGCTGCGCTTCGTCGACCAGGCCAAGGCGCTCAACCGCTGGTACGACGTGTACGCCAGCCGGGTCGGCGGGCCGGGCAGCACCAAGGTCGCGGTGCTGTTCTCCGACATCACCGAACGCATGCGGGCCGAGACGGAGCTCAAGCGCCTGGCGGCCGACCTGGCCGAAGCCGACCGCCGCAAGACTGAATTCCTCGCCACCCTGGCGCACGAGCTGCGCAACCCGCTGGCGCCGCTGCGCAGCGGCCTGCAAGTGCTGCGCATGGCCGGCGGCGACCACGCCACCGTCGCGCGGGTCCAGGACGTGATGGAGCGCCAGCTCGACCACATGGTCGAACTGGTCGACGACCTGCTCGACGTGGCGCGCATCACCCGCGGCCAGATCGAGCTGCGCCGCGTCAGCGTGCCGCTGGCGGACCTCATCCACGCCGCGCTCGACACCAGCCGGCCGCTGATCGAGGCCAAGCGCCACACCCTCTCGCTGTCCCTGCCCGAGCCCGCGCTGGCGCTCGACGCCGATCCGACCCGCGTCACCCAGATCATCAGCAATCTGCTCAATAACGCGGCCAAATACACGCCCGAGCACGGCCGCATCGCGCTCAGCGCCGCGCGCGACGGCGACTCGGCCCTCATCACCGTCAGCGACGACGGCATCGGCATCGCGCCGGACCAGCTTGAAGCGGTGTTCGAGATGTTCACCCAGGTCGGGCGCGACGGCAAACGCGCCGACGGCGGCCTCGGTATCGGGCTGTCCCTGGTGCGCTCGCTGGCTGAACTGCACGGCGGCAGCGTCAGCGCCGCCAGTGCCGGCGCCGGCACCGGCAGCAGCTTCAGCCTGCGCCTGCCGCTGGCCGCGCCAACGCCGTCCGCCATGCCGGCGCTGGCCGCCGACGCAGCGCCCGCCACCTCCATGCGGGTGCTGGTGGTCGACGATAATTTCGACGCCGCCGACACCCTCGCCGCGCTGCTCGACCTGCTGGGCCACCAGGCGATGGTGGCCAACAGCGGCGCGCAGGCGCTCGCGCTGCTGCGCGACTTCGCGCCGCAGGTGGTGTTTCTCGACATTGGCATGCCGGGCATGGATGGCTATGAGGTGGCGCGCGCGATTCGCCGCGAGCGCGCCTTCGACGCCGTCAAGCTGGTGGCGCTGACCGGCTGGGGCGGCGAGAGCGACCGCGCCCGCTCGCGCGTGGCCGGCTTCGACCTGCACCTGACCAAGCCGGGCACGCTGGCAGCGATCGAAGCGATCCTCGCGCCTTAAACACTGATACGCTCACTGGTGCGCGAACTGATTCGCCGACCGGTGAGCAGGCCGATTCGCCGGCCGGTTCACTGCTGGCCGGCGCCGTCCCAGTCGAGCGCCAGCAGGCGCGCCGCCATGCGCGGCCAGCACAGGCGAGAAATCTCATTGCGCGCAGCCCAGCGATAGCCGTCGACTTCGGGCCGCGGCCGCCCCGTCACCGGATGGTCGAAGAAGCTGGTGCACACCAGGTGATCGAGGCTGGCCAGCTCGTCGCCGCCGCGCACCAGGTACAGGTGCAGCCGCTTGTCGCGCCGGTAGTCGAAGCTGCCCAGCTCTTCGAAGCGCGCCGGCGCGAAGGCGATCCCGGCCTCCTCGCGCAGCTCGCGCATGGCCGCCTCCAGCGTCGTCTCGCCCGGATCCTGCATGCCTTTCGGGATGTCCCACTTGGCCGTGTCGGTCACGTGGCACAACAGCAGCTGGCCGGCCGGGTTGACCACCAGCGTGCCGCACGACACCGGCAACGCGGCGCCAGCGCTCACGCGTCGCTCCCGCTGGCCGCTGCGCACAGCTGGCGCAGCTGGCCGGTGTCGACCGGCTTGACCAGGTAGTCGTCGAAGCCGGCCTGGCGCGCCTGGACCGGATCGGGCCCGGCGCCATAACCGCTCAGCGCCACCAGGCGCGCGCGCCGCAGCGCCGGATCGCGGCGGATCGCCCGCGCCAGCTCGTGGCCATTCATGCCGGGCATGCCGATGTCGATGAACACCAGATCGGGCGCGAACGCCTGGGCCAGCGAAATGCCCTCGGCGCCGTCGAGCGCGACGCGCGCCTCATGGCCCAGCTGACCAAGCAGTTCGGCCAGGTTGCCGGCGGCATCGGCGTTGTCGTCGACCACCAGCACCTTCAGCGCGCCGCCCGCCGCCTCATCGTCAGCGCTTCGTTCGCGCGCCAGCGGCAGGCGCACGGTGAAGGTGCTGCCCAGCCCCAGGCCGGCACTGGCCGCCGCCACACTGCCGCCATGCAGTTCAACCAGCCGGCGCACCAGCGACAGGCCGATCCCCAGTCCGCCCTGCGCGCGGTCGAGATTGCCGCGCACCTGGGTGAACATGTCGAACAGCGTGCCGAGCGCCTCGGCCGGAATGCCGACACCGCTGTCGGCCACCGTCAGCACCGCCGCGTCGCCCTCGCGCCAGGCCGACAGCGTGATGCGCCCGCCGGCCGGGGTGTACTTGGCGGCGTTATTGAGCAGATTGCTCAGCACCTGGACGATGCGGATGGCGTCGGCTTCGAGCACCAGCGCTTGCGGCGCCAGCTGCAGCTCGAGCCGCAGCGCGCCGGCGTCGATCAGCGCGGCGCTGGTCTCGACCGCCATCGCCACCAGGCTGGCCAGTTCCACCGGCGCGCGCCGCAATTCGATCTTGCCGCTGGTGATGCGCGCGACGTCGAGCAAGTCATTGACTAGGTGGACCAGGTGGCCGACCTGGCGCTCCATCATCTTGTGCACCCGGTCGATGGCGGCGGCGTCGCCCGGCGCACGGCGGATCAGTTCGAGCCCGGTGCGGATCGGCGCCAGCGGATTGCGCAGCTCGTGCGCCAGGGTGGCCAGGAATTCGGACTTGCGATGGTCGACCTCGGACAGGTCGGCGGCGACCCGGCGCAGCGCGTCCTCGGCCTGCTTCTGGGCCGTGATGTCGCGCGTGACGGTGGCCAGGCCGATGATCTTGCCCTTGTCGCTGCGCACCGCGAAGCCCTTGAAGTACACCGGAATGGCGGCGCCGCTGGCACGCTGCTGGAAGCGCATCTCGCCTTCCCAGCTGGCCGCCGCGCCGGCCAGCGCCGGTAAAATGACCTCGCTGGCGAAGGCGCGCTGCTCTGGGGCGAAAAAGTCGAGCATGCTCAAGGCGCCGACATCGTCGTCGGCGCCGATCCCGCACAAGGTCCGCCCGGCCGGGTTGACGAACACGCCGCGCGCGTCCGGCCCGGTGATGGCGATGAAGTCGGACGACTGCTCGGCCACCGCCGCCAGGCGCCGGATGCCCTCCTCGCTGCGGCGCCGCTCGGTGCGGTCGCGGAAGTACAGCGCGATGCCGCCGTCGGGCGTCGGGCAAGTGTTGATCTCGACCCAGCGCGCGCTCGGCGCGTAGAACACTTCAAACTTGGCGCCTTCGCGCTCGCGCGCCGTGTGGCGCAGCGCGGCCTCGATCTCGTTGCCCAGCGCGCCTGGAAAAATCGTCCACAGCGACTTGCCGACCATCTCGCTGCGGTCGCTCAGCACCAGTTTTTCGGCGGCCGCGTTGGCGTATGTGACGCGCCAGTCCGGATCGACCGCCAGGAAGCCGTCGCTGATGCTCTCGAGGATATTGAGCGAGCGGTCTTCGGCCGCCTGCCGTTCCTGCGCCTCGTGGCGCTGGCCGATCACCAGCGAGGCGGTGTTGGCCAGCAGCGACAGCGCCGCGTGCTCGTGCGCCAGGCCCAGCCTCGGTTCGCGGCAGTACCAGCTGAACACCCCCAGCACCGCGCCGGCCGGCGACATGATGGGAATGCAGCGGCACGACCACAGCCCGTGTTCGCGCGCCAGCGTGCGATACGCGTCCCAGCGGGTGTCGGCCGCCATGTCGCTGACGGTCACGGTCTCGGCCCAGTAAGCCGCCGCGCCGCCCGGACACGGTTGCGGACCGATCGGCATGGCGTCGAGCGCGTCCATGAATTCGAGCGGCAGCGACGGCCCGGCCGCGTGGCGCAGGCGCGCGCGCGCACCGTTGGCGCCCGCCTCGATCAGCTGGACCGCAGCCAGTCCGACCCCGCCGGCATGCTCCTCGGCGGTGTGCGCCAGCACGTCGAGCACGTCGTCGAGCGGGGCGTCGCTGACCGCCAGTTCGAGCGCGCTGCGCTGGCCCACCGCCAGCAGATTGGCGCGGGTGCGCTCGGTGATGTCGACCCCGTGCACCAGCACCCCGGCCGGATAGGCGCCGCCGGCCGGCAGCGCCATGAAGACGAAATCGATGTAGCGCTCCTCCAGCACCTCGCTGCGGCGCAGCTGCAGGCGCACATTGCTGCCTTCGACCGGGCGGCCCTCGCGGTGCACGCTGTCGAGCAGTTCGACGAAGCCCTGCCAGGCCAGCTCGGGCAGCGCCGCCAGCAGGCTCAAGCCAACCAGCTCGCGCTCGCCGACCAGGTGCACGAAGCGCTCGTTGACGCTCTCGAACACGTACTCGGGCCCGCGCAAC
>JBDSTZ010000293.1:0-4588 GCA_039927975.1 Massilia sp. | reverse complement strand
ATTGCCATTCCCCGGCAGCGGCGCCGACCGCAGCCTGCGCTGGTTCGGTTTCGTCGACGGCGGCCAGATCTACCAGGAAGGCCAGAAAATGCGCGCCAGCGAGCTGCGCTTCTCGGCCGGCCTGGGGGTCAGCTGGATTTCTCCGATGGGTCCGCTCAAGTTGAGTTATGCTAAGCCCCTGAACGCGAAACCGGGCGACCGTCTCGAGCGCTTCCAGTTCCAGATGGGAACGGGCTTCTAAGCCCGGCGTCGCCTTGCACCGACCGATTTTGACGCACGATTTTGACGCATTATCTTGAGAGGACTATCTTGAAAACAGTGACTGCCTCGCTGCCCCGGCTGCTCGCAGCCGCGGCGCTGTGCGCCTGTGCGATGGCGCCGGCGCAGGCCCAGACGGCGCCGAGCCGGATCGGTTACGTCTTCACCGAGCGGCTCTACACCGAGTCGAAGCTGGCCAAGGCCGCCGACGCCAAGATCGACGCCGAGTTTTCCAAGCGCCAGAAGGCCAACAAGGACATGTTCGCCCGTCTCAAGACGCTGTCGGAGAAGTTCGACGCCGACGCCCCGACCCTGGCCGAACCGGAGCGCACGCGGCGCTACCGCGAAGTGCTCGAGCTCGACAAGGAAATGCAGCGGGTCGACCGCGAGTTCCGCGAGGACTTGCTCCAGCGCAAGAACGAAGAGCGCGCCAACATCGCCCAGAAAGCCTACAAACTGATCGAGCAGATCGCCGAGCAGGAAAAGCTCGACGTGGTGCTGCAGGAATCGGCCTGGTCGAGTCCGCGCATCGACATCACCGACAAGATTCTCAAGCAGCTTGATAAACAATAACCGAGGGGCCGGCCCTGCCGCCGGTGTCATACAGCGAGGCGAGGCCGTGACTAAATTGACGAGCTTGTCGGGTTCTCTACCCCTTCTTGCCCTGCTGGCCTTGGCGTGCGCGCCGGCGGCGCAGGCGCAGAACGCGCCGCTGCGCGTCGGTTTCGTCTCGACCGAACGGCTGTATTCCGAATCGACGCTGGCCAAGTCGGCCGACAGCCGCATCGAGGCCGAATTTTCCAAGCGTGAAAAAGCCAACCGCGAACTGCGCGCGCGCCTGAAGACGGTGTCGGAGAAATTCGACAGCGACGCCAACACCCTGGTCGAGCCGGAGCGCACCCGGCGTGCGCGCGCCGTGCTCGAACTGGACAAGGAAGTCCAGCGCGTCGAGCAAGAGTTCGCCGAAGACCTCCAGCAGCGCAAGAACGACGAGCGCGCCAGCATTGCCAACCGCGCCTTCAAATCGATCGAGCGCATCGCCGAGCAGCAAAACCTCGACGTCGTGCTGACCGAGGCGCTGTGGGTGAACCGCCGCATCGATATCACCGACAGCGTGCTCAAACGGCTCGACCAATAGGCGGCATCGCCACCCTGTATCAACCCGATCGGCAACGGTCGATCTATGGAAAAACCAAGCATGGCAACCCGACTCGGTGAATTGGTCGAACGCTTTGGCGGAGAACTGGTGGGCGACCCGAACCTGGCCGTGAGCGGCATCGCGCCGCTGGCCAACGCCGGCGCGGCCTACATCAGTTTTCTCAGCAACAGCAAGCTGCGCGCGCAGGCGGCCAGCAGCGGCGCCGCCGCGCTGATCGTCAGCCCGGCCGACAGCGAGTTCGTCGCCGCCAGCTACGCCGGCGCGCGCATCGTCACCGCCAACCCTTACGTCTACTTCGCCCGCGCGGCGCAGTATTTCGAATCGCTCACCGCCCACGTGGCGGCGCCCGGCATCGATCCCTCCGCCAGCGTGGCGGCGGGCGCGTTCGTCGATCCGTCGGCCCACGTCGGGCCGCAGGTGACGATCGAGGAGGGCGCCGTGATCAAGGCCGGCGCCGTCATCGGCGCCGGCAGCTTCATCGGCCGCGAGGCGGTCATTGGCGAAGGCACCCGGCTGTTCGCCAACGTCACCTTCCACGCACGCTGCCAGATCGGCCGGCGCGGCATCCTGCATTCGGGCGCGGTGATCGGCACCGACGGCTTCGGCTTCGCCAACGAAGGCGGTGTCTACATCCGCATTCCGCAGACCGGGCGCGTGATGATCGGCGACGACGTCGACATCGGCGCCAACACCACGGTCGACCGCGGCGCGCTGGCCGACACCGTGATCGAGGACGGCGTCAAGCTCGACAACCAGATCCAGATCGGCCACAACTGCCACATCGGCGCCCACACCGCGATGGCCGGCTGCGTCGGCGTGGCCGGCAGTGCGGTGATCGGCAAATACTGCACCTTCGGCGGCGCCGCCATGGTGCTGGGCCACCTGACCATCGCCGACCGCGTGCATATCTCGTCGGGCAGCATGGTCTCGCGCTCGATCCACGAGGCGGGCCAGTACACCGGTTTCTATCCACTGGCGAAAAACGCCGAGTGGGAAAAAAGCGCGGCAATCGTCCGCAACCTGGCGAGCATGCGGGATAAAATCCGCGCGCTGGAAAAAACAATCAAAACGCTGACAGAGCAAAAATGACCACTACCGACAACAAGACCCTCGACATCCACCAGATCAAGCAGTACCTGCCGCACCGCTATCCGATGCTGCTGGTCGACCGCGTGCTGACCTGGGAACACAACAAGAGCATCACCGCGATCAAGAACGTCACCGCCAACGAGGAATTCTTCAACGGCCACTTCCCGCACAAGCCGGTGATGCCGGGCGTCCTGATGATCGAGGCGCTGGCCCAGACCGCCGCCATCCTGTCGTTCCTGACGATGAACGTGAAGCCGGACGAGAACAGCGTGGTGTATTTCGTCGGCATCGACAACGCGCGCTTCAAGCGTCCGGTCGAACCGGGCGACCAGCTCAAGATGGACGTCGAGATCGTGCGTGTCTCGCGCGGCATCTGGAAGTACAAGGCGGTCGCCAGCGTGGACGGCAAGGTCGCGGTCGAAGCGGACCTGATGTGCACCATCCGCAGCGCGACCGACGCGAGCCAGCCAGCGGGGCAGTAATGACGACCATCCACGCCACCGCGATCGTCGATCCGAAAGCGCAGCTCGACAGCGGCGTCGAGATCGGTGCCTACTCGATCATCGGGCCGCACGTCGTCATCGGCGCGCGTACCGTGGTGGGGCCGCACGTGGTCATCGAAGGCCACACGACGATCGGGGAAGACAACAAGTTCTTCCAGTTCTCGTCGATCGGGGCGGCGCCGCAGGACAAGAAGTGGAACGGCGAGCCGACCCGCCTCGAAGTCGGCGACCGCAACACCGTGCGCGAATTCTGCACCTTCAACACCGGCACCGTGCAGGACGTCGGCGTGACCCGGCTCGGCAACGACAACTGGATCTCGGCCTACGTCCACCTGGCGCACGACTGCCAGGTCGGCAGCAACACCATTTTCTCCAACAACGCCCAGCTGGCCGGGCACGTCGAAGTGGGCGACTGGGCCATCCTGTCGGGCTACGCCGGCGTGCACCAGTTCTGCAAGATCGGCGCGCACGCCTTTGTCGGCATGTACACCAGCCTGACCCAGGATGTGCCGCCGTTCGTGCTGGTGTCGGGTAACCCGGCCGGCGCGCGCGGCGTCAATGTCGAAGGGCTCAAGCGGCGCGGCTACACGCGCGCGCAGATCGACGGCATCCGCAGCGCCTACAAGCTGGTCTACCGCGCCGGCCTGACGCTGGAAGAGGCCAAGACCGCGTTGGAAGCCGAGGCGCTCGCGCTGCCCGAGGCGGCCGAACAGATCGCGCAGATGCGCGGCTTTCTCGACATCGCAAGCCGTGGCATCGTCCGCTGACCTTTCCGTGGCAATGGTCGCCGGCGAAGTGTCGGGCGACCTGCTGGCCGCGCGCCTGCTGGGCGGCCTGCGCACGCAGCTGCCCGGCGCGCGCTTTCACGGCATCGGCGGGCCGCGCATGATCGAGCAGGGCTTCGTGTCGGACACGCCGATCGAAGAACTGGCGGTCGGCCGCATGTTCGAGATCATTCCGCGCTACCGCGCCATCAAGGCGGTCCAGAACAGCCTGCGCGACCAGCTGCTGGCCGAGCGGCCGGCGGTGTTCGTCGGCGCCGACTACCCGGGCTTCAACCTGGGCCTCGAAATGCAGCTGCGGCAAGCCGGCATCCCCACCGTGCACTTCGTCAGCCCGCAGATCTGGGCCTGGCGCGGCGGGCGCATCAAGAAAATCAAGCAGGCGGTCTCGCACATGCTGGTGATCTTCCCGTTCGAGGAAGCGATCTACCAGCAGGCCGGGGTGCCGGTGACGTATATCGGCCATCCGCTGGCCGAGGTGATTCCGCTGCAGCCCGACCAGGCCGGTGCGCGCCGCACGCTCGGCCTGCCCGACGACGTGCGCGTGGTCACTGTCATGCCCGGCAGCCGCATGGGCGAACTCAAATATCTGGTTGCGCCATTCGTGGCCGCCATTAAGCTGCTGGCCGCGCGCGATCCCGACTTGCGTTTCGTGGTGCCGATGGCCGGCGCGCGCCAGCGCGTCTATTTTTCCGAACTGGTGACGCAGGCGGGGCTGCAGGACGTGAAAATAGACCTGATTGACGGCCAGTCGCGCACTGCCATCGAGGCGGCCGACGCGGTGCTCGCTGCGTCCG
>JBDSTZ010000292.1:0-4296 GCA_039927975.1 Massilia sp. | reverse complement strand
GTTCGACCAACTGGCCATCGTCGCATCGCCGCAATTTCTGGGGTTGCTGCGCAAGCTGCTCGACCCGCAGCTGGCGCCGCTGGTCCAGTTCGACATTAACAAGGACTACACCCACTTTAGTGCGGCGCAAATAGCCGAGCAGCTCGCGGCGCGCGAGCGTCCCGCTTAGGTGCAGGCAGTTAGTGACAGCGTACAGCGCGATCAGGTCGAACGAAAAACGGCGTCTTCGACCTCGCGCCAGTTGCGAGCGCGGCGTCGCTGCTTCAAACAGCGTCGTTTGATCAGCGAGCGCCTTCTCGAATGTCGGGGGGCACGGTACCGCGGTCGCTGCACGCTGCGAGTACGGGAGAGCGCGTCAGGACGTCGGTATCGATCAGATTGGAAGTTGGTGCCCCCCACCCCGAACCTCGCCTAACGTGGGGGCGGCGTCGCTGCTTCAACCAGCGCTGTGTGATCAGCCAACGCCTTAGCGCCGGGCGCGCGGTACGGCGGAACGAACGCCGGGTGCGCGGTACAGCGGTCGCGGCACGCTGCGAGTACGGAAGAGCGCGTCAGGACGTCGGTATCGATCAGATCGGAAGTTGGTGGCCTCCCCGGAACCTTGCCTAGCGCGCGGGCGGCGTCGCTGCTTCGAACAGCGCCGTGTGATCAGCCAGCGCCTTCACGAACGCCGGACGTACGGTACAGCGGTCTCGGTAGGCTTCGAGTACGGGAAAACGCGTCAGGACGTCGGTATTGCGCAGGGTGCGCAGCACGGTGGTCATCAGGATGTCGGCGGCGGTGAAGCGGCCGGTCAGATAATCGCGGCCTTTCAGCCACTTGCTCAGGTCTCCGAGCCGCTGTTCTAGCCTGGCCAGCAGTGCCGGGCGACGCTCGGCGGCCCAAGCTTCGCCGGCGGCGAAAAAATCGAGTTCGGCGAAATTCTGCACGTGGGGTTCAATACTGTTGAGCCCGGCGATGATCCACTCGGTCGTGTGCGCCCTGCCCGCCTCGTCCGCCGGCATCAAGGTTTCGCAGTCGCGCGCCAGGTGCAGCAGGATCGCGCCCGATTCGAACAGGGTGATGCCCGGTTCCTGGTAGACCGGCACCTGGCCGAAGGGCTGCTGCTGGCGGTAGGCGACGCTGGCCTGGTCTTCCTGACCGACCACGCGCACGGCGTAGGCCCGGCCGGCCTCTTCCATCGCCCAGCGCACGCGCAGGTCGCGCACCAGGCCCACCACGAAAGGCGGCACCCAGCGCAGGGTGGTCAGGGTCGGGCCTTCGATGGCATCGTTGATCGTCAGGGTCTGCATGGTTTCTCCAATAGTTAACCAGGATTGAATGGCGATGGCGGATGACTGCTTTCCACCTTCGCGACGAAGTGACTAGACGCCAGAATACGGCTATTCTATTTATGTTCAAGGACATAATTTGGAGAGTGCAATGCCGTACAGCAGCGAACACAGGGCCGCCACGCGCGGGCGCATCGTCGACTCGGCGCGCCGGCTGTTCAACCGTCAAGGTTTCGAACAGGTGTCGATCGACCAGATCATGTCGGCCGCCGGCCTCACGCGCGGCGGTTTCTATCATCATTTCAGCAGCAAGGACCAGGTTTACGCCGAGGCGGTGGCCAGCTTCACCAGTTGCAATCCCTTCGCCGAACAGGTGGCAAAGTCGCCGCCGCAATCGGCGGACGGGCTGGCCCGCATGCTGATCGATTTGTACCTGAGCGATGCGGTGCTCGACGATATCGACAAGCACTGTCCGCTGTACGCGCTGCCGGGCGACGTCGCGCGCGCAGGCTTGGCGCCGCAAAGCGCGTACACCGACCTGATCAGGCGGATGAGCGGGATCTACGCCAACGCGCTGGCGCATCTGGACGACGGCCAGCAGCGCGCGCAGGCGATCGTGGCGCTGTGTGTGGGCGGCATGGTGTTGGCGCGCACCACCGCCGATGCGGCGCTGCGCAAGTCGCTGCGCGAATCGGCGCGCGGGCAGGCGCTGGCGTTGCTGGAGGCTTGAGGGTTGAGGGTTGAGACTTGAGGCTTGAGGCTTGAGGCTTGAGGCTTGAGGCTTGAGGCTTGAGACTTGAGGCTTGAGGCTTGAGCTCGTGTCGGCAAATTCGATCTGTTCGCACTCCCGCATGCGCCACCTTGATTCAAGAGAAAAAGGCCACCATGACCACTCGATTATTGGACATTACATCAAGCCGGCTCGCACGCTCGCTCGCGTTTCTGGCGTTGATAGCGGCTGCCGCGCCGTGCCGGGCCTGCTGGGCGCCGCCAAAGGAACAAGTGATTGGCGTCGATGAGCAGCTCATGCTGGCCACCCAGGTCGTCGTAGCCAAGGTCATCGGCAAGAAGACCACGGACGACGGGACGGAAAACGAATTCCTGGTGCAAAAATGGGTTGCCGGTTCGGGCCGGGATTTCTTTACGGTCAGTGGTAGCGACCACGATGACCAAGACAGCAGCTTCCACCATCACGAGGATCAGGCATTCTGGCGCCATGGCGGCGGCAAGCTGTTCAACGATACCGACTGCGAAATCCATCCGAGTTTCATTCTCGGCGCCAGCTACCTGGCGTTCGTCGGTCAGCCGTTCAATCGTCGCAGCTTCGAGAAACTCGACATCGTCGATGGCCAGATCGATGCGCGCGACATGTGGTTGCAGTATGTCGAGAGGAAACTCGGTAAGCCTTGATCGGCCGACCGGTCCGCGCTCGCGTCACGCGCGGCCGACGATGGTGGCCGAGGCCATCAGCTCGTCCATCAGCGCCATCGAGTTGGAACCCGACATGCAATGCGGATTGAGTACGGGCAGGTCGGAAAAGCGCAGCAAGGTCGAGGGATTGGCGCGCGCCAGGTTGGCCTGGCCCATGGTCCAGCCGGCGTAGCGGCGCTCGGTGATTTCCTCGTAATGCAGCAGCACCACGTCGGTGTGGCGCGGGTCGCGCAAGATCTTCGCGTACAGCGCGTTGACCGGGCCGCGCCCGCCTTCAAGCACCTGCATGAAGATCTTGTCGCTGTGGCAGAGGATGCCGGTGATGCCCTGGGCCGGATTGTGCGCGTGCGACTGGCGCATGATGTCGTGGATCGCATCGGCCGGGATGGTCCCGGTGGCGCGGCTGGCGTACAACAGACGAACGAGCATGATGGGCTCCAGGTCGGGCTAGCGTTTTATCAGGGAGAGGAATTCGCGCCGCAGCGCCGGGTCCTTGAGGAAGGAACCGTGCATGACGCTGTTGGTCATCTTGGCGTCCATGTCCTTGACGCCGCGCCATTGCATGCAGAAGTGGTCGGCCTCCATCACCACTGCCAGGCCGTCGGGCTGCATTTTTTCCTGCAAGAGGTCGGCCAGTTGCATCACCGCTTCCTCCTGGATCTGTGGGCGGCTCATGATCCACTGGGCGATGCGGGCGTATTTCGACAGGCCGATCAGGTTTGAATATTCGTTCGGCATGACGCCGATCCAGACCTTGCCGATGATCGGGCACAGGTGGTGCGAACAGGCGCTGCGCACGGTGATCGGGCCGACGATCATCAGCTCATTCAGGTGGGCGGCGTTGGGAAATTCGGTTACCGGCGGCATGGCCGTGTAGCGCCCGCCGAACACTTCGTTGATGAACATCTTGGCCACCCGGCGTCCGGTGTCCTGGGTGTTGTGGTCGGCGGCGGTGTCGATCACCAGGCTTTCGAGTACGTCCTGCAGTTTGGCGCTGACCTCGTCGAGCAGTTCGTCGAGTTCGCCCGGTTCGATGAAGCCGGCGATATTGTCGTTGGCGAAAAAGCGCGCGTTGCCGGCGACCAGGCGCTGGCGGATGCGCTGCGAAGCCGGCGGCGCGGACGGGCGGCCGCTGGCGCCGGGCGGCGGCGCGGTCGGGTCGCTTGCGGCGCCGGGCGGCAGAGCGGACAGCTGGCCGCGGGCGCCGGGCGGCGGGGTAAGGTCGTCAGTCATGGTGCTCCCTGCTGGAGGATTCGGCAGACACCGACGGCAGCGGCAAGCCTTCGGCGCGCGCCAGCTGTTCGAGCGCATCTTCGAGCAGTACGCGGGCCTGGCCGGCGCTGCGATTGAGCTGCTGGTGCAGGCGGGCGTCGGCCGGGCTGCGGACGGCGCACTGTTCACTGTAGCGCTCGAAGCTGGTCAACATCAGCAGGATATCGGACAGGTGGCGCGGACACTCGCACGCCAGGCGGTCGCTGGCGGCGGCCAGCGCCAGCAAGGCCTGGTCGTCAAGGCGGCGCGGCGGCGGCGACGGTGCGGCCGGGGCGGCCGGCACAGCGGCCGCCGGCGGGCGCGATGGCGAGGCGGCCGGCCA